>CAZIGG010000096.1:10224-11360 GCA_964538575.1 uncultured Roseivirgaceae bacterium
GGCGATAAAGACCTGATTGTGATGTGGCACAAGTTTGTGTACGAAGCGAACGGACATAAAAAAGAAATCCAGGCTTCACTTACCGCTACAGGCGATGATGCAAACTATACGGCCATGGCAAAAACGGTTGGCCTTCCGCTGGGGATTGCCGCTAAATTATTGCTGGAAGGCAGGATCAAAGCACGCGGAGTCTGCATTCCCGTACTGAAAGAAATTTATGAACCGGTTCTGCACGAGCTGAACGAACTTGGGATTGGATTACGTGAGAAAGAAATTGCACATTAAATGACTGCTACGATTAAGCTTATCTATTACCGCGTCATGCGAACGTATGTTCAACTGTCGTTGTCCTTTTTCTTCCGGAAGTGGCAGGTGGCGGGCAAGGAAAATATTCCAAAGAATGCCCCGATCATTTTTGTGGTGAACCATCAGAATGCATTTATGGACGCCATCCTGGTGGAAACCAGTTCGCGTACCGAAACGTGGTTCTTAACCCGCGCGGGTGTGTTCGGGAATAAATTTGTGGCGTGGCTGCTGTCGCTGTTTCACATGATCCCGGTGTACCGTTTCCGGGATGGCGTAAAAGGCTTGCGGAACAACGACATCGTTTTTCAAACCTGTGTTCGCCTGCTGAACGAACGGCAAACGATTCTCATTTTTGGCGAGGGCGATCAGAACATGCACTATCATTTACGCGTGATGCAGAAAGGCTTTGCGCGCATCGCCTGGGCGGTGCAGCAGCAAAACAACTGGAAGCTTCCGCTGTACATCGTGCCGGTGGGCGTGCAGTACGATCATTACTATAATTTTCGCACGCGCGTATTATTGAATTACGGAAAAGCCATCCCGATTGACGCTTCCTACCAGCAGTTGCCCGAACGTGAGTTCCTGGATGCGGTGGTGGAGAAGGTGAAGCTGAATTTAAAATCGCTTATTGTTCACATCGAGCATGGGCAGTATGATGAGATCGAACGCGCGCTCAGGAACAACCGGAATAAAAAAGACATGATGGAGCAGCTCGCCCACGACCAGCGGGTTGTGGCAAACTGGCCCGGCAGCAAGCCTGCGGAAGTGAAGAAGACAACCAACTATGCGCTGCTGGTTGCCACGCTGCCGCTGCACCTGTATGCGTGGGT
>CAZIGG010000097.1:0-9827 GCA_964538575.1 uncultured Roseivirgaceae bacterium
TCATCAAAACGCATCCCGATGGCAATCAGCACATCGCATGAATTGGTTAATACATTCGGGCCGTAATTTCCATGCATGCCTAAAAAACCAACGTACATCGGGTGATTGGTAGGTAAGGTTGAAAGCCCGAGCAGGGTTGAAGCAACCGGTATTCCTGATTTTTCGACAAAAGCGAGAAACTCTTTTTCGGCTCCGCTTAGCTGGATGCCTTGTCCAACGAGAATGTAGGGCTTCTTTGCGCTGTTGATCAGATCTGCCGCAGCTTCAATCGCAGAATGATCAAGAGTGGGTTTAGGAGCATAGGTGCGAACCGATTCACATTTCTCATACTCAAACTCTTCGATCATCTCGAATTGTGCGTTCTTGGTGATGTCGATGAGAACGGGACCAGGCCTTCCACTGCGTGCGATGTAAAATGCCCTTGCTACCTGCGATGCAATAGAAGCCGCCTCGGTGATCTGTACATTCCATTTTGTAACGGGAAGTGTTGTGTTGATTACATCCATTTCCTGGAAGGCATCTGTACCCAATAAATGTTCAGCTACCTGGCCGGTAATACACACGACCGGAGTTGAATCAATGGATGCATCGGCTAAACCCGTGACTAAGTTTGAAGCACCCGGCCCTGAAGTTGCCAACGCCACACCCGTTTTACCGGTCGCCCGTGCATAGCCTTGCGCTGCATGAATCGCGCCCTGCTCATGACGAACAAGAATGTGATTGAGTTGATCTTTAAATCCGTAGAGTGCATCATACACCGGCATGATTGCACCTCCGGGATAGCCAAATAAAATATCAACACCTTCCGCTACAAGGCAACGCAGCAGAGCTTCAGATCCGGATATCTTAAGTTTTTCAACTTCCCTTGTTTCGGGTTTAGTCTTCGTCAGTAACGCATCCATCGGCAGCAGTCTTTACAAGTTTTGCATATTTGAACAGCACGCCATTCTTCGCAGGCAACGGCCGCGGTTTGTAGCTTGCTCTTCTTCGTTTAATTTCATCTTCACTTACCAGCAGGTTGATCTGGTTTTTGGTAACATCGATCTCGATTGGATCTTCATCCTGCACGAGCGCGATCAATCCGCCCTCAAATGCTTCAGGCGTAATGTGGCCGATCACAAATCCGTGCGAACCTCCGCTGAAGCGGCCATCGGTAATCAGCGCGACCGTTTTGCCAAATCCGGCACCAATAATTAATGACGTAGGTTTCAACATCTCCGGCATACCGGGCGCGCCTTTCGGGCCTACGTAACGGATTACGATTACATCGCCATGCTGAATTCTTCCGGATTTAATTCCATCGGTCAGTTCGAACTCACCATTAAATACACGGGCCGGACCGTTAAACTTTTCACCTTCCTTACCGGTGATCTTGGCAACGGAACCCTTCTCGGCAAGATTGCCATATAAAATCTGCAAGTGACCGGTTGCTTTGATTGGCCTTTCCAGCGGAAGAATAACATCCTGCTTTTCGAAATCGAAGTCTTTTGCGTTCGCTACGTTTTCGGCAATCGTTTTTCCGGTTACGGTGATACAATCGCCATGCAGAAATCCTTTTTTTAACAAGTACTTCATCACGGCCGGTACGCCCCCGATTTTGTGCAGCGCTTCCATCAAATATTTTCCGCTGGGTTTCAAGTCAGCAATCAATGGAGTTTTATCCGAGATGCGCTGGAAATCATCTTGTGTTAGTTTAACGCCAACACTTTTTGCCATGGCAATCAGGTGCAGTACGGCATTAGTCGATCCGCCCAATACCATCACTATGGTGATAGCATTTTCAAATGCCTTGAACGTCATGATGTCGCGCGGCTTCAGATCCTTTTCAAGCAACACGCGAATCGCTTTGCCAGCCTCAACGCATTCAGCCGATTTCTCTTTGCTTAACGCGGGATTGGATGCTGAGTACGGCAATGACATGCCCAGGGCTTCAATCGCGGAAGCCATCGTGTTGGCGGTGTACATTCCACCACACGCACCGGCACCCGGACAGGAATTCTGAATGATACCTTTATAATCTGCATCACTCAGCTTGTTCTGGAGCTTTTCACCCAATGCTTCAAATGCCGAAACAATATTGAGTTCCTTTCCTTTGTAGCGACCACCGGCAATTGATCCGCCATACACCATAATCGCAGGGCGGTTTAATCTGCCCATCGCCATTAAAGAGCCGGGCATATTTTTATCACAACCCACAACTGCGATCAAGCTATCATAGTATTGCGCACCGCAAACTGTTTCAATGGAATCTGCAATTACATCACGGCTCACTAAAGAATAGCGCATGCCTTCTGTACCGTTGCTGATACCATCGCTTACGCCAATTGTATGAAAGATTAATCCAACAAGTTCCTGATCCCATACAGCTTGCTTCACTTCACCTGCCAATGCGTTCAGGTGCATGTTGCATGTGTTGCCATCAAAGCCGGTGCTTACAATACCTACCTGTGCTTTGGTGAGGTCATATTCCGTTAAACCAATGCCGTACAGCATCGCCTGTGAGGCAGGTAATGTTGGGTCCTGGGTAATTGTACGGCTGTATTTATTCAAGCTCATCACTAAATGATCGTATCCGCGTAGGATTTTTCCAACACAATGTTTTTATAAACTTCCTGGATGGTGGAGCCGAGGCTTTCTTTCCATTTCTTCTGCATTGGTCGCGCATCAATAGATTGTACGCCAATGATTTCCGCAGCGGTTCCGCACATGAAAGCTGAGTCCATGCCTTCCATGTCTTCGGGAGTAAAATATTTTTCAACGAGTGGTATTTCTAATTCGCGACAGATGTTAATAACTGTTTCGCGTGTGATGCCGGGGAGAATATGGCCAAGGGGAGGCGTGAAGAGTACACCGTCTTTTTCGTAGAAGAAGTTGGCGCCCGGACCTTCGGCAACATTGCCGTTCATATCAAGCATTAAAGCTTCGTCAAATCCACGAACTTTGGCTTCGCTTGTTGCCAGAATGGAGTTTACATAATGGCCGGTAACTTTTGCTTCAACCTTTACCGAGTTTGGATTCGGCCGTTGGTAGGATGAAATGCAGAGGTTGATTAATGAATCGCCTAAGTATTTTCCCCATTCCCATGCACAGATCATCAGGTAAACTTCTTTCGGCTGCTGCAACTGCATATTCGGACTACAATACACCAGCGGACGGAGATACGCATCCGATAAATTATTTTTCTTCAATACATTGTACGAGATATGAATCAATTCATCCACATCATACTCAAACGGAATGTTTACAAGTTCGCAGCTTTTCTTAAGGCGCTGGTAATGCTCAACCGCTTTAAAGATCTTGGCGCCATTGGAAGTTTCGTACGCGCGAATGCCTTCAAAAACTCCGTAGCCATAGTGCAGTGTCTGGCTGTACAGATCGGTAGTGGCATCGGTGGCTTTAATGTATTTACCGTTTAAGAATAAGATGGTGTTAGCGTTGTAGTACATATATTTTTAACAACTGTTAGTTTGTGTTGGTACATATAAAACAAAACCGCCCCGGGGTTTCCGAGGCGGCTGTTAGTTCTTTTCAACAAGCTCTATTGCATCGCCCCGGGTTTATCCAAGAGAATAATAATCACGATAACAATAGAGAGCACAGTGCTGTTTGGCCCCTTTGTGAGGGTTAACAAACGTTCTGTTATGTTGTTATTTGTCAGCATAATATTCTGTGCGGGTACAATTGTCACAAATATTCTGATAGCGTTCAAGTGTTCCTTCAAAATAATTTACGGAATTGACTGAACGATTGTTAGCCTAACGAGCGTAATTTCAGACCGGCAACGTTTTCGACATGCATGGTATGCGGAAACATATCGACCGGCTGCACGGCAACAACATCATACTTTTCGGAAAGAATTTTCAGGTCGCGGGCTTGCGTAGCCACGTTGCAGCTTACGTACACGATCTTTTCAGGCGCTGCCTTCAGCAACATGCGGCAAACATCTTCGTGCATGCCTGCCCGTGGCGGATCGGTAATCACAACATCCGGCCGGCCGTGAGTGTGAAGAAACTTATCATCCAGCAGGTCTTTGATGTCACCTGCGAAGAAGTCCGTGTTGGTAATATAATTCAGCTTCGAATTGACTTTAGCATCTTCAATGGCTGGGGCTACATACTCCAGCCCGATTACTTTTTTGGCTTTACTGGCTATGAAGTTGGCAATTGTTCCGGTTCCGGTGTAAAGATCATACACTAATTCATCTCCTTTCAACTCAGCCATTTGAAAAGCGATCTTGTACAATTCGTATGCCTGGTCGGCATTTGTTTGATAGAAGGATTTTGGTCCCACCTGAAATTTAAGTGTTCCTGAGCCATCGGCTTTGGGCATCGTCTCTATTATATACGGAGCGCCTTTCCAGTTCTGAACCTCCAGGTCGGCAAACGAGTCGTTCTTTTTTGAATTGACTACGTAATTGATTGAGGTAACCTGCGGAAAGCGTTCAGCGATCATTCCTAAAATCAGATCAAGCCACTCTTTATTATTAACGGTGACCTGTAAGATCACCATTGTTTCACCGGTATTCGCGGTGCGAATGCAAAGTGTTCTCAAAAAGCCTTGCTGACTGCGCAGGTCAAAGAATGGAATACGTTCCTTAACGGCAAGCTCTTTTATTGCAAGCCGGATACTGTTAGAAGGTTCAGGCTGTAAGTAACAGTTTTTAACGTCAAATACTTTGTCGAAACTTTTGGGAAGATGATAGCCCAATCCCTCACCCCGTCCTTCGGACACCTCTCTCCCCGGGGAGAGGGGATCGGGCGAGGGATTGTTCATTTCTTCCCATGTTAACCAGCGTTTAGCGGTAAAGCTGTACTCCAGTTTGTTTCTATAGTGTGTTGTTTTTTCAGAAGCAACGATCGGCAGGAGCGGGGGTAATGTTAACCCGCCCAGACGTTCGAGGTTATCAATTACCTGTTGCTGCTTGTAGCCAAGCTGCTCGTTGTAATTAAGATTCTGCCACTTGCAGCCACCGCATAATCCGAAGTGTTCACAAAACGGCTCCGCTCGTTTATCGGAAAATTTTTTAATTCCCACGGCTTTACCTTCCAGGAAACTGGTTTTGATCTTCGTAAGCGACACATCCACCACATCCCCCGGCACAGCCCCTTCAATGAAGATCACACGGCCTTCCAGCCGGCTGACGCACTTGCCTTCAGCAGCCATGTTTTCCACTAAAATATTTTCAAGTATGTCGCCCTTCTTTAACATCGGGCGAAATTACAGAAATGGAACAGGTTTTTAGGTTGATTTAACAACGAAGAATTTATTCATTCCGCAGCGAGTTCACCGGATTTGCGTGGGCGGCTCGAAAAGCCTGCATGCTTACAATAAGCAGCGCAAAGGTCAGGGCGATGGCGCCAGTAGCTGGAAATATCCACCAGGAAATTTCTGTCCGTATTGTATAGCGCTGCAGGTAGCTATTCATGGCCCACCACGACAGGGGTGCACAGATCACAAACGCAATAACAACGAGGATTGAAAAGTCTATCGAGATGAGGTTCACCAAACTAGAAACTGATGCCCCGAGAACTTTGCGGATGCCAATCTCCTTTGTGCGTTGCTCTGCTGTAAACGCAGCCAGGCCAAACAATCCCAGGCCGGTAATCACTATGGCAAGTACGGCAAACAAACTGGCGATGCTGCTGGTAAGGTTAATCGTGGTGAATTTTTTCTGGAACTCCACATCCACGAATGTGTAATCGAATGGATAATTGGGCCCGTATTTTTTGAAGATGGTTTCTACGGCTTTGAGGGAAGCCTGCAAATCGTTCGTCTTTTTTAATCGTATCGTTATGGATCCCCACCAGTCATCAAGCACGGCAAACATGGGCTTCACTTCATCGTAGGGTGATCCCATAAGCACATCGTCATAGATGCCGATGAGCTTTCGTTTCTTTCCCCACAGGTCAAGCTCGGTTCCGATGGGATCTTTCAGGCCCATAATCTTTATGGCGGCCTTATTCACAACAATTGCCATACTGTCGGATTTGAAATCTTCCGAAAAATCACGGCCTTCGATCATTTTCACGCCCATGGTTTTGGCCCAGTCGTAGTCCGTTACGATCGTGGTGAAAATCACCTTTAAATCATCAGGTTTGCCGGGCCAGCCCACAAAATTATTTGAGTTGATGTCAGTGATCGCGCTGTTGGCACGAACCATTGATTCCACCACGTTGGATGCGAGGAGTTCCGCTTTCAGCGCGCGGAGATTGTCGTGGTAATCTTTGTTGAGCGGAACGGTGATGAGATTCTCCTGCTCATAACCAAGGTCGCGTCCTTTAGTGAGTTGAATCTGATTGTAGACTACAAACACGGAAATGATCAGGAAAATGGAGAAGCCGAACTGTATCGTAACAAGAATCTTTCGCGGAAGGCTCGCACTTTTGCCAACGTTAGGCTTGCCTTTCAATACTTTTACAGGTTCAAAACCCGACAAATAAAAGGCCGGATAACTTCCGGCTACTATACCGGTAATCACAATCAGCCCTAATGAGAATATCCAGAATTCCTTACTCATGTAGTCGATAAATAATTTCTTTTCGACCAGGGTATTGTAGTACGGCAGTAATACCTGAGCAGCAATAACGGCAATGACAAAGGAGATAGAGGTAATGATCAACGATTCGCCAATGAACTGAAGGATTAGCTGGCTACGTTTCGATCCAATGCTTTTCCGAATGCCAACTTCACGTGCTTTTCGTTCGCTTCTTGCTGTTGCCAGGTTCATGAAGTTGATGCAGGCAATTACAATGATGAACACAGCGAGAACGGTGAAGAGTTGTACATAGTCGCTCATGCCACCCTGCTCCACACCGTTTTCGAAATTGGAATATAATCGCCAGCGGAGAAGCGGATAGAGAAAGAATGCATGTTTCATTTCTTTGTCTTCGCCATGTTCTGCAAGCATGTCGCGTATACTGTTTTCAACCGATGCTTTATTATCCGCATCGTTGAGTTCTACGAACACCTGAAAGGAGTAGTTGCCCCAGTTGGTTTCATTGCGCCTTACCCACTCGTTGGTAGTTTGCCAATGTTTATACGGCAACAGAAAATCAAACTTAAAAGAGGAGTTGGAAGGAATATCTTTCAGGATACCGGCTACGGTGAGGTCGAATTGATTGTCGACCCGGATGACCTTACCCATGGCATCTTCATCACCGAACAATGCTTTCGCGGTAGACTCGGTGATGACGATGTTGCTGGCCTCATCGAGTACTTGTTCGGCATTGCCCTGGATAAGTGGGAACTGAAACATCTCGAGAAATTCTTCACTGACGTTGAATCCACGCCTGTTCATACGTTTATCATCGGTTGACGCCAGCAAATGGTCGCCACCCCAGTCCGTAACGGCAGCGCGCATGATGTTGGCATCTGCGGGTTTCATGGCTTCGTGCGTGGGAAGAGGCACAGAAGTCCATGAATTGATACGGCCATCGAAATGGGCATTCACCCACACCTGGTAAAGCCGGTCGGCTTTGGGGTGAAATTTATCGAAGGAGGTTTCATCGGCTACCCACAATAGAATGAGCATCGAGCAGGTGATTCCAATGGCGAGACCGGATATATTAATAAATGAATAGAAGCCATTTTTCCGCAGGTTTCTGAAGGTGAGGATCAGATAGTTTCTAAGCATGGTGTGGTGAATTATATCTATTGGATACTTTGTTATCAGAAAAAAGTTACAGAAATGATAAAAAAGCCGTTCCTATGCAAAGACCGGCTTATCGGGGATAGGTTGCATGGCTATTGACATTTCCATCATTGTTGAGGAGGTTGTTGCGTAAGCGATATATCTACCAACACCTTATGCCGATGAAGCTCACCCGGCCCTCCGGGCAGCTTACGCACTTGCCTTCGGCAGCCATGTTTTCCACTAAAATGTTTTCGAGAATGTCGTTTTTTTTGAGATTCATAGGTGCAAAAATACGCAGGTAGCTCTTTTTTAGCCCTCACGGCAATTTGCTACATTTAGAAGTCATTCTATGAAAAGGATTCTCATTATCTTTTTATTTGTGCTGGCTTATGGAGCTTCGGACGCTTCACATATTGTAGGAGGAGAGTTTGAGCTTACCTGGATTTCGGGTACCACCTACAGGCTAAGGCTTATTTATTATTTTGACGTGGAGCATAACCCGCACCGTGATCCGGAACTTGAAGAGCCCAACATCCAGGTCAGCATTTTTCAAAAGACCGGTAACGTGCGCATTCGCAATGTCATTCTTTCGTTCCTTTCAAAGACAAGAGTTGAGTATACGCAATTAGCATGCGCTAACAGTGAAATTGTTACCGACAAGCTTATCTACTCCGTAACAATACAAATGACACCTGCCGAATTCGGCCACCCAAACGGATATTATATTGCGTGGGAGAGATGCTGCCGTAACTATGACATTAATAATATTTACAGTGAAGACCCGCTGCTGGGTACCCGTTTTGCCGGGCAGACTTTTTATCTTGAATTTCCCGCTGTTGTGAAGAACGGCTCACCGTTCATAAATAATTCACCCCGGCTATTCCCGCCTTTAAATGATTTTGCATGTCCGGGTATTCCTTATTATGTAGATTTTGCCGGCATGGACGATGACGGAGATTCCCTTTCCTACTCCCTTATTACACCGCTCAATACGCTCACACCTTCGGCAATACCCAATCAATCCGCCCAGAACCCGCTGGGGTTAACAAACCCCGGCCCTTACCCCCCGGTTTTGTGGCGTCCCGGGTTTGGCCTTAATAATATCCTAAACGGACTTACTAATCTTCGAATCAGCCAGGAAGGTTTTCTGACAGTCACACCCAGCATACCGGGCCTTTATGTATTTGCCGTAAAATGCCAGGAGTTTCGTGACGGTGTAAAAATCGGAGAGATTATCCGGGACTTTCAAATGCTTGTTGTGGAGGTTGGCGGCTGCCCGTTTCCTGCTTATCCATCAATCGTTGGCCGAAAAGCGGGCAGTCCGTCTTTTACAGGCGGCAGCTTGTCCGTTACCTTTGAGAATACCCTGCCCGCTGCGCAACGATGCGTTGAAGTGAGCATAACAGATCCGAGCACATTGCGGCCCGATGAAAACAACCTGGAGAATATTAAGATTAAGGCCATTGCCCTGAACTTTAACAAGTCCCTGTTGGGCAGCAT
This sequence comes from uncultured Roseivirgaceae bacterium, assembly GCA_964538575.1. Lineage (GTDB taxonomy): Bacteria > Bacteroidota > Bacteroidia > Cytophagales > Cyclobacteriaceae > UBA2336. The sequence goes on from CAZIGG010000097.1 coordinate 9,134, forward strand.
ATCGTTAAGTGGTACGTCTGCAACAATTTCCAATGGCGGAGCAGCTGTTTTTACAATTTGTTTTCCCGCATGCCCTTTTGTTGAAAATGTGCCGATTAAGGTTGGTATTGTTGTTTCGGATGACGCGTGTGCATTGCCACTGACGGATACACTTCAGATCACTGCTTTTATTGAACCTCCGGCCAATCAACTTCCTGCTTTTACCAATCCTAAAAACATTACCGATGTTGTGGAAGAGGGAGAGAGCATGCAAATTTATACGCAACAGGTAACCGATGCGGACAATGATGTTATTCGCTACAGTTTTATTCCGGTTGATTTTAATCTGGCTGATTATGGTATGACCCTCAATCTTCCGCTCTCCGGGCAGCAAACAGGTCCTGTTAACGCCCAGCTAACGTGGGATCCGAAATGCAACATTTATGATTTTACTTCAAAGACTAATTTTGAATTGCTTTTTGTTGTGGAGGATATTGACGTTTGTATGTTCAGGCATCCTGACACAACACGCTTTAACCTTACCATAGACTTGCCGGGAAATCATGAGCCGCTTCTCACCAATTCGCTTATACCGGGTGCGGATACCCTCAGGCTTGTCCGGAAAATTCATGGTGAGCCCATTGTGATTGATGTTACCGGATCCGATGATGACATTGACGACAGAATTGTGCTGCGCGGAAACGGAATAGGCTTT
>CAZIGG010000097.1:9927-11336 GCA_964538575.1 uncultured Roseivirgaceae bacterium
TGGGGGACCGGATTTCACTTGCCTTTACAGGAACAGACCCCGACAGCAATCCGAAAGACAAGCTAACCCTTGAGATCATTGAACAATCCGGAAATGTACAGCCTGCCGGATTTGTATTTGAACCACGAGCCGGAGTCAATCCGCTTACGGCAGAATTCACGTGGGAACCCGATTGTTCTGTTTTTAAAAAAGGTGTTTATGAGAATTCGTATAATTTCAAATTTCTGTTGCGGGACGATCGCTGTTATGCTGAGAAAGGCGACACGCTCACCCTTACTATCCTTGTAAAGGATGTTGACGGTTCGGATGATGACTTCGTTCCTCCCAATGTATTCACCCCGAACGGGGATGATAAAAATCCGTTTTTTGCCATGGTAAAGGAAGACCGGGTAACCGGAGAATTGATTGATATCCTTCCTAAAGACAATTGTATGGGAGAGTTCGTGAACGTTAAGATTTATAACCGCTGGGGTAAACGGGTTTATGAAAGCGCTAAGCGCGATTTTCGCTGGTATGGCACAGACATGCCTGCCGGTGTTTATTATTACCTGATCACCTACAGCAACAAGCTGTATAAAGGAATCGTCACCATTCAATTATAAAATTTACAGCTTGACGGGCAGCAGGCTTGAGCTGCGTACGTACCCTTCCGATCCTCCGATTTTTATTTTCGTCCACACATCTTGTGTGCCGATTACGTCCACGCGATGCCCGTCACGCACAATAGAAAGCACCGATGCACCGGCCGATGGCCCGTTCATTACATACGTGTTATCTTTTGCAACAATGGCTTTCGCCCATATTGTTTGCTGACTGATATGCAATATGAACAACGCTGAAACAATGCACAGGATAACGAACTCACCAACCGGTTTGTTTTTCATGGCAAGCCGTTGTGTGAGCGCAATGGCTAACGCGAAAATGGCTATACCGAGAAGGATATAGGTTATCAAATCGCGGTGTGTCAGGTAAAAAGACCTTAATCCGTCAATTTCATCGGTGGCGTATCCTTCCAGCCGGTTCTTGATTGCCAGTTCTTCGAGCTTCACCAGCGCATCTTCATCCTGCGTGGCGAGGTAATACAGGTTCAGGTAATACGCTGACCGGGAGACGTTACTCAATCCTTCTTCCACATACGCCATGCGCAGCAGCATGGCCGGAGTGTAGCGATGATCTTGAAATAATTTCTGATAGAGGTCAAGCGACTGGATGTAACGCTTTTGCTGAAAAAGTGAATCCGCCCGAATGAGCAACGGGTTGTTTGACCGGGCGCTTAGCATGATCGGAAAAAGCAGCAGAAACAGCGATAATTTGACAAATTTTAAAACCCGACTTTGCATATAATTCGCCTTCTGTTACCTTTGCGTCCTCAATTACGGAAAAGCTGTTAAAACAGCCAAAAATTGAGT
>CAZIGG010000098.1:0-2654 GCA_964538575.1 uncultured Roseivirgaceae bacterium
GCATGATAGTAGGAGGGAACATATTGCGGGAAATCTTTTAAGAGTTTCTCGAACAGCGAATCACTCTTAATCAGATCAATCTTTTGATATTCAAGCGCGAGGCCGTACAGGTTAAACGGATCGTTCGGGTCTTCTTCGTAGAATTTTATCAGGGTTTTAAGCCTTTGTTCGCTCATAACCGCTAAAATAAAGGGCGTGTGAATAAAAAGCAGATTTTACCCCGTTTTTGGCTCGCAAAAGTTGGATTTTACTATTTTGGCAGCCAAATTGAACGTAATTGAAATTCTGACGAATGAAAATATTAGTCTGCATATCGCACGTCCCCGATACAACATCCAAAATCAATTTCATTGAGAATAATACTAAGTTCGATACCAACGGAGTACAATTCATTATCGGCCCGTACGATGATTACGCGCTGGCTCGTGCGATCGAATTGAAGGAATCTACCGGATCAACCGTTACGGTATTGAACGTTGGCACTGCCGAAACCGAACCAACCATCCGTAAAGCGCTGGCGATTGGCGCGGATGATGCAATCCGTGTAAACGCTGAACCGACCGATTCGTTTTTCGTTGCCGCACAAATTGCGGAGTACGCAAAAACCGGTGGATATGATCTTATTCTAATGGGCCGTGAATCCATTGATTATAACAGTGGTGCCGTTCACGGTATTGTAGGCGAACTGCTGGGAATGCCCTCCGTTTCTCCGGTAATGAAACTGGAAGTGGACGGAACAAAAGTAAAAATGGCCCGTGAAATTGAAGGCGGTAAAGAATATGTTGAAGCCACGCTTCCCTTGGTGGCAGGATGCCAGGAGCCAATCGCAGAGTGGAAAATTCCAAACATGCGGGGGATCATGTCGGCTAAAACAAAACCGTTAAAAGTTGCTGAGCCAATTGCAGTTGACAGCGGTATCAAGTTGCAGAAATTTGAGTTGCCGCCACCAAAAGGATCAGTTAAAATGGTATCTGCCGATAATGTTGGTGAATTAGTAACCTTATTAAAGAATGAAGCTAAGGTTTTATAAGCAGACATTGCTTTAAAATTGTAACTCTAAAATCGTAAATCCGAAATTCATGCCTGTTTTAGTTTTTGTAGAAAGTGCCGAAGGAAAAATAAAGAGCAATTCACTCGAAGCAGTTGCTTACGCGAAAGCCATGGGCGGCCCGGTAACGGCAATTGCGCTGGGATCGGTTGATAAAGCCGAGCTTGAAACGCTTGGAAAATATGGCGCTGAAAAAGTTTTGCACACGAAAGATTCAAAGCTCGATCAGGGTGTAATCCAGGCATATGCGTCTGTCCTCGCCAAGGCAATGGAGGACGAAAAAGCAGATATTCTTGTTTTGGCCAACTCATCATTAGGAACTCCCGTTGCCGCGCGGGTGGCCGCTAAAACAGGCGCGGGGCTTGCCTCAAACGTAGTTGAGCTTCCGAATACCGCTTCCGGTTTTGTTGTGAAGAAAAGCATTTACACCGGGAAGGCATTTGCGCACATTGAACTTAAAAGTCAAAAGAAAATAATTGCTATTCGCAAGAATGCGGCTGAATTGAAGGAAGTGGGAGGAACTGCGACTGTAACGGATTATAATCCGGCATTATCGGATGCGGACTTCGCGACTAAGATCATATCCACCGAAAAAGCAACAGGAGAGATATTGTTGCCGGAAGCAAACATTGTTGTTTCGGGCGGCCGCGGCATGAAAGGTCCTGAGCACTGGGGCATGCTTGAAGAGCTTGCAAAAACACTGCATGCAGCAACGGGTTGTAGTAAGCCGGTATCCGATATGGGCTGGAGACCGCACCACGAGCACGTGGGTCAGACAGGAGTTAAAGTAAGTCCGCAGCTTTACATTGCTGTCGGGATTTCCGGTGCAATTCAGCATCTTGCCGGGGTGAACTCGTCAAAATGCATTGTCGTAATCAATAAAGATGCCGATGCCCCGTTTTTTAAAGCAGCGGATTATGGTATCGTGGGTGATGCATTTGATGTGCTGCCGAAATTGAATGAAGCGTTAAAAGGAGCGAAGTAATTGTGAAGAAGATTAAGCTGGAAATACTGGGCCTATCCTCAAGCCAGTCGCAGACGAGCTCATTTGCGCTTGTGCTCGGAGAAACAGAAGGCAACAGGCGGCTGCCGATCATCATCGGTATGTTTGAGGCGCAGGCTATCGCAATTGAAATAGAGAAGATTATTCCGAACAGGCCCATGACGCATGACCTGTTCAAGTCATTTGCCAATAACTTTCATTTTACGGTAGAAGAGATCGTTATCTCTGATTTAAAGGAAGGCGTGTTTTTTGCCAAGATCGTTTGTTCCGATGGCTTAAAGCGAATGGAAGTTGATGCGCGTCCTTCGGATGCCATTGCCATAGGTTTGCGATTTGATTCCCCCATCTTCACCTACGAAAACATTCTCGCAGAGGCCGGAATTGTGTTAACCGATGAAGCTGAAGACGAAGGCGCTGAAGTAAAGCCCGAAAAAGCTAAGGCCAAAAAAGAAGTAGCTGCCGGCAAGAAAGGTGACGACCTCAAAAACTTTTCTGTTGAACGCCTGCACGAGCTTCTGAAAGAAGCCATTGATAAGGAAGATTACGAACGCGCGGCCAAGGTGCGTGACGAGATCAGCAAGCGAAACTGATCTGACAAACATC
>CAZIGG010000098.1:2754-11112 GCA_964538575.1 uncultured Roseivirgaceae bacterium
GTCAATCTGAGCGTAGTCGAAGATAGGCAGGTCGAAGGAATCCGCCTGTATTTCAGTAGTTTTACTGCGCTGGCTTTGATAAAATCTCGTATGAAGTGGTGGAAATGGCTGAAGCGAATCCTGATTTCGGCACTCATTGGTGTTGTATTGCTATTCTATGTCTCCAATGTTTGGGTAGTCAACAGCACAAAGGCCTACGTTTATACCGATTATGAAAAGCTTCCTGATCACCGCGTAGCCCTCGTATTGGGCACCAGCAACAAAACAATTTCCGGCCAGCCGAATGACTTTTTTGTAAAAAGAATGGACACGGCTGCTGAGTTGTATAAGCTCGGTAAGATTGATCACTTTATTCTCAGCGGGGACAACCGGTCTAAGTTTTACAATGAGCCAATCGAAATGAAAAAAGCATTAATGAGCAGGGGAGTTCCGGCTGAAGCGATTACGCTTGATTATGCGGGCTTGCGCACACTGGATTCGGTTATCCGAAGCAAGGAGATTTTTGGACAGGATAAGATCATCATCATCACGCAGCCTTTTCATAGCTACCGGGCATTGTTTATCAGTCATTATTATGACATCGATGCGGTCGCCATGGTTACGGAAGGTCCGGCCTATGAAAGATCTGTTAAAGTCCGGATGCGTGAGTACTTCGCCCGTACCAAAGCCGTTCTTGATTTATACATTTTTAAGACTTCACCTCGTTTTCTTGGTAAAAAAGAGAATCTCAGTACGAAATGAAATAACCCTGTTTTGGTATCTGCGTAATCTCTATTTTTATAGTTTGATCGATCCGTGAACAACCACTTTTTAAATAACCCTGCGGGTAAACTTCTCCTTTTTGCATTTCTGCTGCTCCCGTTTGCCGGATCAGCCCAGACTGTAGTAAGCGGAAAAGTATTAGATGCCAATTCAGGCGACCCCATCCCGTTTGCCAGCGTTATTTTTAAAGGAACTTCCATTGGGGTCACTACGGATTTTGACGGAAACTATACGCTCAAGACTTCCGCCCGGCCGGATTCATTACAGGCTTCCTATATCGGCTACAAGTCTAAAACAAAGGTGATCAAAAAGGGAGTTGCCCAGGTAATCAATTTCCAGCTCGAAGAATTGTCCACAAGCCTGAGTGAGGTTATCATCACGGCAGGAGAGAATCCTGCTTTTGAAATCCTCAAAAGAGTAGACGAAAATCGTAAGGCGCATGATAAACGCAGGCTCACCGCTTACGAATACGAGACTTACACCAAGATTGAAATTGATATTGACAACATGTCCGATAAATTCCGGAAACGGAAGATTGTTCAAAAGATCACGCAGGTGCTCGACAGTGTTGATGTAATAGCCGGTGAGGACGGCAAGCCCATACTACCCTTGTTTATATCCGAGAATGTTTCCCGGCTGTATTACCGGGATAACCCCCGCCTTAAAACAGAGAATATACTTAAATCAAAGATTACCGGTATTGGCATAGAAGACGGTGACGCGGTTACCCAGCTTGTCGGCTCTTCCTTTCAGGAATATAATTTCTACCAGCACTGGCTCAACATCGTGGGGAAGGATTTTATCTCACCCATAGCCGATGGGGGAAGATTGTATTACAATTACGACCTGGTCGACAGCGTGTACGTCAATGGATTTTACTGTTACCGGATCGACTTTACACCCAAAAGCCCGCAATCCCTCGCTTTTACCGGAACGATGTGGATCACGAAACATGAGTATGCGCTTAAGCAGATCGATGCCTCAACAGGGAGGCAAGCCAACATCAATTTTATCGAGAAAATCAAAATTCAGCAAGAGCTCGATCCTACCGGTGATCAGGCCTGGCTTCCGGTAAAGAACCGTGTATTGATTGATGTGAGTGAGCTGACACAAAACACGGCCGGGATGCTGGCTAAATTCTATACGTCCAATAAAAAAATCGTTATCAACAAGCCGAAGGAACCTTCATTTTATGCTCAGGCAATTGTATTGGATGAAAATGCCTATGAAAACAAGGATGAAGATTATTGGGATACGTTGCGTCATGAGCCCCTTTCTCAAACTGAAAAAAGTGTCTACAGAATGATTGACACCCTTCAAAATATCCCGATTGTAAAAACCTATACAGATTTAATCCTTTTTGCGATAAACGGGTACTATGAGGTGGGTAAGGTTGAAATTGGTCCAACGCTTTCTATTTTTTCGATTAATAACATTGAAGGCGTTCGGTTTCAACCCGGTTTCCGAACCACGGAGCATTTCAGCAGGAAATGGATGCTGGGGATGCAGCTTGGTTATGGATTTAAGGATGAAAAATTCAAGTACAAATTTGATGTTACCCGGATTCTCTCGCGAAAACGGTACACCACGGCAAGCATCCGGATCAGGAGAGATTTAAATCGTATCGGGCTTGACGATGAGGCTCTTGCCGACAGCTATATTTTCCTTGCCGCGCAGCGATGGGGTAATTTTAGAAGAGGATATTACTTTGATGAGAATAGGCTCAATGTTCAACGGGAGCTTTTTAAAGGCTTTTCGCAGCGAATTGCATTTCGATATAATACGTTTTCCCCGGCATTCAATTTTGGATACTATCCGAATCCTGAGGATCATACCGTTGTACAGCAAAGCTTTGAAACTGCTGAGGTTTTGATTGAGTCCCGCTTTGCGCGCGATGAGCTTTTTGTACAAGGTCAAAATATCCGGTACAGCCTTGGGGTCACCCGCTGGCCGATTATAACGTTTACGTACATCCGCGGTATTCAGGGTGTCGCAGGAAGTGATTTCAACTACAACAAAACGAAGCTTTCGGTTGATCAGCCTATCCGGTGGGGTATTTTGGGATCGGCAAGGGCCAGGCTTACCGGTGAGTACATCTTTGAAGCCCTGCCGTATCCATTGCTGGCCTACCATCTGGGTAACGAAACTCCGTTTTATACAACAGCAACCTATAACCTGATGAATTATGGTGAATTTATAAGCGATCATTATGTATCCTTTCAGTACCGCCATAATTTTGAAGGTTTTTTACTGAACCGTATTCCGCTAATGCGCAAATTGAAGTGGCGGTTTGTCGGAAATGCAAATGTTTTATACGGAGGACTAAGCGAGAAAAACAAAGCACTTCTAATTGAAGATGACACAATGCCGGATATGAGTAAGACATTACCGGTCGGTTATCTGGATCCCGGTAAACCGTATATCGAGCTTGGATATGGAGTGGAGAATATCTTCAAATTCTTTCGCGTTGATTTTGCGCACCGCTTAACCTACCCGGATCATGAATCCAATACAAAAGTGCGCAAGTTTGGAATCCTGGTCAGCGCACAGTTAACCCTGTAATTTTGCCTCCCGGCACATCGATAAAAAGTGCATATTTGCAGTCTTATTTTTTAGTATGAGCATTAACATTACCCTGCCCGATGGCAGCGTTCGTGAGTACCCGAAAGGAGTGAAGGGGATCGAGATTGCCCGGAGCATCAGCGAAGGGTTGGCGCGTGTTTCTCTGGCCATTGAAGTGGATGGTGAGATCAGGGATCTGGCCCGCCCGATAGACAAAGATTCAGCGATTAAGATTCTCACCTGGAACGATGCAGGAGGGAAGTATTCCTTCTGGCATTCGTCCGCTCACCTGTTCGCAGAAGCCCTTGAAGAACTTTACCCCGGTACAAAATTTGGGATAGGACCTCCGATTGAAAATGGTTTCTACTATGATGTAGATCTGGGTGATAAGGCTTTCGGGGAGGATGATCTGGCCAGAGTAGAGGCGAAGATGAAAGAACTTGCTAAAAAAGAGAGCAGGTTCGAGCGGATGGATGTGACCAAAGCCGAGGCGTTAGACTACTTCACCAGGAAGGGCGATCCATACAAACTTGAACTGATCAATGGTTTGGAAGACGGCAAGATTACCTTCTACCAGCAGGGCAACTTTGTTGACCTTTGCCGCGGGCCGCACTTGCCCCACACGGGCTTTATAAAAGCTGTCAAGTTGCTGAACGTTGCCGGAGCCTACTGGCGCGGTGACGAAAAGAACAAAATGCTCACCCGCATTTACGGTATAACTTTCCCTAAGCAGAAGGAGCTTGATGAATATCTGTTCCTGTTAGAAGAAGCGAAGAAGCGCGATCACCGTAAGCTGGGTAAGGAGCTTGAACTGTTTGCCTTCTCGGAGAAAGTAGGGATGGGGTTACCGCTTTGGCTGCCGAAAGGAACGTTGCTTCGTGAACGCCTTGAACAGTTTATGCGCAAGGCCCAGATCAAAGCCGGGTATGATCCGGTTGTAACTCCGCACATCGGAAGCAAGCAACTGTATGTTACCTCCGGTCACTACGAAAAATATGGTAAGGATTCGTTTCAGCCGATCAAAACTCCGGATGAAGGAGAGGAGTTCCTGTTAAAGCCAATGAACTGCCCGCATCACTGCGAGATATATAAAACCAAGCCGCGGTCATATCGTGATCTTCCGATCCGTCTGGCGGAGTTCGGAACTGTATATCGTTATGAGCAAAGCGGAGAACTTCACGGTTTAACCCGTGTGCGCGGATTTACGCAGGACGATGCCCACATCTTCTGCCGTCCCGATCAGGTGAAGGAAGAGTTTGTGAAAGTAATTGACCTGGTAATGCATGTGTTCAAGTCCCTGGGATTTGAAAACTATACGGCACAAGTGTCGCTACGCGATCAGGCAACTAAAGCGAAATACATCGGGGAGGATGCTCAATGGGATCTGGCCGAAAAGCAGATTCAGGAAGCTGCTGACGAACGGGGCTTGACAACGGTAGCCGTTCAGGGCGAGGCTGCCTTTTATGGTCCCAAATTAGATTTTATGGTTCGGGATGCCCTCGGCCGCAGTTGGCAGCTCGGAACAATCCAGGTGGATTATAATTTGCCTGAGCGTTTTGAGCTGGAATATGTAGGCTCCGATAATCAAAAGCACCGGCCGGTAATGATTCACCGGGCTCCATTTGGCTCTTTGGAGCGGTTTGTGGCGGTTTTAATAGAGCATTGCGGAGGCAATTTTCCGCTCTGGCTGTCGCCTGATCAAATCGCAGTACTGCCAATTTCTGAACGGTTTAATGATTATGCTCAAACGGTGATCGATACACTTAAAGAACTGGATATCAGGGGCTTTTTAGATGATCGTGATGAAAAGATTCAACGTAAGATCCGGGATGCCGAGGTTAAGAAGGTGCCTTATATGCTGATTGTGGGCGAACGGGAAGCAGCCGAAAATAAGGTTTCGGTGCGCAGACATGGAAAAGGTGATCTCGGAAGCCTGCTTCTGGACGATTTTGTAAATCAATTTAGAACGGAGGCTGCAACCCCGCTTTAAAATCCTGCAAACCCACAAATCCTGAGAATCCTGATCAGGTTTTGTTGTTTTGACAGAATAAAGCGATATTTGCACCTCTTTTGTGGAATTTAAACAGTAGAACAGTATCAGTACAATAGGAAACAGGCCCATGCGAAGGGGCCCGCAGAGGCCTGAAGAGCCTTACAAGGTTAACGAACGAATAACTGCATCGCGTGTGCGGTTAGTCGGAGAGAACGTGAAAGTGGATGTTTATCCCATTCAGGAAGCGCTCAAGATCGCGAAAGAGCAAAGTCTTGATCTGGTGGAGATTTCTCCAAACGCTGATCCTCCGGTTTGCAAGGTTACTGACTACTCGAAGTTTAAGTACGAGCAGAAGAAGAAGCAGAAAGAGATCAAGTCGAAAGCTTTGAAAGTTGTGATCAAGGAGATCCGCTTCGGCCCGAACACCGATGAGCACGATTTCAACTTTAAGCTGAAGCATGCTCAGAACTTCCTGCAGGAAGGTTCGAAGGTAAAAGCCACCGTGTTTTTTGCCGGAAGAACGATCGTATATAAAGAGCGTGGCGAGATCCTGTTGCTGAAGTTTGCACAAGGTCTGGAGGAGTTTGGAAAAGTGGAGGGGATGCCCAAATTGGAAGGTAAGCGGATGTCCATGTTCGTAGTGCCGAAACCGAAGAAGTAATTGAGTTTAGTTTAATAGTTTATAAAATGCCGAAAGTAAAAACCAAATCAGGAGCGAAGAAGCGGTTCAAAGTTACCGGTACCGGTAAGGTGAAGCACAAGCGTGCGTACAAGAACCACATCTTGACTAAAAAAGAAACCAAGCAAAAAAGAAGATTGGGCAAGAAGGCGATCGTGAAAGCGACCGACATGAAGAACGTAAAGTTCATGCTTCCCCACGCTTTATAAAAATATCACCGCCCTTGTGGGGCGTTGTTAGTTAGGTTTTATGTTTAACCCGGCTGCTGTGCTTTAAGAATTTCCCGATAAATCGGGGGAACGCCACCAGCCAAAAAATTAAAATTTATGCCACGTTCAGTAAACAATGTAGCGTCTCGCGAGAGAAGAAAAAGGATCCTGAAGCTTGCCAAAGGCTTCTTCGGTCGTAAGAAAAACGTTTGGACAGTTGCGAAAAATGCAGTCGAGAAAGGTCTCGTGTATGCATACCGCGACAGAAAGCAAAAGAAGAGAGAGTTCAGGGCAATCTGGATTCAGCGTATCAACGCGGGTGTTCGTCCGCATGGACTTAGCTACTCTTCGTTCATCGGAAAGCTTAAAAAATCAGGCATCGACCTGAATCGTAAAGTCCTCGCAGACTTAGCGATGAACCACCCGGAAACATTTGACGCGGTGGTCAACAAAGTAAAGTAATTGAGAGGGGCGAAAGCCCCTTTTTTGTTTTTAATCCACTACGAAAAAATCCAGTTTTAGTCAGCCCGGCTGCGTAAACCAAGGTAATCTTAATATCTTTGGTTAATGCCCTCTGTAGTTCCCGGCTTCGAATACGACATCTTCATCTCTTATCGGCACAACGATAACCGTTCCGGCTGGGTAACTGAATTTGTTAAAGCGTTGCAGGAAGAGCTTGCAGCAACCATTAAGGAACCGCTCTCTGTTTATTTCGACAGCAATCCGTATGATGGTTTGCTTGAAACACATCATGTTGATAAGAGTCTTGAAAAGAAATTAAAAAGCCTCATTTTTATTGCCGTCATCTCGCAAACCTATTCGGATACCAAAAGCTTTGCGTGGCAGCACGAGTTTTGTGTGTTTAATAAGCTTGCCCAGGCGGATAAATACGAGCGCGATATTCAACTAACCAATGGCAATGTGGGAAGTAGATTGCTTCCTATCCGGATTCACGATCTTGATCCTGACGATAAAGCAACTATTGAAGCAGAAATAGGAGGGGTGTTGCGCGCGGTAGACTTTATTTATAAAGAACCAGGCGTTAACCGGCCCTTAAAGTCAACCGATCACCGGAACGATAATCAGAATAAAACAGATTACCGGAATCAGGTGAATAAAGTAGCGAATGCGATAAAAGAAATCATTAACGGCATCCTGCGACCGACTTCGACTGCCAACCGCGTAAGCAATACAGTTGTTTCTGTTGAATCAGAAGATACGCGACAATCAATCGCAACGCTGCCGTTTAGAAACATGAGCAACGATCCCGCGCAGGATTACTTTTCAGATGGGATAACGGAGAATATTATCAGTCAACTGGCGGGTAATAAACAGTTGAAAATTATTTCGCGGACATCTGTAATGCGGTATAAAAAGACGGACAAGTCTGCTCCGGAAATTGCCGCAGAGTTAGGTGTAAAGTTTATTCTGGAAGGTGGAGTACAGATGCAGCAGAGCAAAGTTCGGATAAATGTTCAGCTTATTGATGCGGTAAAGGATGATCATGTCTGGTCGAAAGTATTTAATGAGAGCTTAGATGACATTTTTGAAATTCAGAATACGGTAGCAGAGGTTATTGCAAAGGAGCTTAACGCATCGTTAAATCCACAGCAACAGGAGAAACAGAAAGAGGTTCCAACTAAAAACCTGGAAGCCTACAATCTTTTTCTGAAAGGCCGTCATGCCTTTAATCAATGGAGCGTGGATGGGTACCGGACGGCAACCGAATACTTTAAACAGGCAATCGCAAAAGATCCGGATTTTAAGGAAGCTTATTCTTATCTGGCCAGTTCATACTCTGCGCGCATGTCGTGGAATGGTGATCTTTCACCGTTGGATGCCAAAAATAATATCGAACTATACTTAAATGAAGCCTGGCAAAGAGGTCCATCCGATAACGACTACCTGACAAAAGCATTTGTTGAGTTTTTTATTGCGAAAGATTTTCCGGCTTCTGAAAAACTTCTGCTGCAGGCAATTGAGCTGAATCCTGGCAATGCCTCCATACTGTACACCTACGGGTACCTGCTCAACATGATGGGTCGGTTTGAAGAAGCAAGTAATGTTGTGGAACGGGCAAAAGCGATTGACCCGTTAACCGTAGCGTACTTCAACTACCAGACTATCTGCCTGTATATGGCAGGCCGGTATGA
>CAZIGG010000099.1:0-11021 GCA_964538575.1 uncultured Roseivirgaceae bacterium
ATTACTTAATTAAAGTTAAATGCTTTAGGCCGGAAATCAAATTGTAAAAAATTATAAAGGATCAACATCCGCGATGATCCGTGCGGTTCTGAACTCTTTTTGGGCAAGTGTGGAATGGATGGCCGCCAGAATATGTTGCTTGATGCCCTGGAGCTGCCCCGAATCACGCGGAATTTTTACCAGGATACTCATTAAAAACTGGTTCCGGATTTTGGAAACCATCGGTTCGCCCGGCCCCAGTACTTTTACTTCCGTAAGCGTTGACTTTAGAACTTCTGTCAGGGTGTGTGCAGCCTCACGCGATACCTTTTTATCAGCGTGCTTTACAACGATTTCAATCAACCTTGAAAAAGGCGGGTACGCATGTTCCCTGCGGTCTGTAATTTCAGTGTTGTAAAATTCCTCCTGCGTATGATGTAAGATGAAGTTCAATATGGGGTGATCGGTATGAGAAGTCTGGATAACCACCTTGCCCGGTTTCTCACGCCTTCCGGCCCGGCCGCTTACTTGTGTAATCAATTGAAAAGCCCGTTCGTATGACCGGAAATCCGGGAAGTGCATCATCCGGTCGGCATTGAAAATGCCCACTAAGCTTACCTTGTCGAAATCAAGTCCTTTTGTAACCATTTGTGTCCCGACAAGAATATCCGTTGCTCCGTTCTCAAACTGTTCAATGATGTTGTCGTATCCCGACTTCATCCGTGTCGTATCATAATCCATCCGCTGCACAACGGCATCCGGGTAATGAAGCTTCAGCTCTTCTTCAAGCTTCTCTGTTCCATACCCAACGGTTAACAGCCGTTTTGATGAACAGGTTGGACATTGCTGGGGAAGCTCTTCGCGATATCCGCAGTAATGGCAGATCAGTGCGTGCCGGTATTGATGATAAGTTAAGCTCACCGCGCAGTTCACACACCTGGGAATCCAGCCGCAGTCCTGGCAATTAACCATCGGTGAATAACCCCTGCGGTTCTGGAAGATGATCACCTGTTCTTTCTGAGCAAGGGTATCGTGAATGGCCCGCAACAACGTTCCGGAGAATTCTCCTTTGATTGTTTTGCTCTTTCGTTCCTGGCCGGTGTCCGCCAGCACAACTTCCGGAAGCTGTGCATTTCCATAACGCCTGTCCAGCTGCACATACCCGTATTTTTCATGATGCGCCTGGTAATACGATTCTACAGACGGTGTGGCGGAACCCATCAGAACTTTTGCATGATGCAGGTGCCCGATAACAAGCGCAACATCGCGGGCATGATACCGCGGTGCAGGTTCCTGTTGTTTGTAGGAAGTGTCGTGCTCTTCGTCAACAATAATTAGCCCGAGGTTGTCAAACGGCAGAAATATGGCCGAGCGCACACCCACCACAAATTTGAGTTTTCCCGAAAGCACCCCGTTCCAGACCTCAACCCGCTCGTTATCCGAAAAGCGGGAGTGGTACACACCCATAGCTGATCCGAAAACTTTTTTAAGCCGCTGAACAATCTGGGTGGTTAAGGCAATTTCGGGAAGCAGGTACAAAACCTGCGAGCCGCCCTGAAGTGCTTTCCGGATCAGGTCAATATAAATTTCAGTCTTTCCGCTTCCGGTGATGCCGTGAAGGAGTACGGCCGCATGCGTTTCAAACGATTTGATGATTTCTGCCTGCGCCTGCAATTGATCTTCACTCAGCGTAAGATCAGCAACCGCCTGATCGTCTTCCTCAAACCTGGAAACAATTACTTCGAACGCTTCAAAGATTTTGCTTTTGATCAGCGTATTAAGCGAAGATTCTGAAAGCTCATCACCCAGCAATGCTTTCTTTCCGATCCCGGTCACATTGGCTTTCGGATCCTGGAGGATGTGAACCTCCTGCAGGTATTTCAGGATAATTTCTTCCTGCTTCGGTTTTTTAGCGAGCGACTGAAATACGCCTTCAAGCGCTTCAGTAGAAGTAAACGCAGGGGTTAACCGGATTCTTTTTTCTGTCTTCGGCTTGAACTTCTCTTTTACTTCTTCATACAGGATGACAGCCTCTTTACTCACAAGCGATTTGAGAATGCTGTATAGATTTTTAAGATTTAAGAGTTTTGAGATTTCCGAGTAGGGAAGAGGCTCCTGCTTTAAATGCGTTAACAGAATTGCTTCCTTCTGTGAAAACTCAAATAATGTTGTGTCTTCATCAAAGGCAGGATGAAGCTGCACCATCGATTCACTCGAAAGTTTTAATCCGGCAGGTAAAGCCGCATTCATAACTTCGCCCGCGCTGCATAAGTAGTAATCTGCAATCCAGTTGAAAAGTTTGAGTTGTAAATCATTTACAACGGGCTCATCATCGAGCAGTTCGAGAATGTATTTGGCTTCGTATTCTTTCGGGGGTGATTCGTGAACGGTGATAACAATGCCGGTAAGAATTTTCCGGGTTCCAAAGGGAACGATGGCCCGGATACCCGTCTGGATTTTATCGTTCAGGTCAAACGGAACGCGATACGTAAATAATTTGGGAACAGGAACCGGGAGCAGAAGCTCTGCAAAAAAAGTACTGCGCGAATCCGGTTGCTCAAATAGTTCTTCCACTTCGTAAAGTAAAGAAAATGCCCGATTTGGGACTAACGATTGATGATATTGCTTGTTAAATTCTTGTTTACTAAGTTTGAAAAAAGGGAAGGATATGGATACACTAACAATAAGACAATATTTGCACAAATATGTAGATACTGCCGATGACAGGAAACTCGAAGCGCTGTTTGTTATGGTAGAGGATGAGATACAGGAATTTTTAACGGATTATACTCCTGAACTTAAAACTGAACTCGATAGACGCATAACCCATTACCTGAATGGCGGTGAAATGATTTCACCGGAAGTGATGAAT
Organism: uncultured Roseivirgaceae bacterium; assembly: GCA_964538575.1. Lineage (GTDB taxonomy): Bacteria > Bacteroidota > Bacteroidia > Cytophagales > Cyclobacteriaceae > UBA2336. The sequence goes on from CAZIGG010000099.1 coordinate 2,852, forward strand.
GAAAAAATCAGGATATTGAGGGAGAGAAGGGCGTAAGTGTCATGTATCAATATGTTTTTGATCCACTTGCGTCAAAAGAGTATGAAGATGCTTTTCTATGGTACGAGAAGCAGAGTACAGTAGCGGCTGATAATTTCATTGTGGCCGTTCATAATTCAATTACGCTGATCTGTTCAGCGCCTCACAGGCATCGCAATCTGTACAGGTCATTTCGTGAGGTTACACTGCGGAGGTACCCTTTTAATCTCATCTATTATGTGGATGACGTTAACCAGCTTGTGGTTATTGTGTCTGTTTATCATCACAAGCGCGATCCCTTGCGTAAGTATTCGAAAAAATAGGGTAGATTGGATTTATAAAACGTTATTGATTATTGCTAATGCCGCGTTCACGGTTTTTACCGGTAACGTACAGGTCTTATCGTAGCACACATAAATGAAACTGTCGTTAGCCGCGGTGTTCTTGCCCTGAATCAGCGGCAGCGTACTGGGTTTATTCGATCCCATCACTATCGTAAAAGGTTGATAATGCTTTTTGAAGTCGCGCTTTTGATACAAACAAGACTCGCCCGTAAACACAACTTCCGCCAGCCCGGCTTTCATTTCCGTTAGCACGATACCCCAGTTGCTCATGTAGTTAGGCTCCTGTGAAATGAGGTGACTGAGATTTTCCGTCATTTCCCGAGCCATTGATTTCCAGTCATCACGATCAAGGATGATTCCGAGATGATACAGATTTTGAACCATCACTCCGTTTGATGCAGGAATAACGTTATCAAATATTTCCTTTTTGCGCGCAATGAGCTTTTCGGATTGCTTGCTGGTAAAGAAAAAGTATGATTCTGCCGGGTCATAGAAATTATCGAGTACATACTCAGTCATTTCCTTAGCCTTTGCAATCCATGCTTCATTAAAGGTTGCCTGATACAGTTTCAGGTAAGCCTGAATGACATGCGCATAGTCTTCCAGAAAACCTTCCGTATTTCCGCGCCTGCCTTTAAAGGACCGGTAAACTTTTGTTCCTTCCAGTAAATTCTTTTCCAGGAACTGAATGTTGAGCAGGGCAATGCCTAAGAATTTTGGTTCATCAAAGGCATGGTAGGCATCCAGCAATCCGGTAAGCATCATCCCGTTCCAGCCGGCTAACACCTTATCATCTAACCCCGGCTTGATCCGCTTTTCGCGAACTTCAAGAAGCTTGCGCTTTACTGATTGTAACAGCGTGTTGAATTGTTCTTCGGTGAGTTTGTATTCTGTTAAGAGCCTTTCAACATCATCCGTTTGCTTAAGAATGTTTTCTCCGTGTTCCCAGTTCCCTCCCGGAACAATTTCAAAATAGTCTGCAAACAGCCCGGCATATTCCGGTACGATATGATTAGTCAATTCCTGGTAATCCCAGATGTAATACTTGCCTTCAATGCCTTCGCTGTCGGCATCGAGGGCTGAATAAAATCCATGATCTGAATGCATCATCTCGCGCGTCAGCCACTCATACGTATCGTACACGACTGTTTTGAAGCTTTCGTCTTTTGAAATCGAATAGGCCTCACTGTATAAGGTCATCAGTTGCGCATTGTCGTACAGCATCTTCTCAAAATGAGGCGCAAACCATTCGCCATCCACGGAGTATCGCGCGAAGCCGCCCCCGACCTGATCATAAATCCCGCCCTGCGCAATTTTTTTCAGCGTAAATAAGGTGTGTGCTAAGGCTGAATCATTTTTGGTGAGATGCTGGTAACGCAACAGCCATAGCCAGATGGAGGGCATGATAAATTTGGGCGCCCGGTCTAATCCGCCCCACGTTTTATCAAATTTCTTTTCAAGGTTGGAATACATACCCTCCAGCAATTTTCTGAAATCTTCCTGATCCGCTTTTTTTCTGTACTGACCAATTCCCTGGCTGGCTAAATGACTGGCTAATGTTTCGGCAGATTCGAGAATGTCCTGCTTCTTGGAATGATAAGCTGTGTTGATGTTGGTTAGAACAGTAACCCATACTTCCGGTGAAAAATACGTGCCCCCGAAGAAAGGTTTCTGATCGGGCGTTAAGAACACATTCAGGGGCCAGCCGCCATTCACGCCCAGCGCCTGAACGGCATCCATGTAAACCTGGTCAATGTCCGGCCGTTCCTCACGATCTACCTTAATGCAGACAAAAAAGCGGTTCATCACTTCGGCCACGCTTTCTTTTTCAAACGATTCGCGCTCCATCACGTGGCACCAGTGGCAGGAGGAATAGCCAATGCTTACTAAGATCGGTTTGTCTTCTGCGCTCGCTTTTTTTAAGGCTTCTTCACCCCACTCGAACCAGTCCACGGGGTTATGCGCATGCTGCAGCAAATAGGGACTTGTCGCATGGAGTAACCGGTTGGTGTGTTTATCGTGCATGAAGCTGCGCCTTTACAACGGCTATCTCTTCATCAACATTTACCGTGCCGTTAAGTTCCTTCAGATCAGCCAGCAGCTTGGTTAAAAACTTCTGGTGCGATTCTGACTGTCCGTGGAAAGGTTTGTGCTGAAGGGAAGTATGGACAGGCTTCCATTTTTTGAGAAATTCTTTTGTCCGGTCGTCAAACATGGAATCTGAAAACTTGTCCCAGATATATTCTTCGGCATCCGCATTAGGGTGCAGCATATCGGATTTATAAAACCGGTAGTCACGCAAATCATCGAGCATAATTTCGTAAGACGGAAAATAAACCACATCCTTATGAAGTTCTGTTAATGTATTGCAGGCCACACGAAGAATTGATTTACTCAAACTGTTCAGCGCGATGGAATCCTTGATATGCCGGACAGGGCTTACCGTAAGCATAATGTTACAGGAAGGATTAACCGCCTTGAGGTTTTGATAAAATCCCGCGAAGGATTCAAGGATTTTCTTCTCCGTTAACAGCTCCTTTGTAAAATGTTGAGCCGGCATTTTATGGCAGTTCGAAACAATGTCGTTCGTTTCATTTCGCCTGTAAGCCCACGCTGTGCCGTAGGTAATAATGATCCAGTGTGCGTCCTTGATAAAGCGATGAACATCCTGAATGACTGATTTTACGTTCGCCTCAACAAGCGATTTGTCCGGATTTGAAAAGTCTGAGTGAAAATCATAATGACTGTACAAGCCGTTATGCTCAAAATAAGAATGGGAAAGCGGCAGCGCCCCGTTTAAGGCGGCACGAAGCGTTTTGTGTATGGATACCGGATTGTAGCTTGTTCCGAACGGATTTACCAGAACCGGGAATTTATTTTGCGCGAGCTTATTTCCAATAGCATCCGAAAAGCAGGAACCCGTAGTAAGAATATCCTGCTTCAGGCTGATGCTATGGCTGGATTTTGAAAGCTGTATTTCGGTGCGAAAGCTTTGCATGCTACTGCTGCTGTTGCATTTCCTGGAATCTTCTAAATGAATTCTGTGAATACGAAACCTGGGGCTCGGGAAGTACATGCTCAGCTTCACCGGCATTCACCGATCCGTCTTCATATTCAACCGAAACGGAAACCTCAAGCGTGTGGTTCGATGTACCGCGGTAAGTTCCTTTAACCGGTGAACAGTCCGGGAAGTTTTTCCCAACCGCTAACCGGACGTGCGTTTCATTCACCAGGATATTGTTGGTAGGGTCAATGCCGATCCAGCCGTAGTCCGGAATGTACGCTTCAACCCAGGCATGCGTGGCGCCTTCACCCCGCATCCCGTTTTTATGCGGACAAATGTATCCGCTCACATACCGCGCTGGAATTTTCATTTTGCGCAGCATGATTAACAGCATGTGTGCAAAATCCTGGCACACGCCCGATTTGATTTTCCAGATCTCCTCAATGGTTGTTTCAACCGTGGTGATCCCTTTTTTATAGGTAAAGTTTTTGTAGATGTAGGAACAAAACTGATTGACCAGCTCGAGCGGAGCTTTCCCCTGAAATTCGGGCTGCGCGATTAATTCATCCAGCTCAGGCAATGAATCAAACTTCGAAATCTTCAGAAAATCGATGTACGGGACCTGGTGCAGAATTGAATCGAAAAACTTCCACTGGTCTTCTTTGGAAAGGCTCACGGTAGGCATGGGTTTGCTTTTCGTTACCACAACAAGCCTGGAGTCAATAACAAGTTCGTTGTGTGGTTTTGAGTGCGTGAAGGTTCCAACATCATTGCCGTAATAATCCTTGTGCAGCTCCACCGTTGGACTTCCGCTGATCTGGATGGTGTGCTGCAGAACATCCTGGTAAGTGTCTTTGATCGGGTAGAGGATGATCTGGTTCGCGCTGTCGCGGACGGGCACTTCATAGGAATATCTGGTAACGTGCCTGATTTTGAATTTAGACATGAAGTAGTGGTTGCTAACTGTACGCAAAGTAATGCTCATTTAACGCATTACCAATCGCGGTAAGATCACGGTTTAATTCTGTTAAAAACTTGTGCAATCCCTGCTCGGAAAGCATCTGCATGTTCGAATACTGGATCTTGCTCCGCAGCCGCCCGATCATAAACCGGATCCGGTCAAAGTTGGCCCCGTTACTGCTTTCGCGAAGGCGTTCAAAATACCGGTCGAGCATATTGACGGAGTATAAAATGGAAAGCGGGTAGTTGTTGTTGAATACGATCAGCTCAACAATGTTCCGCGCTTCAAACCCGGAACGATACGTCTTTAAGTATAACGCATACCCGGAAATCGACTGTAGCAAATGTTTCCAGTAGGTTACCTCGGCAGTTTTATCAAGATCGTAGGAAAGGTCGCTGAACTTTACATCTAAGATGTCCACGGATTGTGTGGCCCGCTCTAAGTATTTTCCAATGTTCATGAAATTCAGTCCCTCGCCCCGGAACATGGTCGATTCAGCAATCCCGTAGTACAGCATCGCACGGTCAATCAGCATATCCAGCGTGGTGATGGGGTCTTTTGTTTGTAACGCAAGGGTGAGCCGTTCATCCCGTACGATGTGATAGAATTCGTTGAGCGTTTGCCAGAGTTCATTCGTAATGTTATCCTGGACCGACCGCGCATTTTCCCGGGCTTTGGTTACAAGGGTTACCACGGCATTCGGATTTTCCCGGTCGGTAATCATGTAATGCAGCACCATGCGCGTGTTCTTTTCCAGCCGTTCCGCTTCCGCTTCCTCCAGGTAGGTAAAGATTTTTAACACAGGCCGCCAGGTAAAGTTTCCGGAATCATCCTGGGCGGATGCATAGTTCACTTTCAGCATGCGCAGGATGCTGTCGGTGCGCTTTACGTAACGCGACATCCAGTACAACGAATCGGCAACTCTACTTAACATGTATCCATTTTTTCCTACAACAATAACTATCCACTAATCCCTAATCCCTAATCCCTGATCCCTAAGTCCTAAATCTCTAATTCGCCAACACCCAGGTGTCCTTACTCCCCCCTCCCTGCGAGGAATTCACCACAAGTGATCCTTCTTTTAATGCCACGCGGGTCAATCCGCCCGGTACGATCTCAATTCCATGAGGTCCGCATAGCGCGAATGGCCTGAGGTCAACTCTCCGGGGTTGAATGTTTCCGTTGATAAAGCATGGAGCAGAAGAGAGGCTGATCGTGGGCTGGGCAATGAACTGCCGCGGATCTTTCAATACTTCTTTTTTATACTCCTCGGCTTCTTTCTCGGTTGCGGCATGACCCATTAACATTCCGTACCCGCCCGATTCGTTTGTTTTCTTGATCACCATTTTATGAATGTTGGCGAAAACATGCTCACGCTGATCCTGATGAATGAGATGGTAGGTCGGAACGTTTTTCAGGAGCGGTTCTTCATTTAAATAATAGCGGATCATTTCCGGAACGTACATATACGTGGCCTTGTCATCCGCCACCCCGTTGCCCGGAGCATTGACAATAGCCACATTCCCTTTCCGGTAGGCCGATAGAATCCCCGACACGCCTAACGCGCTGTCAGGATTGAATACTAACGGATCAAGAAAATCATCATCGACCCTGCGGTAAATTACATCCACCTGCTGCAGGCCGGAAGTGGTTTTCATAAACACCCGCTGATTCTCTACTACAAGATCGCCCCCTTCAACTAGTTCAACACCCATCAGGCGCGCAAGCGTGGTGTGCTCAAAGTAAGCCGAGTTATACATCCCCGGGGTAAGCAGCACTACGTTTGGATTGGCAACCTGCCGGGGAGAAAGCGATACGAGATTCTTGTGAAGGATATTCGGGTAATGGGTAACGGGTAATACTTTGCTTTGCGGGATCAGGTCAGGGAAGATCCGTTTTGTGATCTCCCGGTTCTCGATCATATACGAAACACCGGAGGGAGTCCTGAGATTATCCTCCAGCACGTAAAAGGTTCCGTCATGATCGCGGATCAGGTCAATCCCGGCAATGTGCACGTAGATATCGTGCGGCACATTCACGTTCTGCATTTCCCGTACATAATGCGGACAGGAGTACACCATTTCAAAAGGAACTATCCCATCCTTTAAAATGAACTGCGTGGAGTAAATATCTTTCAGGAACAGGTTCAGCGCCCGGAGCCGCTGGCGGATGCCGGACTCAATAAAGCTCCATTCGAGACCGGTAATGATCCGCGGAATAATGTCAAACGGAAAAATCTTTTCAATGCCTTCCCCGCTGGAGTAAACGGTGAACGTAACCCCCTGGCTCATGAACAGCCTGCGGGCAAGCTCTTCACTTTTGTTCAGTTCTGTCGCGGGAAGGGCAGAGATAAAATCGAAGACTTTCTTATACGGATCCCGGACGTTTACCTGGTCATACATCTCATCCCAGGTATTGGGACTTGTGGTATAATTATCAAATAAAGTCGTTGCTTTCATCGGCTAAACGCAGGGACGCAATCCCGATAACTACCGGGATTGCGTCCCTGTATCATCAGGTTCAGGTTACGAAAAACCAATATAGCAATCCGGAAATGGTATTCAGCGGATTTCGAAAAGAATAATCATTGCAAACGAATGCAAAAACAAAAAGCCCCGCCCCGATACATCGGGGCGGGGCTTTAAAAACATAAAATGCATTTTGAATTATTCCGCAATCACCTTGATCGCGATCGGGTGCTTCACCTCTTTGTGAAGGTCAAGCGTCACGGTGTAGTTTCCTAATTGCTTGGGCTGCTCTTTGAAAATGATCTTCTTACGATCAACCTCAAAGCCCTTAGCTTTAAGCGCATCGGCAACCTGGAACGGGGTAACCGCTCCGAAGATCTTGCCTGTTTCACCGGCTTTTGTGCCGATCTCAAGCGTAAGCTCTCCGATTTTCTGCGCCAGCGCTTCTGCATCCTGCTTGAGCTTCGCAGCTTTGTGCGCAGCCTGGCGGATGTTTTCGTTCATCATTCTCGTGTTCGAGTCGTTGGCGATAATGGCAACACCGTTCGGGATAAGGTAGTTACGTCCGTAACCAGCCTTAACTTTAACCGTGTCGTTCTTGTAGCCTAAACCCTGAACGTCTTGTTTTAATATTACTTCCATGTTCGTTTCTCTTTACGGGTGGATTACTTTAACGAATCAGCTACGTACGGAAGCAATGCAATGTGACGGGCACGTTTCACGGCTTGCGATACTTTCTTCTGGAACTTCCAGCTTGTGCCGGTAAGCCTGCGGGGAAGGATCTTTCCCTGCTCGTTGATAAACTTCAGCAGGAAGTCAGGATCTTTATAATCGATATACTTGATACCGTTTTTCTTGAAGCGGCAGTACTTAGCCTTAATTTCTGCGCGCTTGATGGGTTCGTTTACAAGTGTCATTATGCTGGCTCCTCCTCAGGTTTACGTTTGCGTGTGTCTGCTTTTCCTTTGTTGAATTCGCCTTTGCGTCTGCGTTCGTTGTACACAACTGCGTGCTTGTCAAGAACGGTGGTTAAAAAGCGCATTACTGATTCGTCACGTCTGTACTCGGTTTCGAGTATGTTAACCAGCTCGGGAGATGCCGAAAACTCAATGAGGTTGTAGAAACCGGTCGACTTGTGCTGAACCGGGTAGGCCATCTTGCGAAGCCCCCACTGCTCAACGTTGATCACGTCAGCCTTTCCTTTCTTCAAAACCTTCACGAATTTATCGACAGTATCCTTCATCTGATCATCAGACAAAACGGGATTCAAAATGAATACTGTCTCGTAGTTTTTCATGGTTTAACAATTGTTTTTAAAATGAGGTGCAAAAATAGGTAAAACGCTGGAAATCAGCAACAATTCTGTAAATATGGC
>CAZIGG010000100.1:0-10950 GCA_964538575.1 uncultured Roseivirgaceae bacterium
AGTTGTCCGACAAGGATTCGAACCTTGAAAGGCAGAACCAAAATCTGCAGTGTTACCATTACACCATCGGACAATCCGTTCCGGTTTCCCGGAAACCCGATTTTTGGGTCTGCAAAAGTAGAATATTTTTCAGAAAAACCGTCCTCTGAATCCGAAAATTATGGCCGAAACCAGCTTGTCCAACTGGTTTTTTACAAGGTTAATTTCAGTTGCTGAGCTCGCTTTGTTGCAGACCGCCACTTTCGATAAATCCTTCAGCCCAGAAACGGTATTTATCCAGGATGGAGATTACTGCATTTCGCAGGGTTCTTTTATCACTGAAGTCGATGGCGCCATAAAGGTCGGTGGAATAGCCCTGCCATATCGAACGGTTTTGCTTTCGGTCATAAAGCTGGATAAGCAGCGTGCCGGATTTTAAATCTAATTTTTTAGGAACGTAGTCAATATCCTCCCGGCTCTGGGTAACCCATTGCTCGATTTCAGGCTGGTTATAGCCGTTAAATCTCATGCTGTCCTGAAACATCTTAAAACTGACTAACAGGTGAGGCTTATTGTCCGTTTGCTTGTAGCCGAGAAATTTCATTCTTGATAAAATGGAACGTTCAATAGTTGTATTTATCATGCTCGAATCCGCAGTTCCGGTGGGTTTCATGATATCGAATGTCTTATACCTTTTAAAATTTCCTTTGTAGCTATAATCATACTCCACCGGCATTTCCTTGTATCCCAGGCACGAAGTACACAGCACTAAAACGATTGCATAAACGCAGAGCTTCTTCATATTCACAGTTTTATCGTCAAGTTGAAGGTACATGAATTGGGATGTCTGATCAAGCAGATCATTTTAAATCTTATTTAAATCTGATTATTTGGCGTCAGGGCTGTAAATTGAACAGTTTTTAAAGCTTTATGTCAGTACAATACGAACAAGTTGTAGGCGCCCGGTACCACATTTACAACAGCCTCTTTCTGAACCTTCCCTTTCAGCACATTTTGCGTACGGGTACGCTGCTGCCGCTGCTTCATCAATATTGTGAAGCCGGGTTTGAGCAAGGGGATTCTGCAAAGGATATTATTAAGAAGTTTTTTACTGACCTGGCTCCGCACGCTTCTGAGAAAGATCAGTTTGATTTACTCTTTAACTTCATTCAGTATGTTGAACGGCAGGTTGCGCTGTTTGATTCTATAGAGGACTCGGAGTTTTTGCAGATCAATGATGTTCGCGGTAAGGGCAGTGTATCCTCTTTATTGTTTCAGGCGAAGCTTGAAAATAAGGTTGAGCAGTTAAAAGCCAAGCTTGAGGAATTCAGTTTGAGAATTGTACTCACGGCACATCCTACCCAATTTTATCCCGGCCATGTGCTGGGTATTTTAACTGATCTTGAACGGTCTATTCGTGATCATGATCTTGACCAGATTAACCTTCTACTGCAACAGCTCGGAAAAACCGGGTTCATCAATAAAGAAAAGCCCACGCCTTATGATGAAGCGGTGAGCTTGTGCTGGTACTTGGAAAATGTATTCTACCATTCAATTCCAAAAATTGTTTCGGCATTATTGGAAGGGTTGCAGCTTCCGGCTTCGGAATGGAAAAACGACCGGCTGATCGTAATCGGCTTCTGGCCGGGAGGCGATCGTGACGGAAATCCGTTTGTTACCAGCGGGATCACCCTGAAAGTTGCCGCCCGGCTGCAGGAAACTATCCTGAAATGTTACTATCGCGATGCGCGGCTGCTTAGAAGACGGCTCACGTTTCAGGGCGTTGATAAGCTCATGACGGCTGTAGAACAGAAGATCGGAGATTTTGCAGCCGGCCGTAACAGATCGTATGCCGATGTAAATGAATTGTTAAATGAACTGGATGCTATCCGTACCATTCTGTTGACTGAGCATGATGGATTGTTTATGGATCTGCTGGACTCGTTTATTCTCAAAATCAGAATATTCGGATTCCATTTTGCGAGCCTGGACATCCGGCAGGATAGCCGCAAGCACGATGCCGTGTGGAAAACGATCATTGAAAAGCTTCATGCAGAACAGAAAGGAGTATCTTTTGAAACGTATGGTAAGCTTGCTGATCAGGATAAAATCAAGCACCTGCTTTCTCTTCAGGCGGATATCGGCTCCTTAACATTTGACGATGCATTGGTTACAGATACCCTCAACAGTGTAAAAGCCATTGCAACCATTCAGCAAAACAATGGAACTGCCGGCAGTCATCGTTATGTAATCAGCAATTGCCAGCATGCGCTGCATGTTATTGAAGTGTTTGCGCTGGGCAGGCTGTTGATTGGAAAAGGCGAAGATCTTTCATTAGATGTGGTTCCGCTGTTCGAAACCATTGATGACCTGGCGCATGCTCCGGGGATCATGGAGGAGTTGTATTCGATTAAAGAATACCGTGAGCATCTCACCCGCAGAAAAAACAAGCAAACCATCATGCTTGGCTTCTCAGACGGAACAAAAGATGGCGGCTACCTGCGTGCGAACTGGTCGATCTTCCGGGCAAAAGAAGAACTTACCGCTGTATCCAGAAAGAACGGGTTAAAGGCATTGTTCTTTGACGGCCGGGGCGGCCCACCGGCAAGAGGAGGCGGTAATACACACGACTTTTACGCATCGTTAGGCGATACCATAGAGAACGAAGAAGTTCAGATCACGATCCAGGGACAAACGATCAGCTCGAATTTCGGGAAAGAATCTTCCAGCAAGTATAACCTTGAACAACTGCTTTCGGCAGGGTTGATCGGAGATGTGTTCAAACATGCTGACAACAAACTTTCAAACGAGGATAAGAAGTTATTGGATGAATTGGCCGAAGAGGGCTACCAGGCCTATCTGAAATTAAAGCTTGATCCGAAATTTGTTCCGTACCTGGAAAAGGTAACTCCGCTTTCTTTCTTTGGCGACAGCAATATCGGGTCGCGCCCGGTTAAACGTAATGCTTCTGATGCCTTAAAGTTCGAGGATCTTCGCGCGATTCCGTTTGTGGGCGCCTGGGCACAGATGAAACAAAACATTCCAGGATTTTACGGGGTTGGTTCAGCCATTACACAGTTGATTAAAAAAGGAAAAGGTGATCAGCTTAAAAATCTTTATAAGAACTCGTTGTTCTTCCGCACCCTGCTGGGCAACAGCATGATGTCGCTTACCAAGACAAATTATAAGGCCACAACGTACTTAGGTTCCGATCCCGAGTTTGGCGGCTTCTGGAAAAAAATGTTCGCGGAGTATGAGCTTTCTGTTAAACGAACACTTGAAATTTCAGGATTAAATGGCCTGCTGGGGAGTAATCCGAATATCCGCGATTCGGTTAAGCTGCGCGAGCGGATCGTTATGCCGCTGATCGCCATCCAGCAATTTGCCTTGATGAATTTGCGAACTTCCGATAATCTGAATCAGGAAGATGAAACGCGTTACCGCAAGCTGATCATCCGGTGTATGTTCGGGATTATTAACGCAGCGAGAAATTCGGCATAAAACTTTTTTTAAGAGGATAGAAATACGAAAAAAGGATGTCCCTTTGTCAGGTTGACGGAGTCGAAACCTGATTTTTCCTAGAGTAACAGAATCAGCAGCAACAGGATAATGATAATACCTCCCACAGAGATATAAACACCGCCATTATTGATTTGCCTCACTTCTTTTTCGATTGACTTGACTTCTTTGCGAAGTGTGCGCTTTTCTTTTCCCGACATGGATTCGATGTCCATCGCTTTGATTTCCTCAAGACGGTTAGTGAGCGCCTGCACCCGGGCGGCCGTTTCTGTAGGTGTTATATTTTTGACAGCAGGTGTAGTTTCGCTGGAGAAACCGGGAACTGTTATGAACAGCATAAGCAATACAGGGATCAATTTTTTAACTAGTGTCATGATGCTTGGTTTTATAAGACTTAAAACCCTTTATCAAACACAATGCCGTGACTATTCATGTGAAATTTGAGAGCGGTGGGCATTTTCGAATAGACGCCTCAACTGCCTGTAGAATTGATGGGGATTTACTTACACACCCTGATGTGTTGTTTGTAGTTTGACCTGAACGGCAAACAGCTTGTTTTGTGCGACCGCCACAACCGTGTCGGTCTCGCAGACTTCAATGGCATAGCCGCCTGTGAAATATCCGAAGCTTGGAAGTATAGCCTGCTGAACACCAAAATAAAAGCATGGGACTGTCAGGTATTGCCGTGCCGTTCCGGACAGGGATACCACGGGATGGACATGACCGGAGATAACGTACTCATCGCCATTGAATTCTTCACGCGGGTGATGGGCAAACGTAAAGGGTCCGATGACTAATTCTGTAGGATAAATATCGATCTGGTAATTGTTACAAAAATTTTCAGGTAAGCGATCATGATTTCCCAGCACAATATCCATCTTTATATTCGGATATTCTTTTCGCCAGGCGCAGAACTGATCCCATTCCTGGTTTATATCGCTGTGAAAAAGATCGCCCACAAAAAGTATGTTTGTTGGATTGGTGTTAGCAATGATTTCATCTAACCGGTTGAAGTTGTTTTGAGAACCTTCCCGCGGAACAGGAATTCCCGCTTTTCGGAAATGTGAGATTTTGCCGATGTGAAGATCACTCAGCAGTATTGTTTTTTGTTCTTTCCAGTAAATGGCTTTCTGCGGCAGCAGTAAAAAAGTGTTATTTCTTATCCGTAGCTCCATTCAGCTTCTCGAATTGCCGTACAAGTTTGGTAAGCCGGTCTTCCAATTTCTCTGACGACAATTGTTCGCGCAATCTATCCACCATAATCGGAAAAGCAAAAGGCGAGGGCGTTTGCGGGTATCGAACTATGACATCTTGTGTCCGGATGCGTTCGAGGGCCATCTTCAACCTCCGTTCTTCAAGCTGCTGATCGAGCGCTTCCTGGTACGCCTGCCGGATTAATAAATTCTTAGGTTCATGTTCGCTGATCACATCAAAAAGAAGCGAGGAAGAAGCCTGTAAATGTCTTGCTTTAATTCCGTGACCCGGATACCCCTGGAAGATCATTCCCGAGATAGCAGCGACTTCCCTGAATTTCCGTTTGGCCATTTCCGTGGCGTTCACGCTTCGCTGAATATCCAATAACAAATCTTCCGTAGAGAATAATGCATGCTCCTCCAGAAGTTCTTCCAGCACAATCTCCACATCGCTCAATAATTCAAATCCATAATCATTCATGGCCATGGAGAATGTAATCGGCCTGATTTTACTTACCCGGTACGCGATCAACGCTGCCATGCCCTCATGTACCAGGCGACCTTCAAACGGATAAATAAAAATGTGATAACCTTCTTTTGTCTGGCATTGTTCGATGAGCAGTTGATTTTTATTGGGAATGTCAGATCGTTCGCGCTGCAGATCAAATAATGGCTGAAGTGTGGCAAGCTCGGGTTCATTTATATCGTGTCCGGGCCCTGCCAGCCGTTCACGAATAAATTCTGACAGTTGAGAGGATAACGGTACTCTTCCGCCTGCCCAGCGGGGGATTATTCCTTTTTTCTTCGAAGTTGCTTTTCGGACGTGGGCTGTCATCTCGCGAACACGGATGAATTCGAGATTCATTCCGGCAAACGAAAACACGTCACCCGGGTTCATGCGGGCGATGAAACTTTCCTCAACGTTGCCGATATATTTTCCGGAAACGTATTGCACTTTCAGCGAAGCATCGGAAACAATTGTTCCCATACTCAGCCGATGCCGCATGGCGGTTTTTTTATTCTTCACAACAAACAAATCACCCTCATGTTCCACTTTGTTGAATTCATCATACGCATCCAGTGTTGCGCCTCCGGTGGTGATGAATCCAAGCAGCCATTTCCATTCATCTTCATTCAGCAACTGATAAGAATACGTTGACTTGATTTCCCTGAAAAGCTGCTCTGCATGAAAGCCTCCGCCTACCGCAAGCGTGACCATGTATTGAATCAGCACATCGAACGCCTGAATGATGGGAATGCGTTCTTCGATTTTATTTTGCTTCACGCCATCGCGCAGGCAAACGCCTTCAATCAATTCGATTGCATGTGTGGGAACAAAATAAATCTTGCTGGTTGCGCCCGGATGGTGACCGCTGCGTCCCGCACGTTGTAAAAATCTTGAAATGCTTTTAGCGCTTCCTATCTGGATAACGGTTTCAACCGGGCGGAAGTCAACACCCAGGTCTAAGCTTGATGTACAAATGACTAACTTAAGCTTGCCGAGATGAAGGTTCTCTTCAACCCACGCCCGGATCTCACGGTCAAGCGAACCATGATGAAGCGCAACCTGCCCGGCCAGTTCCGGATAATTTTCGGAAATAAACCTAAACCAAATCTCCGTTGATGATCGCGTATTGGTGAAAAGCAGAGTCGTTTTACTCTTCATAATGATGGGTATGACCTTATCCAACAGATTTATACCTAAGTGACCTGCCCACGGAAGCTTTTCGATGTGATCGGGCAGGATGGACTCAACTTCAACTTTTTTTATAATCGTTGAACGGACAATCACTGATTTTTTGAACGAGAATTGTGTACCGATTAATGTTTGTAATGCCTGCCCGAGATTACCGATGGTTGCAGAAATTCCCCACACCAATAAGTCAGGATTTAGTGTGCGCATGTGCGCGAGCCCGAGTTCAGTTGCCACTCCGCGTTTTGTACCTAACAATTCATGCCATTCATCTACAACAATTGCCTCCAGGCTGCGGAACATTTCTTGATGATTTTTCTGGGTGAAGAAGAGGTGAAGGCTTTCAGGTGTGATCAGTAAAACTTCAGGAGCTTCCTTGAGCTGGGCATTTTTCTCTTTGGCGCTCATGTCGCCCGTGCGGATGCCGATCTTCCAGGGAATGCTCATGCCCGTGCAGGCATTAATAAGATTCCGTTGGATATCTTTTGTGAGGGCACGCAACGGTGTTATCCAAAGAATCCGGAGCTGCGATTTCGTTGGTTTATGATAATCCGGATTTTTATTGATGAAGCTTGCCAGGATGGGGAAGAAGAGCGCGTATGTTTTACCTGAACCGGTAGGCGCATTTAACAGCCCGCTTTTACCAGAAAGGTAGGCCGTCATGGTATCGCGCTGGAAACCGGCAAGTTCCCAGCCCTGGCTTGTTACCCAATCAGTAATCGCTTGCTCGCCTTTTGTTAACCCCACAACGCGTAAATGTAAAAAAATGCAGGCACGAAAAATTTTGCGTCCCTACCATAAAATACAATTCATTGTTACGCTTTCACCGCATTTTTAATCCACTCGCGAGCGTTCGCAAATGCTTCAAACCATGGGCCTACTTCATCGGTTTTGCGATCCGCAGGATAGTGCGGCCAGTTCCACGGAAACAGTGAACGTTCGATGTGCGGCATGATGGCCAAGTGTCTTCCATCGCGGGAGCTAAGCGCGGCTACGGCAAAATCAGAGTCGTTAGGATTGCCGGGATATTGAGGATAGGTATAATTCGCAGCTACTTCATATTTCGACTGATCGGTTGGTAATACAAACTGCCCTTCGCCATGCGCAAGCCATACACCAATTTGTGCGCCTTCATAACTTTTTAGCATTACCGAATTGTTTTTCGGGATGGTCAGGTTAATAAACGTACATTCAAATTTACCGGAACCGTTGTGGTGCATTTTTTCTTTCCAGTCGGGGTAGAGCAGGCCCATCTCCATCATCAACTGACAGCCATTACAAACGCCCAGGCTTAACGTATCGTTACGTTTATAGAAATTATCAAGCGCTGCTTTAGCTTTTGGATTATAAAGAAATGCCCCGGCCCAGCCTTTCGCAGAGCCCAATACATCCGAATTAGAGAACCCGCCTACAAATACGATCAGGTTTACTTCACTCAAATCTTCACGGCCGGTCATCAGGTCTGTCATGTGAACATCTTTCACATCAAAGCCGGCAATATAAAGTGCGTATGCCATCTCGCGATCGCTGTTCACGCCTTTTTCACGGATGATCGCTGCTTTAATCCCGGTTGGCGTTCTGCGTTTTGGATCGAGCTTGTACGTGGAAAGCTTTCCATCAAACTTCGGCTGGAATCTGTACTCCAATGGTTGTTTGAAAAGATTCTCTTTACGCGTTTCAGCATGTCCTTTCGGACGTTGAATCCGGTCAAGCAAATAAGAAGTGTGGAACCATGTATCGCGCAAATTGTCAATGGTCAATTGCCGGTTGTCAATTGTCAGTTTGCGTTCATTCGTAACTTTTCCCAACTCTATAAAATCAATTCCGTTTTTCTGCAGTAATGCTTTTGCGGATTCATCTTTTATTTGAATGACAACACCGGGATTTTCACTGAACAGAACTTTTATTAAATCATCACCCAGTTCATTTGTGCTGATGCTCATCCCGACTCCCGGAACCGGGAAGCACATTTCGAGCAGGGTTGTAATTAATCCACCGGAAGAGATGTCGTGGCCGGCAAGAATAAGGTCTGATTGGATTAATTCCTGGACTGCACCAAATGCCATGATGAAATAATTTTCATCAATAATGGTTGGAGCTTCTTTTCCAAGCTGATTGACAACCTGCGCAAAGCTGCTTCCGCCAAGCTTATGTGTATCCTTAGAGAAGTCTATGTAAAGCAATGCCGATCCGGCTATAGGCTCAAGATCAGGTGAAACGGTTTTACGAATATCACCTGATTCAGCAACAGCGGAAATAATAACCGTGCCCGGTGAATTCACGGTTTCTCCATCCGGATACTTTTGTGTCATCGACAGCGAATCTTTTCCTGTCGGGATATTAATTCCAAGCTTACACGCAAAATCACTTACGGCTTCTACGGCTGCGTACAACCGTGCATTTTCACCGGCTGTTTTTGTGGGCCACATCCAGTTCGCGCTAAGCGAAACTCCCTTCAGTCCGTAAGTAAGCGGTGTCCAGATAATGTTCAGTAATGATTCGGCAATAGCCATCCTGCTCCCGGCAACTGGATCAACCAATGCCGCGGCCGGTGCATGACCAATTCCCGTAGCAATGCCTTTGTGACTGATAAAATCAAGCGCCATCACGGAAACGTTGTTCAGCGGTAGCTGAATCGGTCCGCAGGTTTGCTGCGTGGCAACACGGCCCGTAACACAACGATCTACTTTATTGGTTAACCAATCCTTGCAGGCAACGGCTTCTAATTGTAACACCTGTTCCAGGTATTCCTGGAACTTGTTTACGTCATAGCTGACATCTGTAAAAGTATTGGGCAGTGTCTTATCCTGGAGAATTGTTTTTGGAGAAGAGCCAAATAAATGACTGATCTTCAAGTCAACGGGCTTAGTTTTCTTTATGTTATCAACAAACTTAAACGCACCGTCTCCGGTTGCTGTACCCACAACGTACATGGGTGCGCGCTCACGTTCAGAAATACGTTGCAGCAAGGCAACATCTTTTGCATGGATCGCAATGCCCATGCGTTCCTGCGATTCGTTGCTGATAATTTCTTTATCGGAAAGGGTAGGGTCACCGACCGGAAGCTTATCGATTTCAATGGTACCGCCCGTTTCTTCGAGTAATTCAGAGAAGCAGTTCAAATGGCCGCCTGCACCGTGATCGTGAATCGATACAATCGGATTTTCGGAAGATTCAACCATTGCGCGGATTGCATTGCTCACCCGCTTTTGCATTTCCGGATTGGAACGCTGAACAGCATTCAGCTCCAGTGCATTTTCAAATTCACCGGTGGTTACAGAGGATACCGCTGCTCCGCCCATCCCGATGCGATAGTTATCACCGCCCATCAGCACAATTTTATCACCGGCTTTCAGGTGTTCTTTCTTGCTGTCTTTTTCTTTTCCGTAGCCGACACCCCCCGCCAGCATGATCACTTTGTCGAAACCTAATTTCTTATCGCCTTCGAAATGTTCGAATGTCAGTACGCTTCCGCCAATGAGCGGCTGCCCGAACTTGTTCCCAAAATCACTGGCGCCATCGGATGCTTTGATCAGGATTTCAGCCGGAGTTTGGTATAGCCAGTTGCGTTCTGCAAACTTTTTCTCCCAGGGTCTGCCGTTATCTAATCGCGGATACGAAGTGATATACACCGCAGTACCTGAAAGCGGAATCGAGCCTTTGCCTCCGGCCAGCCGGTCACGGATTTCACCACCGCCACCGGTAGCCGCGCCATTGAAGGGTTCAACAGTTGTTGGAAAATTATGAGTCTCTGCTTTTACGGAAATAACGGAATCAAAATCTGAAAGTGTAAACCAGTCCGGAACATCCTGCCGGGCTGGTGCGAATTGCTCAACGCGCGGGCCTTTAATAAAAGCCACATTGTCCTTGTAAGCCGATACGATGTAGTTCGGATTTTCTTTCGATGTTTTTTTGATTAGTTGGAAAAGTGTTGACTCTTTTTCTTTTCCGTCAATGATAAAAGTTCCGTTGAATATTTTATGGCGGCAATGCTCACTGTTTACCTGCGAGAAGCCGAACACTTCACTGTCGGTTAGCTTTCTTCCCAGGCTTGCACTTACCTGGTTGAGGTATTCGATTTCTTCCTGACTTAGTGCAAGACCTTCTTTTTCGTTGTACTCGCCAATGTTCTGAATTTCAAGAATGGGTTCGGGCGTGTGATTAATCGTGAAAAGCTCCTGATCCAATCGGGTATACAACCGCTGAAGCATTCGGTCGTATGGTACTGAATCGTTCTGAACTTTAAAAAACTCCTCTATCCGGGAAATGCCGGTAATTCCCATGGTTTGAGTAATCTCCACGGCATTCGTACTCCAGGGTGTGATCATCTCCTTCCGGGGGCCGATAAAGGTACCCGTAAGGCTTGTTTCCGTGAGCGGAGCTGCTTCGCCCAGCAGCCACACAAGCTTTTGAATATCAGCAGATTGTAAAGGGTGTTGCGATCCAACCGCGTAAACGATGCTGGATTTTGAACGGAAGAAAATGATCATGAAAGGCAGTAGCTTAAAGGAAGCGCAAAAGTACTATGGTTTGGTATTTTTTAACAGTTTTTTTGCATTTAATCCC
>CAZIGG010000101.1:0-10826 GCA_964538575.1 uncultured Roseivirgaceae bacterium
ACAATAGCGGCAAGCTTCGCGCTTTTCTCTTCCACCTCCTCTAACGATTTCCGCGTTAATACAGCTTTCGTAGTTTCATTACACGTAACAAGCACAGCTCTTGGAGCACCCGATTCATCCATTACCGGGCTATAGCTGAACGTCCAGTAAACATCCTCTATTTTACCATTGCGGAAAATCGGGATCAATTGATCTTCACTCCACGTTGCTCCGCCTCCGGAAAGCACCTGATCAATGAGGGGTTTGATAATTGTCCATATTTCAGGCCAGGCTTCTTCGGCACGCATTCCTAATATGTGGGGATGTTTTCCATCGTTCCCCAGGCTGGGCCGATATGCATCGTTGTAAAAACAAATCAATTCCGGTCCCCACCATAGGAACATGGGGAATTTAGAATTGAGAATAATGCTCAGCGTAGTTCGAAGGCTCTGCGGCCACGAATCAATGGCACCAACCGGGGTTTTACTCCAGTCTTTTGCCCGGATGAGATTCCCCATTTCGTTGTTGGGAATAAAATCTGCTTTCATCCGTTCTTATTTAACACAAAGTTATCTTTGGAAGGCTGGTTATTGTTAATGTTCCAATCTATTTCCAGCATTCGCTCGATAACTTCCTTCAGCATGGCAAACGTGTTAGGCTTACGAATGTAATAATTAGCACCCTGCTCGTACACTTTATCGATTGCCTGCGTTTGTGACGTTGTTGAAAAGATCACCACCGGTATCCGGTTAAGCTTCGAAGATTTACGAATTTCCTGCAAGCACTCAAACCCATTCATGCGCGGCATGTTCAGGTCAAGAAAAATAATGGCCGGTAATTCCTCTTTTTCTTCATTTAAAAACTGCATCAACTGCTGGCCATCGCGGGCATAGGACAGCCTGGGCGCATTTCGCAGTTCCTTTAAGGCATCTTCAAACAAAAGATGTTCATCGGGATCATCGTCTACCAGCAGAATGTATCGTTCGCCTTTCAAGTTTATAAAAATAAGGATTCAGAGCCTCGTACGCAATACTGTCAGTTCCCATAGGGTTGTGGAGAATTATCCCCACGGCATACCCGGCAAGATTTCAAAACTCCTTATAATCTGCCGATTACGCGCGAATATCAAAGCAAATCGTTGGTAGGGTTTTTATATAGTTACTCCGTAATCCCACGGCAATGAAAAACAAGAAGGTATTGATTATTGATGATGAGGTGGATTTTGGCCTGCTCATGAAAAATTTCTTTAAGCCAAAAAATTACGATGTTTTCATAGCCCACACCATTGCAGACGGTTTGAAAACCCTCGAAGAACAAAAGCCTGACTTTCTTTTTCTGGATAATAATCTGCCTGACGGGTTGGGCTGGAAGAAAACTGAATTCATACTGGTTAACTACCCCGACACGCAGCTTAATCTGATCACTGCGATGGATGTACCAAAAACATCCGCTTCCAATTTTCACATTCTTTATAAGCCTTCGCTGCGCGATGAACTTGTAAAAATGTTTGGGTGAGTTATGCACTGACCCTTCACAACCTGTCGGTTGTGATTATGTAAAATTTAACATTCAGAATTAATGAAGGTTCGCGCTACCAAGTTTGAAGAATTAATCTCACCGCTTAAGCCCATTTTCCAGAAGGATAACTTCTCGCACGAGGACGTTAAAGAGAAACCTCCGCTCCGGTCTGAACTCTTTACTATTGAACAGTTAGAGCAACACGCACAACAACTGGCAAATGTACATCACATCACGCACGAACAGTTACCCGAACAACTGCTGAAACGTTTATCGGATAACGAGGATATTCTCTTCCATACGATCAAGCTGCTTCAGCAAAATATTAAGGAGAAAAAATCAATCAGCCCGGCAGCCGAATGGTTACTGGATAACTTCTACCTGATTGAAGAAGAAATCTTAATCGGTAAACGGTATCTGCCAAAAGGATATAGCAAGGGGTTGCCCAAACTCAGCAACGGCAAGCACAAAGGCCTTCCGCGCGTGTACGACATTGCCATTGAAATAATTTCCCATAGTGATGGTCATGTTGATATCAACAGCCTCAGCAGTTTTATTGCGTCCTATCAGAAAATTAGTTACTTAACGCTGGGCGAACTCTGGGCCGTGCCCATCATGATCAGGCTTGCCCTGTTAGAAAACCTGAGCCGCGTTGCTATACAAATTGCCCTTGACCGGAATGATTCTGCGTTGGCCAATCAATGGGCTAATAAAATCATTGACGTTAACGAAAAAAACCCGAAAGACCTCGTATTGATCATTGCCGACATGGCGCGGTCAAATCCTCCTATCACCAGTGCATTTGTAGGTGAATTTGCACGCAAGCTTCAATGGAAAGGTTCGGAGCTTAGCTTGCCCATCACCTGGCTTGAGCAACACCTGTCCGGATCATCCGATACACTCAATTCAATGATCCTCGCGGAAAACCAAAAGCAGGCCGCCAACCAGGTTTCGGTAAGCAACAGCATCAACAGCCTGCGCTTCATTGCCAAGATGGAATGGCGTGAGTTTGTGGAAACAATGAGCATTGTGGAACACATGCTCCGAAAGGATATTGATGGCATTTATTCTAAAATGGATTTTTATACGCGCGACCACTATCGTCACGTAGTAGAAAAAATTGCTAAAGAAAGCGACCTGCCGGAATATGCCGTAGCGCAAACAGCCGTTGACCTGGCGCAGCAAAGCTTCGATAAGAATTCAAAAGACAAACGCAGATCACATGTTGGATATTACCTGATTGACGAAGGGCGTTTAATCACAGAAAAACAATCACATCTGAAGCTTTCAACGCGGGAGTCGTTAAAAAAATGGATTCAGGGATCTTCGTCAGGATTATACATATTCTCAGCAACATTTATAACCCTTTTACTGGGAATTATACTTGTTGCGAAAGCGTATGATTACGATATTAAAATCGGCTGGCTGATTCTTCTTGGGATCTTCTCATTGATCGGGGCCAGCCAACTGGGTATCGCAGTAACAAACTGGTGGGCTACGTTGTGGATTAAGCCTGATCCTTTGCCACGGCTTAATTTCTCGCACGGCATTCCTTCCGATTTCAGGACGATGGCTGTAGTCCCTACCCTGCTGGTCAGCAAACCGCAAATTGAAAAGCTGGTTGAAGATTTAGAAGTGAGATTTCTTGCCAATCGTGATGAGAACCTCTCATTCGCGCTGCTGACAGATTTGCGTGACGCAGACACTGAGATTTTACCGGAAGATGAAAGCTTAGTAAACCATGCAGTAAAAAAAATCGAAGAGCTTAACCTTCGCTACGGGAAAAACCATAACGAAACATTCTTTCTCTTTCACCGGCCGAGACGATGGAACCCGGTCGATAAAGTATGGATGGGTTACGAACGAAAACGCGGAAAACTCTCCGACCTCAATCACCTGCTGCGCGGAAAATCCCGTGAAAGCTTTTCAGCCATTGTGGGTGACGAACGTATTTTTACCTCCATAAAATACATTATCACGTTAGATACCGACACACAGCTTCCGCGTGATGCTGCCTGGAAACTGGTGGGTTTAATGGCTCACCCGATCAACCAACCGGTGTATGATGAACAAAAGAAACGGGTAGTTGAAGGATACGGCATCATTCAGCCGCGCATTGCGATCAGCCTGCAGGGCGCAACACGAACCGCATATTCCCGCCTGCATGAAAATGATTCCGGTATTGATCCTTACACGCGCGTTGTTTCGGATGTTTACCAGGATGTTTTTGGAGAAGGTTCATTTATCGGGAAAGGCATTTACGAGATCGATACGTTTGAGAAAGCATTGAACAACCGCTTCCCGGAAAACCGCATTCTCAGTCACGATTTACTGGAAGGCTCATATACCCGCTGCGCCTTTGCAAGTGATGTACAGTTTTATGAAGAATATCCTTCACGCTATGAAGTGGATGTTATGCGCAGGCACCGGTGGATTCGCGGTGACTGGCAGATCGGAACGTGGTTTATGCCATTTGCACCCGATGCGCAACGCAAGCTCAGGAAGAATTCAATCTCTGCATTATCCCGCTGGAAGATTTTTGACAACCTGAGACGAAGCCTGGTTCCTGTCGCTCAACTGCTTTTGTTGTTAGCAGTCTGGACGATTTTACCCTCGCCCGTTTTCTGGACGTTCGCCATCCTGGCGATCTTATTTGTTCCGCCCATGATCAGCTCGTTATGGACCGCATCTCAAAAGCCCAAAGAGATTGCGTTCGATCAGCATTTAAGCAACGCGCTCGGAGCTACGAATAAAAGCATAAAACAGTCGCTGTTTACCTTAATCTGTCTTCCCTACGAGGCTTTTCTGAGTGTTGATGCGATCGTGCGCACCTTGTGGCGCATGTACATCAGCAGGAAAAAATTGTTGGAGTGGAATCCTTCAAACCTTGTTCATAAAAAAAATGAACCGGTGTGGTCGGTATTCGCAACCATGTGGATTGCTCCGTTACTTTCGGTTGCTGCTATTGCTTACCTGGCCGATACATATGGATTTACATTACGGCTTTTTGTTGCAGCGCCTTTCCTGTTAACCTGGATTTTCTCGCCCGTTATTGTATGGATACTCAATAAACCTGTTGTTGCGATCCGATCAGCGCTTTCAAAAGATCAGAAAATCTATCTTCGGGAGCTTTCCCGGAAAACCTGGTCGTTCTTTGAAGTATTTGTGAGTGAAGGAGACAACTGGCTTCCACCGGATAATTTACAACAATACCCTATTCCGGTTATCGCGCACCGAACCTCACCGACAAACATTGGCATGTCGCTGCTGGCAACGCTTTCTGCGCACGATTTTGGATACATTACAACATCAGCATTACTCGAACGCACAGCGCGCACATTTACTACGATGAGCAAGCTTGATCGCCTGGGCGGTCATTTTTACAATTGGTATGATACGCAAAGCCTTCGGGCGCTTCATCCGCGTTACATTTCTACGGTTGACAGCGGTAATCTCGCCGGGCATCTGCTAACGCTTCGCCAGGGGTTTCTTGGAATGATTGACCAGCCCCCTATCAGCACGCAGATTTTTAATGGCCTGCTCGATACGCTGTATGTTCTCCGGAAAAAATTACTCGAACATAAAGACGGGCTGGATGAACTGGAGAAAGCACTTACAACCGCTGTCGCAGGCAAAACGGCAGTTGAATTTCATAACCATCTTCAAAATTTATCCCTTCAGTACAATGCAATCAGGTCATCCTTCCAGAAGGATTCAAATTCTGAAACCGGCTGGTGGATAAAATCATTCGGTGATCAGTTGAACCTTGCCGGGCAGGAACTTGTAACGTTTGTTCCGTGGGCTTCGCGTGAAATTCCTTCAGGTTTTGAGAAGTTTACATTCATCACCCAAATCCCCACGCTTGCCAAATTAAGCAGCCTCAGCCTGAAGCTTAGAAAAGAAATCAGTTCTGACAAAAACACCGAAGCAGAACGACAATGGCTCAGGCAATTTGAAACGGAAGCCGATCAGGCCGGTGCCAACGCCAGGGAACGCATAGGCATGCTTCGTAAACTTGCAGAGACATCATTTGAGTTTGCGGATATCCGGTTTGATTTTCTGTACGATAAAGTTCAGCGGCTCTTGTCCATCGGATTCAATGCGGATGATAACAGGCTTGATGCAAGCTTCTATGACTTGCTTGCATCCGAAGCGCGGTTAAGCACGTTCGTAGCGATTGCACAAGGTAAGCTTCCTCAGGAAAGCTGGTTTTCATTAGGCCGCAGGCTAACATCGGCAGGTAAAACTCCTGTTTTGCTTTCGTGGAGCGGATCGATGTTTGAGTATCTCATGCCGATGCTCGTAATGCCCACGTATGAAAACACGCTGCTGGACGAAATGGCAATCGGCATCGTAAAGAAGCAAATCGAATACGGAGAACAGCAGGACGTGCCGTGGGGAATTTCAGAGTCGTGTTACAATGTTGTGGATAGTAACCTCACCTATCAGTACAGAGCCTTTGGTGTTCCGGGGCTCGGTTTCAAACGCGGTCTCGGACAGGATCTTGTTATCGCCCCGTATGCAACCGTAATGGCGCTGATGATCGATCCGGATGCTGCGTACGATAATCTTCAAAAAATGAAAGCCAAAGGATTTGAAGGCCGGTATGGATTTTACGAAGCGGTCGACTACACACCCGTACGTTTGTCGCGCGGCCAGTCACATGCCGTGATCCAAACCTTTATGGCTCACCATCAGGGTATGAGCTTGCTTTCGCTTGCTTATTTATTGTTAAATAAGCCCATGCAAAAAAGGTTTGAAGCTGATCTGCAATTTCAAACCGCATTGCTCCTGTTGCAGGAACAGGTTCCTAAAACAATTGGTTATTACTCAGGTTCATCGGAGGAGAAAAATCCGTCACCCGTTGCGTTAGTTTCGGATATCCGGGTTATCTCAACACCAAACACCCTGATTCCGGAAGTTCAACTGTTATCCAATGGCCGGTACCATGTAATGGTGACCAATGCCGGTGGCGGTTACAGCCGCTGGCACGACATCGCGTTAACACGCTGGCGTGAAGATGCAACCGCAGACAACTGGGGAACCTTCTGCTACATCCGTGATCTGGATAGTCAGGAACTTTGGTCAAATGCATTTCAGCCTACGCTGAAAAAAGCCGATCATTACGAAGCAGTATTCTCACAAGGAAAAGTTGAATTCCGCAGACGCGATAACCAGCTTGAAACCTATACGGAAATTATTGTATCACCCGAAGATGATATTGAAGTAAGGCGAATTCACCTCATCAATCATTCCAAAACAAAACGGAACCTTTCGATCACAACGTATGGTGAAGTTGTGGTTGCATTGCCTGCTGCGGATAATTCTCACCCGGCATTCAGCAACTTGTTTGTTCAGACTGAAATCCACAACCATCAGAACGCGATTATTTGTTCAAGACGCGCGCGTTCCAAAGATGAACAGCCACCGTGGATGTTCCACCTCGCGAAATTAAGCGGGGCTGAACCGGTTTCTGTTTCTTACGAAACCGATCGCAATAAATTTATTGGCCGCAGTAACACAATTGTAAACCCGGCTGCGCTGCAAAACGCTGAAACGCTAACGGGATCACAGGGTTCTGTACTAGATCCGATCGTTTCGGTTCAATACAGAATTTCAATTGAGCCGGGCGAAACGGTAACGGTTGATATGGTCACCGGAATTGCTGCCACACGTGAAGAGAGCCGTATGCTGATCGATAAATACCAGGATAAACATCTCCGTGATCGTGCATTTGAACTTTCGTGGACACACAGCCAGGTGGTGCTGCGCCAGATCGGGGCAACCGAGTCGGACGCCCAGCTTTACGGCCGGCTGGCCGGCTCTATATTATATGCAAATCCGGCCCTGCGGGCACCGCAGAATATTGTGCTTAAAAACCAGCGCGGGCAATCAGCTTTGTGGGCTTATTCAATTTCTGGGGATCTTCCGATTGTTTTACTTGAAGTATCCGACCAGGATAACATCTCACTGGCAAAACAAATGGTAAAAGCGCAGGCCTACTGGAACCTGAAGGGACTTGCTGTTGACCTTGTTATAATTAATGAAGACCCCAGCGGCTACCGCCAGGTTTTACAGGAGCAGATCCAGGGATTGATTGCCGGGGGCACAACCATTACAACTTCAGAGAAACCGGGCAGGATTTTCGTCCGTTCGGCAGATCAGATTCCGACAGAAGATTTAATTCTTTTACAAACTGTTGCGCGGGTAGTCATTTCAGATACCCGCGGCACACTTGCGGATCAGGTCAATAAAAAGCAGACTTCAAAACCTGTAATTCCAAAACTTGAACCGGTTGAAGTCGAAGAAGAATCGAATAAGATCTTAATCGCGCCTGTAAAAGATCTGCATTTCTTCAATGGCATAGGCGGGTTTGCAAAAGATGGCAGGGAATACATTATCAATACAAGCGAAAATCAACGCACTCCCCTTCCGTGGGTTAATATAATCGCCAATCCGAATTTCGGGACCCTTGTTTCAGAAAGCGGATCATCGTATACGTGGTTTGAGAATGCGCATGAGTTCAGGCTATCTCCCTGGCACAACGATCCGGTATCTGACAAAACAGGTGAAGCCTTCTACCTGCGGGATGAAGAGACCGGAAGATTCTGGTCGCCCATGCCGCTGCCGGTTAATAACGGTTCATACATAACACGTCATGGCTTTGGCTACACTGCCTTTGAACACAGTGAAGAAGGAATTCATTCAGAAGTAACAGTTTATGTTGATACAGAGGCAGCCGTAAAATTTGTAACCATCAAGCTGCGTAATGGCTCGGGCCGGTTGCGTAAGCTCTCTGCCACCGGGTATGTTGAATGGGTGCTGGGTGGTCAGCGACCGAAAGCAGCATTTCACGTTGTTACCGAATTAGAAAGCAACACAGGAGCTTTGATGGCAAAAAATCCTTACCACTCCGAATTCAATAACCGGGTAACATTTCTCGATGCTGATGAATCTGTTTTCGAATACACAACCGATCGCACCGAATTCCTGGGACGGAACGGAACGCTGCGAAATCCGGACGCGATGACAAGCACGCGCTTATCCGGAAAGACGGGTGCATGCCTTGATCCATGTGCTGCTATGCAAATTCCGTTTGAGCTGGAGAACAACCGCGAGCACATCATCACATTCAGGCTCGGTGCGGGAAAAGATATGCGTGACGCGATTGAACTGATCAAGCGTTTCCAGGGTCCTAAAGCTGCTGTAACTGTTCTGGATAACGTAAAAGTATTCTGGAAAAAAGCGCTGAGCGCCATTAAGGTTGAAACTCCGGATCAGTCAATTAATATACTCGTAAACGGCTGGCTCGAATACCAGGTACTTGCGTGCAGATTATGGGGCCGCAGCGGGTTTTATCAATCCGGTGGAGCATTTGGTTTCCGCGACCAGTTGCAGGACGTACTCGCGCTCATGCACGCACAACCACAACTTGCCAGGAAGCAGATTTTATTAAGCGCATCCCGTCAATTTAAAGAAGGCGATGTTCAGCACTGGTGGCATCCGCCCCTGGGACGTGGCGTGAGAACACTTTGCTCGGACGACTACCTGTGGCTGCCTTTTGTAACAAGTCGGTACATTCATACAACACACGATACGGGAATGCTGGAAGAAATAATTCCATTCCTGCAAGGCCGGCTGTTAAATGTTGGCGAAGAATCATATTACGACATGCCGGTGGTATCGGATCAGCGGGCAAATTTATATGAACATTGCAAGGCTGCCATTATACATGGATTAAGATTTGGTGAGCATGGATTGCCTTTAATCGGTTCGGGTGACTGGAATGACGGCATGAATATGGTCGGCATTCATGGAAAAGGTGAAAGCGTATGGCTGGCTTTCTTTTTGTACGATATATTAAATCGTTTTAAAAAGATCGCTACGCTGAAAAAAGATATTGAATTCGTTAAACTGTGCGAAGCAGAAGCTAAAAAGCTCAAACAAAATATTAACACCCATGCGTGGGATGGAAAATGGTACATGCGTGCATACTTTGACGATGGCTCACCGTTAGGATCACACCTCAACAGCGAGTGTATGATCGATGCCATCGCACAAAGCTGGTCGGTACTCTCAGAAGCCGGAGAACCGGACCGGATTCAAACCGCCATGCAATCGGCTAATCAATACCTCATCAACCGTGAAAAAGGATTGATTCAATTATTGGAGCCTCCGTTTGATAAAGCTGATATGGATCCCGGGTATATTAAAGGTTATGTACCCGGTGTTCGCGAAAATGGCGGTCAGTATACGCACGCTGCGATCTGGATGGTAATGGCATTTGCCAAACTCAACGACCGAGAACGTACGTTTGAATTATTGAGTCTTATCAATCCGATCAATCATGGGAAAACACCACAAGACGTAGCCATTTATAAAGCTGAACCGTACGTAATGGCAGCCGATGTATACGGGGTTGCTCCGCATACCGGCCGGGGCGGCTGGACGTGGTACACGGGTTCTGCCGGATGGATGCATCAACTCGTTACTGAGTCTTTCCTCGGCCTTAGGCGTGAAGGAAACGCGTTGGTCATTGAACCGCGTGTTCCCGCTGACTGGAAATCATTCAATATAAAATACACATTGAATGAAAATGTTTACAACATTGAAGTAATACAGCAGGATGGTGAATTCACGTTAACCGTAAACGGGCTCACCATTACCGGCAAGTGGATTGAACTTGACCAGGTGGCAAGCGAACCGATTCACGATTAAACAAAAAACTATGGAACTCAAAGAAATGACAATCGACCAAATTATGACTGAACTTCACAAAGAGTTTAGCCAGTCTCAGTTTAACCTCGCGCAGGAAAAACTTACTCATCTTATTAAAACCAGCAAAACGCTGGAGCAGCTTATTGCACGGGTTTATGAAGCCGTAAATGTTGAGATCGAAGAAAATCAGGTGAAGGTCAACAAAAAAATTAACCGGCTTGATACCCGGAAGGACAATCTTTAAAACTATTTAGTAAGCCGGAGCCGGCCTTGAGCCCGATAAGCTGCTGTTGTGAAAAGATTGGATGGTTTGCAGTAAGAAGTATCGTAACAATAAGAACGCTGCGCATAACCAAATTTACAAAATGATCTCTTCTTTTAATACTTCACAAATGAAGGTTGAAGGGCAGGTCATATCTTTCCACCCTTTCTGCCGAAATACCTCAGGGGCGCAAAGTGTGAAATTGTTTTGAAATTATTATAAACCCATGTATGCACTACAAAATAAAAAAGCCCTACAAGTATCTGAAAATCAAATAACTGCAAGGCTTTAGGTGTAGTCCGTACGGGAATCGAACCCGTGTTACCAGAATGAAAATCTGGTGTCCTAA
>CAZIGG010000102.1:0-10754 GCA_964538575.1 uncultured Roseivirgaceae bacterium
ATTTCTATTAAACTGATTTTTGAAAACCCAATGTGATGAGGTTTACCAACCTTATCCACAGGATATCTAAAATATCTTGAGTTATGATCAAGCATATGTAAAGCATTGTTCAATTCCCTATACCTTTCTCTATATTGTTTAAGTTGATCTTGTGTGGATGACGGTAACTGTTTCATATCTACCTTATCTAAAAAATCAGAATAGATATTATAGAGTCTTGTAAGTGAATGTTCTCGTTCAATGTCATTAAGCTTGATTAAGTTCGAGACAGATTGGACCTCAATAATGTTTTCCTTTAATGCCAATTCAAGGGAGTGACGAATCAGAAAAAGTAACGGTAGGAATAACTTATTCAAGTCAAATCTGTGCATCAAAATACCTTCAATAAGCAGCTCAATCGTTTCATCATATTGAGTTCTTATCTGACCTAAAGTATAGTGCCCACCTATGTGCAGAGTCAAAGCCCATTGAATCATCTTATTGTCATGATCAAATTTCGGGCAAATCTTTCCATGCTTGAAATTTCTCCTTCCTCTAATGGTACTATATTCTTTTAGCAGCTGTGAAAGTTCTATTCTCTCCGGGTGAGAGAAATAAGATTTTTTTGTTTCATTATTTCTATAATACCGATAACATGCTCCATCCTTATCACGGTCAATTTCTTTAATGCAACTAAGCAGCGCTACAGGTATTTCTCGGCCAGTAAATTTGGATGTTAGTTCTGAGAAAGAATGGTTAATTAGGACAGCACTACCCTTTAAAAAAAGATTATACTTTAAACATAGTTCGAGGCTATGTCTAATTAAAAACAGCAGACTTCTTGCTCGATAATTGAATCCATAACTTTCCTTAAATGCCTCCTGAAAAATTTTCTTAAGAGCATAATTATAACAGGCATAATAATGTTCCCATGTTGCTAAATGTCTTCCTGGGTCAAGGGTAAACTTTTTTACAAATTTCTTATCATCAAAATTGAAGTTTCTAAATAGCATTATTTACAATTTAAGCAAACTACTATAACCCAACCTGCTGAAAGCTTGCATAGCCACCACAAGTTACGCTGCGCTAAACTTGCGGTAGATTAGGGGAAGTTCCGCGCCAGTTCCGGGGTAAGAAAATAGGTGTAATCCGTGTTGGCCTTGCGAAGCTCAGACATTCAACTAAGATATTAAAAATGTGCTTAGGATTAAGTACGGCAGGATGCCGGTTGATAGCTGTCACTCGGCACAGCCGAGCGACTAACGCGGGGTTATCAGCTGCTTACATTGCTGGCGGTGTACCATGTGATCCTTTGAAACACTACCTAATTTTATTGTTCTCGTTGGGCAATAACTTCTAAGATTCGATCATTAATTACTTTTGATTGTTTTGTTTTATTGAAGACGGAAGCAAATGATTTAATAGAATCATCATAGAAAATATAATCCTTCCCATTCTTTAGCATCAACCTATAATATGGAGGCGAAACGAATGGATTCAGAAATGGCACATAAGAATAGATATCCTTGATACCATTAAATTCACTTAGTTCATACAAACCCTTTCCTAAGTACAAATTCTCAATAGAAATTTCTGTTTTTGATATTTTAATATCAAAAAGACGAGATAGAATCCAATTTAGCAAAGCTATAATAATAGTTATAGTTAAAGTTAAATACCAATAATGCTTAGTGTTCGTTCTGATACTTAAGTATAATAACCCAAGAATTACTATTACTGAAATAAACCAAGAAATAGTCTGTTTTAATCTAATATAATTGGACGTAGAAAAGATTTGATTACCGTTACTCATCATTTTTTTTAGATTTTTTGATCGACCCCTTTATTCCAACGCTTACATTCCACTCAAGTCCAAAAAGGCCAACTCCAGCTGCCCCTCCAGCAGCGACTCCACCCTTACCAGAAACATTTACTGACTCTTTAGAATTTTCCAAAGTGTTTTTTACTTCAATTGCAACCCCAGGAACAATTGCAACTGCTGAAGTCAGTTCTGCTGACTCTTTAACAACTTCTCCAGTCTTATTGTCTGTTACTATAGACCTTTCAGCCCCGACCTCGGCAATATAGCCTCCTTTAACTCCAGATCTCTCTCGAGAATTTTCAGTTTTGTTTGTATGGTATCCTTCACCTTCGAATCCATCTTTGCTCACTTCAATGTCAAATGCCACATTGTCTTTTGCTTTAATCTTAACATCTCCACCGTATCCTTTTGCGTTGGCAGCAAAATGTCCAGGTCCGGTCACAGCAAAATTAACTTCGCCATAGGGTGTTACACTGGTTTCAAGTCCTTTTAAACCGCTTTCAACTTCATTCTTAATTTGATTGACAATGTTTTTTACTACTTGCTTAATGGCTTTGACAGCAGAATTCCTTATAGAGTTTGCCATTCTCTTTAAATCTGGCCACTTTCCATCTGGATCAATAAATCTAATAGGATTATTAAAGACGTAATTGTAAGGACTCCACCTTCTTCCTTGTTCGCTTAGTGGATCAACGACTCCCCATCTACCAATCTCCGGCATATACATCCTCGCCCCATAATCCAACCAACCCAGATCAAGCTCGTCCTGCTTTTCCTTTCCGTTGTAGAGGTATTGATTAGTTGTTGTGTTCTCCCTACTGTATGAGTTGAAGTTCAAGCCGAATGGATAATAATCATCACTCTGCTCTACGGCCGTGTAGCGCGTTATCTTAAAATCATCGAAATACACATTGGCCAGCACCGGGTTCTCGTTGGATAAGTATACATAAAGATATCCCTTCTGCCTCACTTTTACATGCAGGCCCAGGTAATCGTGCGGTACATTGGGCGAAACGCCAACCTGTTCGGCATTGGCGGTTACCTGGTCAAAGCCAAAGTCTACCGGAACAAAGTCTTCGTCAAATAAAATGTAGTTTAAGAATGCCCTGGGCGGTTCATCGTCTTCAATATCTTCGGGGGCAACTAATGAGCCTGCTCCGAAATAATTAGTAAAGGCATTGTAGGCCGCCTGCCCTTCCAAACCTGTTCCGCCCGAAGGGTTTAGCGAGAACGCTCCTGCCACTGCGCCAATCAATGCATTCAGGTTTGTAGCGGTTCCTTCTGCGTCAAAGGTTTCATACTTGGCATATACTTCCAGGTCAAACACATCGCCCCCGTTCACTTCAAAGCTTTTCGCAAGCCCTATCTGGCTGTTGTTGCCCCCCGTTAGTTTCTGAGAGTATGAACCCGTGCGTTTGCCGAGATTGAAGTTGCTGCGGTTGCCATAATTATGGAAAACGCTTTCTTCGCTCGTCTGGTTTTCTGTTTCCAGCGTGGCTATGTATTCGGTGGTGGTAGTTTTTTCGCTGAGTGTTACCCGCACGTTGCCCAGATGATCTTTTAAATGGTACTGGTATTCCCACGGATGTTCTGCTTCTGTTGTGGTGTCGGGTATTATGCGGCCTTCTTCATGGTTGATGAACCGTAGCGTATCGTTTTCATAAATGAACTCCCCGGCATAGTCGGTAGTTTTCGGCTTGGAGCCGTATACCTGCTGCTTCAGCTTCCTGCCACCGGCATCGTAGGTGTACACGATTGAATCGGCACCGCTTTTCTTTACTACCTGCGGCAGGTTGAGATAATTGTATTTAATCAGCGTAATGCCTTTGTTGGCATCGGCTGTCATGCTGCCGTTTACATCGTAGGTGTATTCGTTATTGGTTTTTACAAGCTCTTTGAAACCGTCCTGCCCGGCTGCGGTGGCTACCGCATCATCGATGCGGGTTACCTGGTTGCCGGTGTAGGTGTAGGTAAGGTTGTCGATCGGGCCAAACGAGGTTTCGCCCAGCTTACCGCTGCGCTGGAGCTTAAGGATATTGCCGTTCAGGTCGTAGCCGCTGCTGGCGCCATCTTTAATGGCTTCGTTATAGCGGTTGTTCTCCGCAGCCCGCATGTGGTTGTAGTATTTTGCTTCGGTAATGCGGTTCATGGGGTCGTAGTAGTACCCGTACGAGGTTTCGTCATTGCCTGCTGTTTTCCAGATCGCCTGACTGATATTGCCGTTATACTGGGCTGCGCCTCCGTTGACAGCCGGGTCGTTGTATTTCAGGCTGAAGCTAAACAGGGCATTGTTGCTTATGGCCGGGTCGTTGATGCTGGCGAGCCAGCCGCGGATATTATAGCGGTAGTCAACGGTCTGTGCAAAGTTTGTTTCATTGCGTGAATGTAAATCTTTGGTTACAAGCTGGCCCAACTCGTTGTATTCGTTTTTAACGAGCAGCACGGAGTCTTCGGCATTGATTCTATGATACACCTTCAGCAATCTTCCTCCATGGTCATAAGCAAACGTGCGGGTAATGTCTGTGCTCTGGCTTGCCGTGCTATGTGTGGTTTTGGTTTTCATCACCTTGCCCACAAAATCATAGATGTTGGTCATGCGGTCGAGGCTGTCTTTATGGTTTTGGATCACGCCCTGGATGGTGCGGTATTTGTCATCGTAATAGCTCACGCTCCATAAGTAATCATTGCTTCCCAGGATGTTTGTTTTTGTTCCGGTCACCAATCCTTTCACGCGGGTAAAGTAATCCCCGTCCTGCCCGGTGAGATGATCGTGTTTAAAATTATAGCTGTTACCGGCAAGGTCTTCGCGGAAAGCATAATTGTCGTAGAAGGTTACACTGTGTACGGTAAGGTTGGTGGTTGGGAAGATGTCCGTAGTATAGCCATGCGGTTTGGTGTTGTCATAACTTTCCGCAAACTGGTTGGTGTTAATCAGGCCGGCCATTGTTTCCCTGTCCGCAACAGTGGCATGGGTATAAATACCGGTCACTACCGGGCGGTTAAGCTGGTCGTATTTGGTGAAGCTCCACTCCTTTTTTGTGCGCTGGTTCGCGTCCTGTGTAAGCACAAGCCGGTCGCGGTTATCATATACCATGTATACCGCGCCCGCACCGGGTACTTGTTTGGTGATCATGCGCCTGCGCGCATCGTAGGTATACTGGAATGCCCAGCTGCTTAAGCGCGTGGTGGTCATTGCGGTGTCGCCACTGTGCGCAAGCCTGCTCAGCTCCGGTGGAAGCACAAACCGGAGGTTGCCCGTGCGGTCGTACACATAGTAGGTCAATGCCCAGCCGTCTGCGCTGTTCAGGTTGGTTGAGTCAGGGGCTTTAGCCTGCACTTTCTTCAGGATAACCTGCCCCTGCTTGTTGGTGTATTCGCGCACGGCATTGCCCTGCTCGTCTTTCACTATTTTAATGGTCAGCTGGTTGTTCGCATAGCACCCGGTGGAGGTTACGTAGCCGGTGGCCTCAGCCCTGCGTGCCGGGCGGTTGCTGCTGTTGATCCGCCAGGCGATCACTGTTTCGGCCGTGTCATTGGCCGAGGTTGAATGCGCGTTGATGCGGTAATCGTAACGGACAGCTTTGTTGTTCACGGTCCATTCAGCGCCTGCACCGTAGTCTTTCCGCGGCCTGCCGGAAGGCGATGCCTCGAACACGGTTTGGGTATAGGGCATGGTGTCCTGCGCAATTTTTGCGGTCGGGTTGTCCTGGTAAAAATCTTCCGCGATGCTGGAGTACGCCCCGCGGGCGTTGAGGATGCCGGGCTTGTACCAGCCGCTGTTCCGGTTCACCACAACGGGCAGGTATTTGCGGTGCTCGCGGCCGAAGCCATCGTACACGCTTTGCTGCACGATGTCTTTCATCAGGGGCGAGCCCTGCGTAACCACCGTTTGCATGGGCGCTCCGAGGCCATCGAAGTATTGTATGGTTTGTGTTTTCTCCTGCACGGTAAGCTCATCCACATCTTCCATGGCTGTAACACCTTCAACAAGGATGGTGTTGGAAACGATGTAATTCATGTTGAGCCCCTCCAGACCCGAGCCTACGGTGTAGGCAGTGAGTGTTGTGTATAAAGGGCTGGTTTGTTTCGATACCCTTACCTTATAGTCTCCTTTAGCACTGGTTGTATGGGAAGCGCTGGTTGCGCCAGGAATATCCTGATTGTTCCCGTCTATCCATTGATAGGTATCGTACCCATAGTTCTCAACCGAGAGCACGGCCTGCGAATTCATGTTGATGCTGCCCTCGCTTGAGGCGATCACCGGTTCGGGGTATCGGTATGCCGTTACGCTTTTCCGGGCAGAGCCTTTGCATGTTCCAATAACAGCTTCAACATAATATGTCTGCAGGGCAATACCGGACGGTACATTGGGTGAATAGGCAGGAGTTGCCGTGTTGGCATAAACCGTACCGCCTGTTGGTTGCTGGTACCAATTGTAGCTGGTTGCAGCTGCTACGGCACTTACGCTGAGCGGAACAGCCGTGGTGGTGTTGCTTATCACATGTCCATCTGTAGCAGTAGCCGGTGCCGCAGGCGGGGTAGCAACTGTCCTGGTTCCCGCATTCTGGGCGGTACTCCAGAGCGGGGTGCCGTTCATGTTGGAACGGAGGTATAAGGTCGTTTCACCCGGGGTGGTCAGCACAACGGTGTCGGCAGAGCCGAGAAACGAGTTGCTGCCTGTCGGGGAGGTTTGCCACCACCAGGTATAACCCGATGGCGGGTTTGTGTTTCGCTTAATTACGGTACGGTTGCAACTTGTGGAGAGCACCGTAAAGGTTGTGTTGGGCGTGGCCGGCATGCTGCCGCTAATGGTTACATTCCGTATGGTGAACTCAAGGGGTATAACCTCTTCATCGTAGGACAGGTATAAACTCCCCGTTCCGGTTTCGACCCATTGAACGGTAATGCTGTATTCGGTGCCGGTCTGTGAATACGAAACAATCAGGCACTTGTTAACAAACCACACCAGGCCGGGGGGTGAAGTCCCGTTATCGAACGTATAAGTGTGCGTAGATCCCAACGTTACCGAAGTGGGGCCTGTCCATCCGGGACCTCCCCCTCCGCCACCAGGTAGTACCTGTGCTACAACATTCAACACAGAGTCATTGAGGGCCGGGCTTGTCCTGCGGATGGTGTCGTTTTTCATCTCACCCTGGGCCCGGGCAACGCCACCGAACATCACCAGGCTACTCAGCAGCAGGAAAAAGAATCTGGTCTTTAACATGGTATTGATACGTGTTTAAAAGGTTCCCCTTGTGATCTTTGACGGTTTGTAATCTTCCCATCGGATCATATTCATATAAAGTAATTTTATTGTTGGCATCGTTAATATGCCTGAGCCCGACACCCGGGTTGTAGGCATAGGTTGTCAACTGTGCTCCTGCCGGATAAAGACGCACCTCGTCAATATAAGAACCGGCCGCCTGAATAATGTAGCCAGATGGGTTGGTCAGTGTTTCCTTCATTAACTGCCAGGGGTTGCTGCCCGTCTTTTTCCAATAGGTAAGTGTATAGGTCCCCTGGAATGTCCGCTTGATTTTAAAAGAATCAGGCTTGGCTTTATACCCTGTAAAAAAAGCATCCATAACGCCTGTGGCATCCTCAAAGCTGGTATAGAACACCGAATCGGGGCTCGCGTTTTTGATTTCGGCCACAGGATACGTATTGCCCCGGACAGCCGATCCCGATCCGGTCAGGGCCGGGTGTGCCCACAGGTAAGAAACAGGCGGATGATCTGTAAGCTGTTGTTTTACCACCCTGCCCGAGGCATCGTATGTAAACTCTATTTTCTTTTTATACCGGCTATCGCTGATCAGGGTTTTGTATAACCCTGCAGCGTTTTTATTCTCCGCGTTCAGCGTACTGATGCCTTCGGCCGACTCCAGCACATAAATCGCCTTCAGACGTTTTCCTGCATACTCATTTACCCTGCCGCTGATCATCACCGAATCGCCTGACGGATCTTTTCTCCACACCTGCTCTTCGATAACGAGTGATACCATATTCGCGGACACCATTTCTGATAAGGCGCTTATACCGGCATAATCCTCCGGGTATTTATACCGGGTATAAAGTGTTGTGCCATCAGACAATGTGGTTTTGGTGGCGGTAAGATTGCGTGTGCCGTTCTCATCGTAGTACGAATGTGTTTCGACTGTTTTGGCCTGGCCATTTTCATACTGTATCTGCCTTGACAGTATGGGATGTTTCCAGGTTACCGACTCCATCCTTGACACAAAATCATACTCATTTGAAGAAAGCCCGGGGAGTTCAAGCGTAACGTGATTTGCCTTGACATAAATATCCATACCTGCAAAATTCTCACTGTAAAATTCGCTGCTGAACGTATTCTCTATTGTAGACAGCGGTGTAAAGGCTGATCCGGACTTTACATAATCTGTTTTACTGATAAGTTCCGTTTCTTTTGTCCCTGCAAAATACCGGTATTCATAGTCTGACTGAAGAACCTCTACGGTTGAAGAAGCTGTCCGTTCCACAACCCGCTGGTAGTACATGGGTAACCCCAGGCCAGGCGTTTCTGCCAGGGAGGAAGTGTACGTTGTATATATATTTCTCCAGACTTCACTACCATGATAATCTGTACTGTGAAAAATATCGGAGAACTCCCGGGTGTCATACATATTGTTTTGCAGCAGCACTCCGGAGGAAAAACCATTCGCATCTGCATACAAAAATTCTTTCGATAGTATTTTTCCGTACCCGTTATTATGGGCAAGGCTTTTCAGGCGGATACCGGGGCCCACATCTCCCGGATCGGGAATGCCCGTGTCGAACGTGTAGAAAACAACTGCTGTTACCTCGAGCTCGTGGTAATCGCAGATTGTCTTGATAATATACTTGCCCGGGTTGAGCGATACGGAATCGGTCTTGCCCACGTTATCAGCATTCCATATAATCTTGCCCTCGTATGCCGGGGTTCCTCCTGCCACGGTTTCGTACATGAAATTTCCTTCTTCATCGTACATGGGGTTAACCCTCCTGATCTCAAATTCCGGGACGTTATTGTGCCAAACCTCAGCGGGGTCTGTTTCCGGATCGTAGGGTCCGTCTTTATCCGTACGCGTAAACAAAATTTTCACATATTGCTGATAGGTTATCCGGAAGGTATCAATAGCATAAATTTCATTGGTGGATAGATGGTTATGCCGGATGGCCGGCAAACCCCGCACCCCGTTGTTCATTACATTTCCGTTTCCGTTATTATACCGGTTGGCCTCGTATGTAAATGTTGTATTTCCTCCCGTGGGATATGTAATCTTTTTTAAGGCGCCATTGACGGCTGCTTCGAAAACGGGAGTACGGTTAACACCGCCATACGGGTAAATGTCGTTGCTGATATACATATACCCTAAAATGCCCTGCCCCCTCAGGTACCCGAACTTATCTACTTCGGACGAAACACCTGAACCAAAGCCCGCATTTTCATTATAATACTCGAAGCTGTGCTGCATAAACTTTGAACCGCCTTCATGTCCGTTTTCTGTAACAGACTTCAGCTTAAGGTATCTACAGTGTACGCAGCTGCCACCGCTACCTCCAAAGTATTCATAATCGAATGTCATTTGTTTTACCGTAAAGCCTTCTGAAGCTATAACTCGTATTTTTGTAAGCGCTTTACTTGCCCCGGAATCGGTTTCAATATCTTCACGTGTTAATCCCGCGTCAAAAAAGACAGTATATTTATCGGACACAATACTGGAAAGGCGTTTCGCAGTCACGTTCGTTGGAAATACGTCACTTGGAGGGCCGGGAAAGTCGGTTGGCGTAACTCCATAGCCAGGAAACCCATAGGATGTAGCGAACTTATTGTAAGATTGTACCCTGGGTCCGAATTGTAAGACCCGGCCGTCACTTTCATAATATATCCACCCATTGCTGGGCGACCCGCAACAAGCCAGACAACTCATTGCCGTCAGAAGCCCCACCAAAACTTTTCAAGACTTTATATTTCCCCGAGCCTTTGTCAACAACTTGAACGTATACCTTACCCTTGCTTGACTTTAATTTTCTGATAAACACAAAAACAAAGGTAAAGCCCCTATTTTAACACCCAAGAACTACCAGAAATATTTGTTTTTAAAGCGTATTCAACGTTTTTCCAATCATTGTCAAAAAAATGCGGAAGTCAGGAAAAAATGCGTATGCGGAGAATGCTGTCAGAGCATCCATTCGGAACAATAAAATATTGGATGGGGCAAATACCACTATTAACCAGGGGATTAAAGGGTGTTCAGACAGAAGCTACGATCTACACTATCGCGTACAACTTTAGAAGATGGCTCTCCCTGGCATCATTTGACAGCATAAAAGAAGAAATAACAGGATTTAAATGGAAGCTCGCGTGACATGAGAGCTGACTAACTTTAATTGAGAGAATTTTAGTTTTTACACAGCCTCGAAGTTCCGCGCCAGTTCCGGGGCATTACCAGTTACATCAAACCCTTTCCTTAAAAAATATATAAAAGCCATTAAGTAATAATGACAATACACCAATAGCGGTTAATGCCCGAATCGCCACTAACTGTTCTTCTAATTCTACTTTAATCACCCTAAATACCCAGTCTGTGTTTAGTTTATAATCATAAAAATATGAACCAAAACGATTCTGATGGATCATCTTTAACCTGATTGAATCCGGGAATTGATCAAATTCAGGCTCGTTCAGATTTTTTTCAATTTCTATGCCAATGCTTTTTAATTTGGGGAAATAGTTCCTGTCAAGTTCCTCGAAGCCACTATAGGCATTCTCATATTGATATTTGAGATCATCTGATCGATTGTTTATGTAAACTGAATATCCTATTAACCCGGTTAATAGGATACCATTTATTAAAAGAACGAGATGCTTTTTCATTTTACTGTCGTTTTTTTTGGTTTCCCCCAACCTGCCGCAAGCCTGTCTGACTGGCGTCAGCCGGGCAGGCTTGTAGCT
>CAZIGG010000103.1:0-10728 GCA_964538575.1 uncultured Roseivirgaceae bacterium
CAACAAAAGCTATAACCAATGGCGGGTGATGAGTAAGTATAAAGTTTTATCTTCGCTACCACGTTTGGTCACGGTGGACAAATACGTTTTCAAAAACCGCCACTGCTTATGCACAAACATTGTGGGCAATTGGGCTGGCTCGTGGACAAAAACGTGTAAGCCGATAAAATTTCTCACGGACTTTA
This sequence comes from uncultured Roseivirgaceae bacterium, assembly GCA_964538575.1. GTDB lineage: Bacteria > Bacteroidota > Bacteroidia > Cytophagales > Cyclobacteriaceae > UBA2336. The sequence goes on from CAZIGG010000103.1 coordinate 186, forward strand.
AACAAAAAATAACCGGGCGACAAACTCAATGAAATTCACGTGGACAAAGCGGCTTGCAATTGCGACTCCCCTGATTATGATAATTTCAATTATGACAGCAGGTGGAGGGCACGGGACACCAATCCCGACATTGCTACTTTATCCTTTCTTTTTTCTTTCAAGTGTTTTTGAAAGCGGTGGTGGTTTTTTTGTTTGGGCACTTCTACTTGGGCAATTTCCATTGTACGGGCTAATAATCGACATTGGAAAATTTACATCACGACAACCTATCGCTATTGGACTTGTGACTGTTCTTCATGTAATACTTATTTTAATCACCGCGACAAACAGCGACTTTTGGAAACAATGGGGATAGCCCAACAGCCCACAACAAAAGTAGCTGTTGCACAACTACGAACCCTTTTATAGAAAAATAACCTTTGAAATTTGGATGAGTTGAAGGTCGAGAAGTACGTTACATCTCCGAATCGAATTTCATTCTTTCCGCATTAATCTGTTCGCGGATTTTATTGCCGCAGTCTTTATTGTTGGCCGATGACCTGTCCGAAAAAAGAATGCGCATCCTGCCAATATATTCTTCGTTATAGAGCCTGTCCGGTTTATGAGAACCATAAGGAATAAAGAATGTAAGATCCCGCAGGGAATAATCCTGCTTGTGTGCGAGCGAACGCGAGTTTTTATGATTGATTTGCTCCAGCAGTATACCGTCAGCGTTCAACGTTACCGTACTGAAATATCCCGGGCTATAATCATCTCCGGATGCACACAAGTATGCCTGCCTGGCAACAGATTCTGCAATCGTCAGGTACAGATGCACCTGATCCGATAGCGGTTCATAGTTCAACGGGGCAATGAAGTATTCACCGGATTGCGGAAACAGTTTTTCAAGGTACGGTGCTAATAAAACTTCCGCTTTCGGATCCGGGGAATAGAAATTTACTAACGCTGCTGTTTTTTCGTCATACTCATACGCGGCCTGTACATACAAAGTCTCAGCTTGTTTAAGCTTAAAGACCATGTTTTTATAACTCAGGGACATGGATATCGAAAAGGCTGCCGGATCAACCTCCAATAAGAAAAGCAACCCGGAAAACCTTGTGTAGTGCAGGTGTAATGTATCGATCAGGTCAACCGTATTTGTCATGTATGCTTATCCAGCCTTACTAAAGCTGGTCTGTTCTTTCGTAAACGTAAGGGTTAGCCGGTGCATGGCACGGGTGCATGCGATATACAGCATGCTGCGATCAACATCCGTGTTATAATTCTTAGCCGAAGCAAACGGAATGATCACTTCATCAAACTCCAGCCCTTTTGCCAGGTGAGCCGTTGTGATAATCACGCCTTCATGAAAGGATGAACTGTCGGGTGTTAACAAATGAACATCCTGCGCGCGCAGCCTATCAAACACAAACTCAGCCTGCTCCTGGATTTTGCAAATGATCCCCAGCGATTGATGCGAAGATTTCCTGAACTGAACGATCATTTCCTTTAACGCGTCAAGCTCTTCAGCATTGCTGCCGAAACCCAATACTTCCGGCTCAGCTCCGTGCCGTTCCATCGGGATGATGTTTGGGTTGCTGGAAATCCGTTGCGCAAACATCGTGATCTCAACCGTTGAACGGTAGCTTCTGAACAGCTTCACCACATCACCCTGCGGGAACACGCGTTCAATGCCTTCCGCGGATGACGCGCTGTACGGATTAACCATCTGGCTCACATCGCCCAGGATGGTTTTCTTGCAACTGAATAACCGTGCGAGCACTGCATACTGTACAGGTGTGTAATCCTGCATCTCATCGATCAGCAGATGCTTCACGCGGTCATGCGCTTCATATCCTTCCAGCCGCATCTTGAAGTAAATCAGGGGAAACACATCACCGAACTCAAGCTTCCCCCCTGCCATCGTCCGGAACATTTCGGGCTTGCCCATCCAGGCATAAAAATCGCGATAAATATCCAGCACATTACTGAACCGGAACATGCGCGGAATTGCCTGCCAGATTTTGTTCCTCTCTTCGCCCGTTAGCTTGCGTTGTACAATGTTGCGTAAATGATTGCTGACATCGCGCACAACTTCCGGAAACCGCCTTAACAACGGCATCCGGTGATAGGCGCGAAAACGTTCCTGGATAAACGGGAACGGAAGCATAACCTTGCCGACTTTCAGCTCGGTGAAATCAAAGTAATTATTCTCAATATGAATGAGGTACCGGTTAAGCGTACTCAGAAAGTCAAACGAAGCTTTGAATTTTATCCGGTCGATATAGTGCCTGTCGTGCTGCTCCAGCAACAAAGCGACCTGTTCAAAAAATGTCTGAAACGGAATTTTGTTTTCCAATAACTCGTTCGCCAGATCTTCCATTCCCGTTTCCGGGATATGCTCCTCGCCCAGCTCCGGCAATACATTGCTGATATAATCTGAAAATACTTTGTTAGGCGAAAGGATAAGAATGTCTCTCGCCCGGATCTCATCGCGAAAGCGGTATAACAGGAATGCAATACGATGTAATGCAATGCTCGTCTTCCCCGATCCGGCAACTCCCTGGATAATCATCACCGGGGTTGTTTCGTTGCGGATGACGGCATTCTGGTCGCGCTGGATGGTGGCGACAATATTTTTCATTTTGTCGTCAGCCGACTTACTCAATTCCTGCTGGAGCACTTCATCGTGGATGTTCACGGCATTCTCGATCATGAACTCCATCTTACTGTCGCGAATCTTGTATTGCCGCTTCAGCGTTATTTCTCCCGAAATTTTTCCGGAAGGTGTTTGGTAAGAAGCTTCGCCCAGTTCATAGTCATAGAACATAGACGAAACGGGTGCGCGCCAGTCGTGGACCAGGTTGGCGCGTTCAAGCTCATCGAAGAATGTATAGATGCCGATGTAAACTGCTTCTTCCGTTGCGCCTTCCGGAATAAAATCAATCCTGCCGAAGTAAGGCGAATCCATCAGCTTCAGCAGCCTGCGCTTACGCGCCACGGCACCTTCACCGGAGAACGCCATGCGGTTAACAGACTGTTCTGCTGCAACCATGTCAGCCTCATCCATGCCTGACTGGTGTTCATGAATGTACTCCTTGTTCTGGCGGAGTTCTTCTGAAAACTGCTTTACGCTTTCATCTGCACGTTTTATTGCGAGCAGAAGCTTTTCCCTGATCTGCTCCAGGTATTCCCGCTCTTCCTGCTCCGTGCTGTTCATCATGGTGCAAAGATAACCGGAATGGCCGATGCCTTTTCCTTCACCTGAAAAATGATTGAATCTATGCCAGCTCTGCCCGAAGATCGTCTTCCTGCAAAGGTTTGGTCATGTATTTGGTTACGCCAAACTTGCGTACGCGTTCCATATCCGCAGCGTTATGAGAAGAGGTCAATACAATAATTTTTGCTTTAGCCTTTTCGGGATGATCAAGCTTATTGAAGGCATCGAGGAATCCGAACCCATCCATAATGGGCATGTTCAAATCTAATAAAATCAAATCCGGCAGGGATTGGTTTGCGGCATAAAACGATGTCAGCAATTCCATGGCATGTTTTCCGCTAAGCGCAGACTGAATGTTTTCGGGCGGCACGCCAACATATTTCAGCAATGCCTTGCCGATAAACTGAAATGTACTGTCATCGTCTACTAGTAAAACATTCTTCATAGGGCATCAGCGCCTGTTCATGGGCTTTCCAAGATAGTAAAATTTAGGGAGCTGGCGTGTAGAATATACTTCCTGTTATAATAAATAAAAATTTGAAAATCAATCAGTTATAGTGATATTCAGGAAGTAAGGTCTATCGCTGGCCGTACATGACGATTGATGCCTTCTCAATCACCTGGAAAGAAAGGTTGAATCCTACGTACGCTGGTGTTGCGTTCTGATCCAGTTCAAGCTTGCTCTTCAGGGCAAATACGGTAATGAGGTATTCATGCGGTGCGCCAGGAGGCGGACATGGCCCAACGTAACCCGGAGTTCCCGCATCGGTTTTAATCTGAATGGCGCCTTTTGGAGCAAGGTCTTTTGAAATATCACCGGCTCCTGACTTTAATTCTTTCACATCCGCGGGAATATTGAAGATCACCCAATGCCAAAAGCCGCTGCCCGTTGGCGCGTCTTTATCAAAGATGGTTACGGCAAAGCTTTGCGTACCTGCAGGAGCGTTTTCCCACGAAAGCTGGGGAGAAATATTTTCGCCCTTGCATCCGAAAACATTGGCGAACTGCTTCTGCGTGGCCTGCCCGCCTACATCATTGCTTTTGAGGGTGAATGTTTGGGCAGATAACGAGGTGGTTGTTGCCGCAAAAAGGATAACGGTGAATATTTTTTTCATGGCGGTGTACGTTGTGAATGTCACCACAATATATGCACTCACAGGAGAGATTAAAAACGGAATGCTTTTTAAGCACAAATTCCATGAAATCGCCTGCTTCGTTTACATTTGCGGCTGATTAATAAGAGCAACATGAACAAGTCTCAACTGCTGGAGGAACTGTCTGACAATACGTATGTGATGCTAAAGCCTTCAGCCACAGCGGGTACCGGGGTTATTGCAATACGGGACATTCCGAAAGGCTGCCGCGACATGTTCAGCAGGCCCGATCCTGATGATAAGTGGATCCTGCTTTCAGCGGAAGAAGTAGAGGCCCTGCCCGCCCACGCAAAATTCCTGGTGCACAACTATTGCCTGTACGATGAGAATTTGAATTACTTCGTTCCGGGCAACGGTTTTAAGAAACTCGACCTCTCTCATTTTCTCAATCACTCCGATACGCCAAACATTCGCTCGATCAATGACGGTGAGTACTTTGAAGCACTAACGGATATCCGTTCGGGGGAAGAGCTTTATATTGATTACGGTACGCTTGTTCCGGAAGAATAAATTAAGCCCCTTGCCTTACGATTTACTTTTTCACCAACGGGCTTGGAACGTATTCATCCTGCTTTAATGAAGGCGTCCGGAACGAGGTGATGTCCAATTCTTCAATCAGCAAACATTTCGGAGCGATCACGGACAAGGCCTGTTCCATTCTTAAGCTTGAGCGATTGTCAACCGCGTACTCAGCGGAAGCGCCCATCACCTTCTTAAGGTCTTTTAAGTTTGAGAATCCAAGCCGTGCATTTCGAACCAGCGTTTCCGATCCATCGGCTACCGATACCCTGTACACAGATTGCGGTGCAAAAGACCCGGACTCACCCGCTTCCCGGACAATGATTGCGTATTCCAGGCCTTCTTCTTTAGCCTTCTTAATCAATTTTTCTTTTAATGTTTTCTCCGTGTCTTTACCTGCAAAAGTTATTTCCAGCACGCCAGGTCCCGATGCAAATCCATTTGCCGTTTGTGACACATGGGTTATCGTGCGGTTATTCAGCAGCGTTTTTAAAACACCTTTTTCGATAATCGTTAGCTCATCGGGGGGAACGACACCTTCCTTGTCAATTTCATATGAACCCAGCAGCAAAATACCGTTATAGGACTTCAGCTTAGGCCTTGCCTTAACGGTCATCTGGGTGCTCGTAATGGTTTTCCCGATTTTCATATCCAGCGCTGATTCAGGATCAGAGTATTGATACCCTTTTAACCGCTGGATATTATCGCTGGCCATAATTCCTTCCCGCTGCGAAAGCAATGAGCCCGTGAGGAAATTGCTTACGGCATCGCCTATTAACAGCACAGGCCCCGAATAATCTTCATTAAATTTTTCCGCCAGTTCCGCGTTCTCCATACTTTGGATCATCTGCTTAACTTCAGTTTCGAGGAGCTGCTCCGCAGGAAGATCTTCCGAACGTGCGGCTACATGAAATATCTGCCGGGATACAAATTCATCAGCGTCATTTTTCATCCGGGCCATTGCCATAAACATCACGAATTGTTCAGGAACACGGGCCATCGTTCCTTCCGTGTTCGCCAGATACTGATATCCCTGTACACACTGAACCATTACCGCTGAGTTAACGATTGCCGGCTTATCCAGGAAAAGCGCTGAAAGTTTTTTTACTTTTTGCTCCCAGCCTTTCCTGTCAAACGAAAACGCTGCCGAATCGGCAATGATCTGCGTAGCCGGCACGCGGCCAAATTTACGGTGCGGAACGTCATCAATCGATTTCTTCATTTCGGCAAGCGTTTCCTGGTGGCTTGCAAAGTGTTTCGCGGCATTGCGATAAACATTATCCGTTGTTGACCATAACGACCGCCTGATGCCCGCATAATCCGAATCAATTGGCAATGCTAAATCCCGCAGGGTTGGCGAACTGGTCAGGTCATCCTCCAGGCTTTCATCGTTGAATTCGTAATCCCCAACCAGAATGCGGACAGTAGTTTTTTCACGGTAGGGTTCTTCATCGGACCGGATGATAGCGCCCAGCGTTCCGGAAACCGAGTAGGACCGCTGATTTGATATGCCGTACATGATGAAGAACGGCTTGTTTTGCCCCGGCAACTTCAGTTCCGTCATGCTCCGCGCCAGTTCATCTTTCATAGCCCTGAGAATAAAATCATCTTCGGGTCTGGACTGAGCGCCAAGGCGGCCAGCCGGTAACATGAGCACGATTAAAAGAGAAACAATAAAATATCGCATGATGGAGTTGCTTCGGTTAATGACTATTTATCAGTTGGCATCGGCAGAAGTGTTTTATCGATCTGCGTAACCGGTTTCTTTTGAGTTTCAATACGTTTTACAAACAGGGATGGCGAGATTGCAGTAACGGGAATACTGCCGGATTCAGCACCGCAGAAACCTGTAAACACTTCACTCTTGTCGCCCGCTGCCTTTATTTCAGCAAACATTGCTAACGGGGTTCCAATCAGGTCCACTCCACGCACCAGTTCGTCTGGTCTGCCATCGGCATAAACCCGGTAAACTTCTGTTGGAAAAATATTAAAGGCGTTTGGCATAAACCGGTCGGTTGTAGTGAACCCGCCCATCACATCCATAAACAGGTAGCCGTATTTTTTCTTTTGCTTTTTGCATTCGCTGATCAGCATTTTGCGCAAGTCGGTCATCCCCACAAGTTTTTCGCTTTCAATAATCAGGTTCGACTGCCTCGAAACCGGAGCAGCGCCTCCGTCTGTTCGCGCATGGCCGTTTGATTTGTCAAAACCCCTGATCGGTGTTCGTGACATTAAAAAGGTTTTCAGAACGCCTTTGTCTACCACTTTCACTTTTTGCCCTTCAACGCCTTCATCGTCAAACTTATAATAACCGTTAAGCGCTTGTTCATTAAAGTGAGAGCGGGTTGGATCAAACGTAATGCTCATGGTTGACGGGAGTACCTGCTCCTGAACTTTTCCCTGAAATGTTTGTCCGTCCGATTGATCCTTGAACCGATGCCCTTCCACCCGGTGGCCGAAGATCTCATGAAAGAATACACCCGCTGCGTGTGAATAGAGAATTGCCGGGCCTGTATACGGTTCCGCTAAGGGTGCAACCCGAAGCTTCTCCAACTGGCTGATCATTTTGTTTACATCCGCCAGCAGAACATCGTCTGCGGGAAGCGCTGCCGGAGTTAATGCATAATAGGATTTATGAAGCGGGATTACATCTCCGTCTTCAGCACGAATCGATCCGCTGATGTACAGAAAAGCATAAGCCCGGTTTTGCGCAATGCGCGCGCCTTCGGAAGAGATAAAATACTTCCGTTCGATCTCCACGCGCATGGAAGCTTCACCTTCAATGATATTCGGGTTGCTGAGAAACGGTGCACTAATTTTTTTGATTCGTTCTTTCCATTCTTTTTCATTGAAGATGGTTTCAAGCGCAGCGGGTGCCGGCTCAAGGTAAACGGTTACGCTTTCTTTAGAAAAATCAGAGATCGGAACCTTCTCTGTACTGTCCCTTTTACTCTTTGCATTCTTATATTCTGTTAAAGCCTTGCGGTAACCGCTTTGGGTTTGTTCCCATAAGGTTACCTGGATGGCTTCCGGTTTGTCTTCAAGGGTAAGCGGTGCGGATCGCCCGCCCATAAACGAGTTGAAACCCATTCCGTAAGGATCTTCCTGCGGATGTGAATTATCAAAGCTGTAATCTCCTACCCGGACTTCCGCAGACAGGTAGCGCGACCGGTTGGTGGAAGAATAAATAAGGCTTCCGAAAGAAGAAACCACTCCGCCATTTTGAGAATCCGTTACGCGGTAAGCAATGTAGTAAGGCGGCACGGAAGCGTTCTTAAATTCGCTCATTTCACGATTCAACTCAGCCTCGATGATTGACATCAAGGCATCCGGTTGGTTTTTTTGAGCGGAAACGGAAAGAGAAACTATGCAGGCCAGGCTAAATAATAACGTTCGCATGAGAGTATAGACAAATGAAGGCTAAAGATAATTCTTTATAAGAATAACGATGAAGTGAATAAGATTATGGTCGTAAAAGTTCAAAAAATGACCTGAAATATATTAAAATTATCGACAAAGGCCGGGAGCGCGACCAGAACTGCTATCTTGAAGCTGTTTTTACAGGAAAAGCGCCATGACAAAAATACTTCATGAAGAAATTGTTTTCAACGATTCACTCACGCTTGAAAAAGGCAAACTCCAGGGTGAAGCCGGTACTACCTTTTCCCGTGTCAGGGTTGCGCGACAGGATGCCTCCTGTGTTTTGGTGCTGAATACCGACTCCAACAAGATCATTCTCACCAAACAGTTTCGGTACGGAGCCGCTCCAAAAACCAATGAATATCTGGTTGAAGTTGTTGCCGGAAAGGTAGATGAAGGTGAAGAGCCCTTCGCTACAGCCCTTCGTGAAACGGAGGAAGAGATCGGCTACCGGGTAAAAAAAGACAAGCTCACCTGCTTAGTTACCTGCTTCTCCTCGCCTGCCTATACATCCGAGCGGTACCACATCTACTTTGCGTTGGTTACCGATGCCGATAAAAAAAGTAAAGGCGGTGGCCTCGCAAATGAAAATGAATCAATTGAGCTGGTTGAGATGGAGCCTGCTGTTTTTAAGGAGAAAATCCTGACCGGTCAATTTGCAGATGCTAAAACGTATGTTGCCGGGCAGCACGCCATGCTGAAGAAACTTATCTGATTGCATTACTTTTTGTAGAGAAAAGTCTACATCAGGTTTTGTTTACTGCCTCAGAACACTTCCCTTGTACTGGTACAATTTTTAGCGTGTAGCAAGAAGTTATCCTTACACATTCATGGCAAAATCGCAAACAACGTACCGCAAGCGTAAACTTATAACCTTGCTCAAAAATTTCGGAACCATGCTTAAAGACACTTTTAAACAGTGGAATGAGCGGGAACCTTTTGCCAATAGTGTTGTCATAGCCTATTACACCATATTTTCATTACCCGGTTTGATGGTAATCATTATAAATGTTGCCGGATATTTCTACGACAAGGGTGAGATCACCTCGCAGTTAACCGGTCAGATACAAGGAATGATTGGTGGCGATACCGCGAGTGACGTAGAAGCCATCATCGGCAAGGCAAGTGAATCAAAAGGAAATACGCTGGCCACAATACTGGGCATTGCTACGCTCATTTTTGGCGCAACCGGGGTATTTTATCAAATGCAGCAAATCCTGAATAAAATGTGGGAAGTGAAACCTCAGCCGAAGAAGATGTTTTTGAAACTCATTCGCGACCGGGTGTTCTCCTTTGGATTAATTCTGGCTGTTGGATTTTTATTGCTGGTGTCGCTTGCGTTGTCGGCAGGGTTAAGCGCCTTCAGCGATTGGGTTGCTCTTCACTTATCCGATTCACTTAACGTGTTATTCAGGTTCGCGGATATCGCATTGTCCCTTACGGTGATAACTATTCTATTCGCTGCCTTATACAAATTTCTCCCCGATGCACAGGTGCGGTGGAGGGATGTTTGGCCGGGGGCAATTCTTACAGCAATTTTATTTACCCTGGCCAAGTTCGGGCTCGGGCTCTATTTCGGTAAAAGTGATCCCGGCTCAACCTATGGCGCGGCAGGAAGCATTATCCTGATCATGCTTTGGGTTTCGTATGCAGGCCTTATCCTGCTGTTTGGTGCAGAGTTTACACAGGTGTATGCCAAACGATACGGGAAAGAAATAGAGCCAACCGAAGGCGCCATTTCAACTGCAGGTGAAGAGGATAACGGAGCGCTTGTTCACAAGAAAAAGAACAAAAGCGTTTAGTTTTTCAACACAACGTTGGCAATACCCTATTCCATTCTTGAAATTACAGTATCTTTCAATCGATTAGTAACTGTCTATGGAACTTCATACAACGCTTCTCGCCTTTTATGGCGTATTTTTAATTCTTTGCGGAGTTGTATCCGTGATCTTCATCGGCATGAAGGCCAAAACCGCGCTTGCTTCGGGTGGAATATCCGGAGCCGCAGCATTATTCCTGGCAAAAATGGTATCACAAAGTACACCCAGCGGCCGGGCTGGAGGCTTGCTCCTTGCCTTCCTTCTATTTATTGTTTTTGCGTGGCGGGCAACCAAAACATTGTTTAAGATATTTGAACTGCTTCAGGCGTCAACACCTTCTGAAGAGTTGAAAGGAAAAGGGATTGCCTTTCTGATCATCAGCCTGATGGCAGTCGTGTCGATCGTTGTGTTAATTCTTCAACTACTGATCT
>CAZIGG010000104.1:0-10539 GCA_964538575.1 uncultured Roseivirgaceae bacterium
TTTCGAACCTGTCTGCCGGAAGGCCTCAAAATTTTCAACTTCGAGCCTCAACTCATAATTTGCAGCATGAATTTTACTGAAAAGGATGTTTTACAGGCACTTTCGAAGGTTGAAGACCCCGATCTGAAGCGCGACCTGGTAAGCCTGAACATGATCCGGGATATTAAGGTTGAACCCGGAAAAGTAAGCTTTACCGTTGTGCTCACGACCCCTGCGTGTCCCTTAAAAGAAAAGATCAGGCAGGATTGCTACGATGCCGTAGAAGCCATAACAGGCGAAGGCACCGGGATCGACATTACAATGACCTCTTCTGTAACCACTACCCGATCAAACACACCCTTATTACCAGGCGTTAAAAATATCATTGCTATCGCTTCAGGCAAAGGAGGTGTGGGCAAATCCACTGTAACGGCTAACCTGGCTGTTGCCCTGGCGAAAACCGGTGCAAAGGTCGGGCTTATCGATGCTGATATTTACGGGCCATCGGTGCCTGTCATGTTTAATTGTGAGCATGAACAGCCTGCCGTACAACAGATCAATGGTAAAAACATGATCGTTCCGCTTGAACAATATGGCGTAAAGCTGTTGTCGATCGGATTTTTGGCTCCTCCCGACAGCGCCATGATCTGGCGCGGGCCTATGGCAAGCTCGGCATTGAAACAATTTTTCAGCGATGCGTTATGGGGCGATCTCGATTATTTACTGATCGATCTTCCTCCCGGAACCGGTGACATTCATTTAACACTTGTACAAACTGTACCCGTTACAGGCGCGGTGATTGTAACAACCCCTCAAAAGGTTGCGCTTGCCGATGCCAACAAAGGCCTGCTTATGTTTAAGCAGCCTGCGATTAATGTTCCCGTGCTGGGCGTGGTTGAAAATATGGCGTACTTCACTCCCGAGGAACTGCCGGAAAACAAGTATTACATCTTCGGTAAAGATGGCGGTAAAAAGCTTGCGGAAAAGCATAGTGTTCCGTTGCTTGGAGAAATCCCGCTCGTGCAGTCCATCCGCGAAAGCGGGGATTCCGGTTTACCGGTCGTGCTGAAAGATGGCCCCGTAGGTGAAGCGTTCATGAACCTGGCGGAATCGCTGGCGCGGCAGGTGGCTATCCGGAATGCGCAGCCGCAGACCTTAAAAACCGTGTTAAACGCATAACCAAACATTCCGCCAACGGGTATTTTAAATAGTAAAGTTACCCTTCGAAATGTTACATTTGTAATTGAAAATTTAAGCCGGTTAACGATATGAATACCTCCACCGTTGAAGACCTTACCCAGCGCGTTGAAGCTTCGCTCGATTCTATCCGCCCTTACTTGGAAGCCGATGGTGGAAACGTAAAGATCACCCGGATTACCAGCGACAAGGTTGTTACGCTGGAATTTGTAGGCGCATGCGGCACCTGCCCCATGAGCACCATGACGTTTAAGGCGGGCGTTGAAGAGGCCATCAAAAAAGCGGTACCCGAAATCACCCGAATTGAAGTGATTAACCTGCATGTCAATTAACCGGGGTGAGTTTCTTCATGCAACAACACTAAATGCCTCGTATACTAAGCCGGTACGCATTTCCGTTTTGAACAGGATATAGTTGGGTTATGAGAATATTGCGGCCTGCGCTCATACTTTTTTTATTTCTTACCTTTTGTTCAGGCGTTTATGCGCAGCAGAGATGCGCTACCGTTGAATACCAACAGATAAACCGTTCAACGGGAAAGGTTTTTGAAACGGACGAGCAGTTTGAAAAAGCGCTGTCCGAAAAAATCCGGGCCCGTAAAAAAAATCTTTCTCAGAATCTGACAACCGGTGCTCCGTACAGGATCCCGGTAGTTGTTCATGTTATCCATAACGGGGAAGCAGAAGGTGTTGGCAAAAATATTCCGGATGCCCAAATCATTTCCCAGATAGATGTTCTTAATAAAGACTTTAACCGGTTAAATGCAGATGCGGGAAATACACCGGAAGAATTTCTTCCCGCTGCCGGAAACTTAGACATCGAATTTGTACTGGCCAAGCAAGATCCGGATGGTCAGCCTACAGACGGTATTGTACGGGTAGACGGCAAACGTGATCAATGGCCGCTCAGCCTTGAATCGCAATTTAAGGCGCTAAGCTACTGGCCTGCGGAAGATTATCTGAATATCTGGGTTATCAAATTCCAGAGTTATTTGGGATACGCCCAGTTTCCGGTGTCTTCCGGTTTACCGGGACTTGAAGACGAAAACAATAACCGTTTAACCGATGGAGTAATTCTGGACTACCGTGTTTTCGGAACAATCGATGCCGGTCCTTTCAATCTCGATGATCACTACAACAAAGGCAGAAGCGCAACCCATGAAGTAGGGCACTTCTTAGGCCTGCGGCACATCTGGGGTGATGATACCGGCTGCACGGCCAGCGACTATGCAGACGATACGCCAAATCAAGCTAAAGAAACGTACAACACCCCGGCACATCCGCGGGCAGATATTTGCTCACCGGCTATTATGTTTCAAAACTACATGGATTATACCGATGATGTCAGCATGAATTTATTTACCTGGAACCAGGTTGACCGGATGATCACGGTGATGGAGAACAGTCCGCGCAGGAAGAGCCTTCCAACCTCACATGGATTGGAGGAGCCGGTACCGGGCGACATTGATGTTGAGCTTCTCGAAATTGAAAACCCGGTTAGTATTATCTGCGATCAGACCCCTGAGCTTCGGTTCACTGTGGCAAACCTGAGTGGTGCGCCCGTTACTTCACTGACCCTAAAACTTACCATAAATTCTATCACCACGGAAGCTGAAGTTAATTTTACGGCCCCGCCCTTTACCACACTGGCAGAAATAAAGATATCCGGTGTTACCCTGGTTGTCGGAGAAAATACAATCACGGTGAGAATCCTCCGTATAAATGGTAAAACAGACCCTAACCCGGCTAACAACGAACTGGAAACTTCTGTTCAGGTATTACATCCCGAATGCGAAACGTTTGCTCTTTATACGAACGAAGAAGGCATACCGGTAATCACATTTGAGCTGAGCGAGCCGGCACCCGTTGATATAAATGTTATCAACATGGCTGGCCAGGTAGCTGCACGGGTTCAATATGAGCGCATCCTGAATGAAACCGTACCCCTGCCATTGCCGGCCCGCATGAAAGGTGTATACGTTGTCAGGCTGAAGATCGGCAGCCGGTACTATTCAAGAAAGGTATACCTATATCCTTAAAACCACCTTCTATTTTTGTAACTTTCGTACTTAAATTTTCCAATGGAATCGAAGAAGATTGTTGCTATTCTGTATGGCGGGCGTTCGGTGGAGCATGGCGTGTCGATAAATTCAGCCCGGAATATTTTCGAGCATCTTGATAAGGAAAAGTTTGAACCGCTCGCGATCGGCATCAATGCAAAAGGCAAGTGGTTCCTGACAAAGAATGTTGATAAAGACATCGACCAGGGGCAACCGTTAGGACTGATCCTTGATCCTGAAAAACCCGGGTTTATTTTATTGGCCAGCGGTGACCGCCTGAAAATCGACATCATCTTTCCCGTGCTGCACGGCACGGACGGTGAAGACGGAAGCATCCAGGGCCTGATTAAAGCCATTGATCTGCCGATGGTCGGAACAGGCGTGCTGGGCTCGGCTGTGTCCATGAATAAGATCATTGCAAAAAGATTATTACAGGAAGCGGGCATACCCGTTACCAGGTTTGTTGCCTTTCATTTTGATGACCAGAAGAAAATAAAATTTGAGGATATCAAAAAGAAGCTCGGGCTTCCGTTTATGGTGAAGTCTGCCAGTCTGGGCTCATCGGTGGGCGTAACCAAAGTAAGCCGTAAAAGCGAATTCAAAAACGCAGTGGATGAGTCGTTCAAATACGACCAGGAAATTCTGATTGAGCAATTTATTGAAGGCCGCGAAATAGAATGTGCCCTGCTGGGAAATAAACCTGCCGAAGCCTCGAATCCGGGTGAAATTGTAATCAGTAAAAAATACGAGTTCTACACCTTTGATGCCAAGTACGTGGATGCTGAAGCGGTCGAAATTAACGTTCCGGCTAAGCTTGATAAAAAATCGGTAAAGCTTATCCGCGAAATTTCGGTACAGGCTTACCGCGCATTGCACTGCGAAGATTTTTCGCGCGTGGATTTATTCCTTACCAAAAAAGGGAAAGTTTATGTGAACGAGATCAACACCATTCCCGGATTTACCAATTCCAGCATGTACCCGATGATGTGGAATGAACGCGGAATTTCTTTTAGCGCACTCATTACGCGGCTGCTGAACCTGGCTAGTGAGCGATATGCGGCTAATAAACGCGTTGAGCACGATTTTCAATCTTCTTTAAAATTCTGATCATTGTAGGATAATCCGAACCCCGGCATGGCATTTCGTTTTAAAAAATACACTTCAACACTCGGTGGACTTCTGGTAAGTATCCTGGTTGCCTGCGGCACGCTGATGTTAATCATGATCTTGTACTTTTACGTTTACCTCCCGCAGGTAACCAACCACGATGAAACCATCACGGTACCCAATGCCGTTGGAAAAAATTTCAGCGAGCTGGAAGATTTCTTGGGCAAGCGCGACCTCCGCTATGAAGTGAGTGATTCAACGTATTCAGGCGGTTATCCTCCGCTTACCGTGTTGAAACAGTATCCGGCAGCCGGTGCAAAGGTTAAGGAGAACCGCGTTATTTATGTTTCGCTGAACCGGGTCACCCCGCCCACGGTGGGCATGCCCGATCTTAAAGACATCTCCCTGATCAATGCCGATGCGATCTTAAAAAGCAACGAACTTAAACGCGGCCGCATAGAACTTGTAAGAGGTCCTTTTCAGATCGTTACGGGTATGAAATATAAAGGTCAGCCCATCGAAAAAGGAGCGCGCGTTCCCAAGGGTTCTGTAATTGACCTGGTGGTTATGGATGGCGGTAAAAGATGCGATGCCATGATTAACCTGCTCGGTAAAGAATGGGACGAAGCGGATTTTGAAATTAAAGGAAACAACCTGATCTCTGAAATTATACCTGCCAGTGATACTACCGGGATAGTATCGGTGGTACTTAAACAAAAACCTGAGCAGGGACAAACGATTTGTGTTGGTGACATCGTTACAATCTGGATAGGCTCTGCAGGGACTGTAGTGCCGGAAAAGGACGAATTTGATTAACTATTTAAACGTGCACCCGATCAAGCTGCGTTACGTACTAATCCTTGTTATCTGGCTGCCCGTCACCGCATTCGCGCAGCTTAAGAAGTACGGCCCGGCCCGCCAGGCGCCCGATCAGGCCACTGTTCTTAAAAATGCACGACAACAGGCAGGCGAACCGCTTTCACTTCCTTTTTGGGATGATTTTTCTTTTTCATCCGGGCATCCCTCGGATTCGCTTTGGATTGTGAATCGTACCGTATTCGTGAATGACGGGCAGGGCATAAACCCACCCAGCATTAACGTGGCCACGTTTGATGGTTATAACGAAAACGGGCTTCCCTACTCTACGGTTCCGGAGGCAACCGGCTACAGGGATACGCTTGAATCGCAGTTCATCAAGCTGGCGGATGTTCTTCCTGAATATCGCAACAGTATTTACCTAAGCTTCTTTTACCAGGCGGGCGGAAACAGCGAGATCCCGGACCCGGGAGATTTCCTGCAGCTTGAGTTTAAGAGTACGGAAGGCTGGAAAGAGATTTACCGGTTCAGGGTAAAAGCTAATGCCGATCCGGCAGTCTTCTACGATACCGCCATTCAAATTCCGCAGGAAGTCGCGGGTAGTATTCCAAACTACTTTCATAATGCGTTTCAATTCAGGTTTACATCGTTCGGGAAAATTTCAGGCGCGTACGATGGGTGGCACCTTGACTACGTGTACCTGAACAGGCGGGTAAATGACAATGAAGAAGTTATCGATCCCTCTTATAACATTAATGAGGGGGATAAAAACACCAATATTTCCGACCGGGCAATTTCAACTCCATTCACCTCCATTTTACGCAACGGATACTATGCCATGCCGTATTCGCATTTTTTACACAACGCGGAAGATAATCTCCAGATACGATCCACGCTCCAGTTTTTTAATCTGATCGATGCCGGCTTTCCGCAATCCGCGAACTATTCTTCATTCGCAACGATAACCAATTTCAACGGTGATGTTCCAACTACCATTTTTAATGGTCCCGTTGTAACCGATGCAACCTTTGGTTTTGCCCTGCCCAGCCGGCAATATTCTACCAGGCTGGTAGAAGTGCTCCCGGCCGCTTCCACTTTTGTTCCCGCGGATTCATCCAAAATTTTTATAAAGGTAATTGCGAACGTGGGGGATATGAAAGACACGATCGATTACTTCAGCCGTTACATTCCCATCAATTTCAGATTGAATGATTCGGTAAGCCACACTTTCACCCTGTCGAACTACTACGCCTACGATGATGGTATTGCTGAATACTCCATGACACTTGCTGCACAGGGCAACCAGTTCGCCTATCGCTTTGTGATGGATAAGGATATTGAACAGGATACATTAAACGGAGTCTATATTTATTTTCCGTTTGCTGGCGGAACCGTTCCGCCCGATGTGCAGATTTTTGTCTTCCGGGATAAGGGCGGCAAGCCCGACAGCGCATGGGTGTACCGGCAGACATGGCCGGTTACGCGCACCGCCAACAACCTCTTCACGGAAATTCCTTTTTCCGAAGGCATCATCGTTCGGGATACTTTTTACATCGGGTATCTTGAAACAGAAACCGGGGGCCCGGATCGCATCCGCATCGGGCTGGATGCCAGTCACGATACCGGTGACCAGATGTTTACCCGAAATACAATTTATCATCCCTGGCTTCAGAATGATGAACTCGAGGGAAGCGCGATGATCCGGCCACGCTTTGGAAGCGCTCCGGTAATATCCGGAATTGAAGATGAGCCAAACCCGGTTTCCCTCTATCCAAATCCAACCAAAGGCGAGTTCTATATGAAAGGCCGGGTGGATAATTTACAAGTCATTTCCCTCACGGGTCAATCCGTAAGCTTCCGGGTTGAGCATATGCAGGACATTAAAAAAGTAACGCTTCAGGGGACAGCCCCGGGACTATACATCGTTCGCTACCGGTCCGGCTCAAAAGTTTACACCCGTAAGATCCTGGTTAAGGAATAGTAATCGGGCTTGGTGTAAAACAGATGATAAAAATCACCACCGCTATCCAGGCGAGAATTTTTCGTTTCTGATCGAGCGGCTGTTCAATTTCCGTTGGCGGATGGGGTATACCTAACACTCTTCCGATCAGCAACCCAAATACCAGCCAGCCGGCATACCCCGTTACGGCCGGGAAAAGAAACAGCATCAGGTATTGCGCTGCAAATACAGCTACAGCATACATAACGGTATCCTTTACAGGAAGACGAAGCCCGGTAAAACACAGGTAAAGGAATATTCCGTAAGCCGGGATCGTCCACATCAGCAAAGACGCAGGCTGCGCTGGCGAAATGTATTCGAGCCCTAATCCTGCATAAAAAATAAACCCGATAAAAAATGCCGAAGCAATGATGCGGTGCTTTTTAAATCCCATTAATCCGTACAGCACATGGCCGCCATCGAGCTGACCGATGGGCAACAGGTTAAGGCTTGTAAAAACCAATGCAAGAAACCCGGCAAACAAAAACGGAAAGTGCATCAGCTCATGCACATTCGGAACACGCTCCGGGTCAGCCACCACATTTTCAAAAAAAACAAGCAAGAGGTTTTTCCCCATCGTTACACTTAACGTACTATCGTTTTGGGCATACACGTGGTTCGCGTAGTCAAGTCCGTATTGCTCATATTCAGGGTGGATCGTAAAAATATGTTCTGCGGGCGGCAGTGTTGCAAAGCCATAGTACAGCACACCAAGCGCTACGATAAACCCGGCCAGGGGGCCTGCAATACCAATATCAAAGTTTTTAAGAGTTGACGGCACTTTACTGCGCAGCCGGATTACCGCTCCCATGGTGCCTATTGAAAGCGGAAGAGGCGGAAAAGGAATGTAGTACGGAAGCGATGATTTTACCTTATGATACATTGCGGTGAAGTAATGCCCGAATTCATGCACGGTAAGGATGAGCAGGAAGGGTACGGAAAATTGCATGCCTGCAATAAAATCTGCGCTGGCAAAATCAGGGTTGATAAAAATTCCGTCTTCCGCATATATAATCCATGATTTACCGAAGCACCATTCCGCACCGGCAAGCGTGGTGGTGAAAAACGTTGTCATAAAAAGTAAAACCTGGATGAGAATCCGTTTCTGTTCGCTACGCATAGTTTTCAAATAATTCAATAACCCGTGAAGGGTGTTCTATTAACAATGCTTCCATGCCCAGCGATTTTGCTGCGCTGATGTTATCTGCGTTGTCATCCAAAAAAAGTGTTTGTTCCGGGGTAAGCGAATGTGCGTTCAGCACATATTCAAAAATCTCCCGGTCTGGTTTTCGCATTCCAATTTGATGAGAATAATGCGCACGATGAACGTATGTATCCAGTACCTGCCCGTTCAGGATAATTTCGTTTATATACGCCAGGTGAATGGAGTTCGTATTGCTTAGCACCAGTATTGTGAAATGTTTTTTTAACCGGGTAAGCATGGTGAGCTTTTCCGGGGGAATGCCCGTCAGCATCGCATTCCAGCAGCGGTCAATTTCGGCATCGCTTGCGTTAAGGTTAAACATGGTGCGGACTGCATTCCGGAACTCATCCTCCCCTATCCTGCCGGTTTCATACGCATAAAAGCATGGATGAGCGGTGTACACCGCTAAAATTTCAGTTACCGGTTTGTTAGCAAGCGCAGCGAATTCGGTTAAAGTCCGTTCGGGTGCAAGGTCAACAATCACTCCGCCCAGGTCAAAAATTAAGGTGTTAATACGGTCAGGAATGCGGTTCACAGGAAAGCGGAAAATTTGCAGTGCGAATCTAAAACAACATTCTGCATCATGTGAGAATTCTCCAATTTCTTTTAGCAAGACGGGGCATTAAAGCAATAAAACTCTATTTCTGCCAAATCAAAAATAAGAAAAACTATAACCACCCTATCGTATAATTTATATGCAATTGTTAACTTTAATACAGCGTTTTAAAAATCGGAGAACATGAATCGGATTCAAATTTTGTTAATCGTAATGGGTTTGTTCGTTTTTCAGGCTTGTAATGATGATGAACCCGTTGACCAAACTGAGTATGATTGGGAATTTCTGCTCGAAGACAGTGAAGGCATACCGAATCATCTTACCATTTCATCCGCATACTGGGTGTTTGGAAATGAATGGAATTTACACGGTGATGAAGTGTGGTATCATCTGACCGAAGCGCACGGCCACCCCGACTGGATAAGCGATATTGAACCCACCGATGTGAAATGGATACTCGATGTTGAAACGTATCTGCTTGATTATGAAAACCATACTCTCTATCCCGATATCGATCAAAGAATTAACCAGCTTGCCGGTATTGTGGCTGGCAAGGAAAGCAGGATATCGATGTTTTATATTGCCGATGAACCTTATCTCAATGGCAAACAAATAACCCGAACCATGCTGGAAACGGCAATTGGCAAGCTTAAAGAAGAAATCCCCGGAATTCCGACTTATATCACTTTTGCTCATGATTATTTTTCAACGGAAGAAAATTCAAAGGCCGGCACCCAACCCGGCAGTAACCGGGGAATACCCAATAACCTCGATTACATTTCGTTTAACTGGTATAGTAACCATACGGATGGAAGTTCAAAGCGGAACATTGAAGACTATGTTAAGCCTACGATGGAAAAGCTGAAGAAAATGAACTCGGTTATTCATGTTTTGCTTACTGCGGAAGCTTATGACCAAACACTTTCTGACGATCAGCTTCCTGAAGCAATTTTCAGGTATTGGGAGTATGCCAGCGAAGAACTGCAGGTTGTTGGAATAGATCATTTTACCTGGGCAAATAATCCAAGTTTTGGGGGATTAACTTCATTGCCAAAAGCACAGGCTATTGTGAAAGCGTTTTCAAAAGAAATCAGGTTAAAAAGAGAGGATACCCCCACCGATAATAAGATTCCGGTATATGAATATCTCGATTCTCATCAAAGTAATAAAAACAGGTACGAATTCCGCTACGATACCTGGTTTTGGAAAGGATGGACAAAAACCCCGTACATTCCTAAAGATGTAAAATTTTACATTCGACCATCAGGAGAAGCAAATTCAAACAACCTTTATCTATGTTATGCCGACAAAACCAACGAGGTAAACAGGGGGTATATGTTCATCGATCATATACTCTCAACCGACCCGCTGGCAGGTGGGGCAACGCTTGCCAAAACATCGAAATTGCTGGGCAGTATTTATAATGCACAGGAACCAGGCACCGTGCCTTTGTATGAATTTATCAGTGATGTAACCGGTTCCGATCATGCCTATTCAACAAACAATACGGAATACGAGGGTAAAAACGGGTACAAAATTGCCAATAACGGTCAACCCATAGGATATGTTTATCCGGCATATTGATCTTTTTACTGGTCGGTGACAACACCGACCAGGGGCAT
>CAZIGG010000105.1:0-2039 GCA_964538575.1 uncultured Roseivirgaceae bacterium
AAAAAATAAAAGTATGAGCTTAATACGTTATAACTCCGCGCTGAACGATTACACACCAACATCCTTCAGCAACCTGATCGATCGCTTTTTCAGCGAATCAGCGGCCCGCAGTGGCGGTTCTGCGTACTCTTTTGTTCCCCGCGTGGATATTTTTGAGGAAGAGAACGCTTTTGAAATTCATGTGGCGGTTGCCGGCATGAAAAAAGATGATTTTAAAATCGATCTGAACGACAATTACCTGACCATTAGCGGTGAGCGTAAGTTCTCGAAAGAGAAAAAAGAGAACAATTTCCGTTCGATCGAAACCCAGCACGGAACCTTCAGCAGGTCGTTCACGCTGCCGGAAAATGTAGATGCGTCCAAAATCAGCGCAAAATACAACGATGGCATCCTGGAGATCGTCATCCCGAAGGATGAGAAAAAAGCGCTGAAGCAAACAATTAAGGTAAATTAATTAATTCGCAGGGACGTAAAATCTTGCGTCTCTGCATTCGTTTTAAATAGAGTTTGGTTGAGGGGTTACCCCGTCTGGCAGCAATGCCGGGCGGGGTTTTTTATTCCCGAACAGGTGAGGGAATAAACTATTACCTTTCGGTTTCGTAAGACAGAGGTATGAAGCGCACCGGCATCCTGATCGTGGTAATTTTCCTTGTAACATTTATTGGCGCCATGCTGGGCTCCATTTTCACCGTAAAATACCTGAGCGACAGCATCCCTGTGTATCAATCCATTGAAGAGCGGCAGCACGCTGTTCTCGCAAACTATCATCGCGACAGCACCTACGATGTTCCGAAGGATGTGAACTTTCTGCTGGCTTCTCAGAAAGTTGTTCCGGCTGTGGTACACATCCAGGCCTCGTATGGTTCCGGCTCGTTTAGTCTTAACCCGTTAGAGATGTATTATCAGCCGCAGGAACGTTCCTCCGGCTCGGGTGTGATTATTTCCGATGACGGCTACATTGTAACGAATCATCACGTTATCGAAGAAGCCACCAATGTGGAAGTGATCATGAACAACAACCAGCGCTTCTATGCAAAAATCATCGGGACAGACCCAAGTACCGATCTGGCTTTATTGAAGATCAAAGCAAAGAATCTTCCGTTTGTGCCATACGGAAATTCAGATGCGGTGAAAATCGGGGAGTGGGTGCTGGCGGTTGGCAATCCGTTCAACCTTACTTCAACGGTAACCGCGGGGATTGTAAGCGCACGCGCGCGAAACATTCGCATCCTGCGCGAAAAGAATAATTTACAAGTTGAGTCTTTCATTCAAACCGATGCAGCCGTGAATCCGGGAAACAGCGGAGGAGCGCTGGTTAATCTGAAAGGAGAATTGGTTGGCGTTAACTCTGCTATTGCAACAGCCACCGGAGCATATTCAGGTTATTCATTCGCCATACCGGTTAGCTTAGTAAAAAAAGTAATGGATGATTTGCTGGAGTATGGACAAATCCAGCGCGGACTGCTGGGGGTTCAGATCACGGATGTAAATGCAGGCATTGCAGAGCAGCTTAGCCTCAGCATTCATGATGGTGTACTGGTAACGCGGGTTAACACGGGGAGCGCAGCAGCGGAAGCAAACATTCAACCCGGAGATGTGATCACCGCGATTGATAATCATTTTGTTAAATCTGTTTCTGAACTGCAGGAGCGCGTGGCGCGTAATCGCCCCGGAAAGGAAATTCATGTCACGTATTTACGGGAAAATAAAGTCAACGTTGTGAAAGCCCGCTTAAAGGATAATGACGGTCGTGAAGGCACGTACAAAAGAGAAGTCCGGTATGAGTTCAACGGAATGGAAGTTGAAGACCTGTTATTCAACGAGCTTACCAAAATGAAAATTGAAAACGGCATCCGCGTGAAGAAGATCAGGGAAGGCAAATGGAAAGAAGCCGGGATCAAAGAAGGATTTATCATTTCATTCCTGGACAGAGTTCCGATCGATAACGTGGAAGATTTTAACCGTATGTTAGACTACAAGCGTGGCGGAATTTTGATTGAAGGATATTACGAAGCGGAGGAGAAAAAGGCTTACGCATT
>CAZIGG010000105.1:2139-10367 GCA_964538575.1 uncultured Roseivirgaceae bacterium
GCGGAATTTTGATTGAAGGATATTACGAAGCGGAGGAGAAAAAGGCTTACGCATTGGAATGGTAATAACAGGCATTAGGAGGCTCCCTAATCCCTAATCCTTAATGCCTTTTCTCCCCGAAATAAAAGAATTCTTCTAATTTTACACCCCTGCATTAATAGTTGTCATGGAAAACTTCGGCATAAAAGAATCCCTTACTGCACTCGGTATCAAAAAATCCAATCCTGGGGCATCTACCGGATTAAAATGGTATAAATCTTCTGGTAAGGTTATCGAATCCTATTCCCCGGCTGATGGCCTGCTCATCGGAAGTGTGCGCGGAACTGATCCTAAAGTTTTTGCGCAGGTAATTGAGAAATCGAAGCAGGCGTTTAAAGAATGGCGCAAATGGCCGGCACCCAAACGCGGTGAAGTGGTCCGTCAGGTTGGTGAAGCGCTGCGAAAATATAAAGAACCGCTGGGCAAGCTTGTATCGTACGAAATGGGCAAGTCGTACCAGGAAGGGTTGGGCGAAGTTCAGGAAATGATCGACATCTGCGACTTTGCTGTCGGGCTATCCCGTCAGCTTCATGGATTAACCATGCATTCTGAAAGACCAAATCACCGGATGTATGAGCAGTATCATCCGCTGGGAGTTATTGGAGTGATCTCGGCATTCAATTTTCCGGTTGCAGTCTGGTCATGGAATTCAATGCTCGCGTGGGTGTGCGGAGATACGTGTGTTTGGAAACCATCCGAAAAAACTCCGTTGTGCAGCATTGCCTGTCAGAATATTGTTGCGGAGGTCTTCAGAAAAAATAATGTTCCGGAAGGTGTCTCGTGCGTTGTCAATGGCGATGCAGTCATCGGTCAGCTCATGTCAAAGCATGAAGATATCCCGCTTGTTTCAGCAACGGGTTCAACCCGTATGGGAAAGGCTGTGGCGAAAACGGTAAGTGAACGCTTAGGCCGTGCGTTGCTTGAACTTGGCGGAAACAACGCGATTATCATTTCGGAAAATGCAAACATGGACATGGCCATTCGCGGAGCGTTGTTTGGTGCGGTAGGTACTGCCGGACAGCGGTGTACAACCACCCGCAGACTGATCATCCATGAAAAGATCTACAGCCAGGTTAAAGAACGGCTTAAAAAAGCATACAGCCATTTGAATATCGGTAACCCGCTTGATCCGATGAATCATGTCGGGCCGCTGATTGATAAGCAGGCCGTAAAGCTTTATTCAAATGCGTTGGGCCAGGTTAAGCGTGAAGGCGGCAAGTTTGTAGTGGAAGGCGGAGTGCTGAAAGGAAAGGGGTATGAATCCGGATGTTATGTGAAGCCCGCGGTTGCAGAAGTAAAAAATGAATATAAGATTGTGCAGCATGAAACATTTGCCCCGATTCTATACCTGATCAAATACAAAAAGATCGAGGATGCTATCGCGATTCAAAATGGTGTGAAGCAGGGCTTATCGTCTTCTATCATGACCAACAACATGCAGGAAATGGAAAAATTCCTTTCGCAGGATGGTTCCGATTGCGGCATTGCAAATGTTAACATTGGCACCTCAGGCGCGGAGATTGGCGGAGCCTTTGGCGGAGAAAAGGAAACGGGCGGGGGCCGCGAATCAGGTTCGGATGCGTGGAAAACATACATGCGCAGGCAGACGAATACAATCAATTACGGATCAACGTTACCGCTTGCGCAGGGCATTAAATTCAATATTTAATCGTACTTTTAAGGTAAGCCCGAAACGTTTAAATTTATAAAAAGCTCCCGCCATGCCAACAAAAAAATACCGTTCTGTTATGCTGATTGATGATAATGAGATTGATAACCTCATTAACCAGAAAATGATTGAAGCGGCAGCGGTGACTGAAAACATCTACACCCACACCGGAGCAAAAAGTGCGATTGAATTTCTCCGGAACATGGAGAAAATTGAAGTGGCGGATAAAGTTTTGCCGGACATAATCTTCCTGGATATCGACATGCCGTTAATGGACGGCTTCCAGTTCCTGGAGGAGTTTGAAAAACTCAGCAATACAACCAAGAAGAAGTGTAAGATTGTAATGCTTACTTCATCGATTAATCCGCAGGATTTCAATCGCTCTAAAAAGTATGAAAACGTTAAGCTTTACCTGAACAAGCCGCTTTCGCACGAAAGCATTATGAAGCTTGAGGTTTAGTATTCCGTAAGTTTATCGATGAGTGCACCATCCAGCTTCACCAGCAAGGTAGGAGCGAAATAGGATATTTTCAGGCCGTTGAACCGCGGGATAACCGCAGCGATTTTCTTTGCCTTTTCTTTTTTGGCTTCGCTCACTGCAATCTTCAGTACTTTAATAAACAATTGAATGTTTTCACATTCATCCTTTCCAAACGCCCGGACCTGGCGTTGGATGCTGTTGGTAAGCTGATTGAATAAGTCGTAGTCCTGCAACAGTACATACTGCAGGGCAAGCAGCGATTTGATTTCCAGCAGCGTGACCGGGTATTTCTTTAAGCTTACTTCGTTCAGTAAAGTATTCATGAGTTTAGCAGCTTCATCATATTTTTCCGCATAATAACACGCAAGCGCCCGGTAGGTAATGTAGATTACGTGCTTTGGGATATCGGTTGTGTCCGGCTCATAGTCAGCCAGAACAGCTTCTGATTCGGCATATAAATCTGCCTCCGTTCCCAGCCGGATGTTCCGTTCAATTTTTGAAATCAGAAACTGTGCCGGAAATGTATACGTTGAATAGTTCGTCAATAAATTCGTTGTCGCATCATTTACCTCTTCATAGAATTTCTCGGCCTGGCGGTATACTTTATAATGATTGTAATACTCCAGCTTTAAAAATTCAAACACCAGGTTGATGTGGTAATAAATAACATCCAGCGGATAGCTGTCGAAGATCTTTTGAACCTTATCAAAGAGATCTTCGATTGAATCACTGTCCTGCTGTGCTTCGCCTTTTGAAATTTCATCCGGTTCAACAAATAACCGGTGAAAGATCAGCATGCAGGTGCGGTAAACGTAAAGCCTGTGCGATTCATACAGATTCGCTACATTCTGCATCTCCTTCATCAGTAGGGTAAGCCCCATTTTTTCAGTAGCATCCGCGGTGAACAGGTAGCTTCCGTATTTTTTAAAATAGTCGGCTAATAAATCTTCTGCTTTATCCAGTGCAAGCATGTAGGCTACGTGCCGGTTGTAAAGCTGTGAGTACTGAAAGTAATCAGAAGAATTAACGTTGAGTCTTTTCAGCGACTTATAAATAATGGTCAGTTCGTTGGCTAAGTCATAATCGATCAGTTCCTTTTCCAGCTTTTTAAGCGTAGCAATGGAAATGGTGCGTTTTTTGGTGAACAGCACCTCGTTAATGTTGGCGACTTTCCGCAGCACATCGGTACGCGGGCTCTCCAGTTGTTCCATCAGGTACTCCTCGATTTTGAGGTTCAGCCGGGAGCGTAACGTGTAAAAGGCATTCGTATTCACATCCAGCTCAGCCATGATTTTGTTATCCGATAGCTGGCGTTCACGCAGTGATTTTAATAAATAAGCGGATTTTTCGGCATTACTTTCGATAAGAGAATCGTAAATAGCTTTGAAGTCTTTTTCGGAAAGCTGCTTAACAATGTTCTTAAGTTTCGCCATGCTGGTTTTTGGGAGTGAAAATTTACAAAAATTATTCACCACTGCAATAAACAAAATACCGGGAAAGGCGTTTTAGAGAGCCGGATAGCCGATGTGTAATAAAGTTGTTGTATTCAAACTTTGTAGTTTTGCCCCTCCGGGAGTTATGTGGCTGATAAGACGATTCATACTGATACTTGTTGCGGCAAGTGTGCCGTACATGGCTAAGGCTCAATTTGTTTCGGAGCGTTCCGCCATCAATAACATAACGAAAGGAAAGTGGGATAAGGCTAAAAGTCAGCTCACCAAAATTCTTCAGAAGGACAGTATCCATGCCGGGGCAGAATATGCCTGGTCGCGGTATTTTTTTTCTGAGTCAAATCCTGATTTTCAGATTGATTCAGCCTACAGGCATATCCGGCAGGCGCTGAAAGACTATCAGCAAACACCCAACAAAGAACGTGAGAGGCTTCTGAAGCTGCCGGTAGACAGCAGCGTCCTTGTCCTGCATAAACAACGCATCGACAGCGCAGCCTTCGCGCGTGCGCGTGAAATAAATACCGAAGCTGCCTACCTGGATTTCCTGAAGCGTTTTGAAACGGCAGCGCAAAATGCTGAAGCCGTTGCCTTGCGCGATGAAGTTGCTTTTGCTGATGCTGCCATGGAAAATACCTATCAGGCATTTTTAATGTACACGGAAAAATATCCGGAATCAAGATTTGCTTCCGAAGCTAAGGCGCGGTACGATCGACTATTGTTTGAAGCAAAAACGTCTGATCAAAAGCTGGCTACTTTCGAATCGTTTCTTTCCCAGTACCCGGAAACTCCTTACCGGGGCGAGATTGAACAGCAGATTTTTGAGAAACTGACGGCAGGAGGAGAAGCCGCATCCTTTGAACGGTTTATTCGTAAGTATCCGGCCAGTGGAAAAGTTAAGACTGCAAAAAATATTTTATATCACTTACTGAAAGAAGACGAACGCTCGCTGATGCCGGTACTGGCAACGGATTCAATCCGTAAAGTTCAGCTTCTTGAAAAACAATACCTCGTTGCTTTTTTAAAAGATGACAAGTTTGGTTTTATGAACGACCGCGGAGAGGAATTGATAAAAGCCTCTGCAACTGAAATTCCGGATGAATACCGCTGCGGAAACATTACCGATGAACTGCTGATTGCCGATGGGAAAATCATTACACGGTCGGGGGTTGCGCTGGCTAAAACAAAAGCGGATGCAATCGAACCGCTTGGATATGGTTTTATCCTGCTGGAGGGCGATGCGTGTGTAAGCATCATGCATGTTTCAGGCTTTTTACCAGCCGCCAATGAATGTTTGCAAGACATAAAGCTTTTGGCGAGAAACTATCTGCTCCTGAAAAAGAATAACCGGTGGTCGGTATGGACATTAACCGGCCGGCAGCTTATTCCTTACGAATGGGATGAGATTCAGTTATTCGGTGAAGTAGTCGCTTTTAAAAAAAGCGGGAAGTCAAGGCTCTTGAAAATGAAAGACCTTGAAAAAATTGCCGATCAGCAACCACCGGCATTCTCAAAAGAGTATGATAACATCAAGCTCTGGAGTGACGGGATGCTTTGGGTTAAAAATGGAAACGAAGAAGCCGTGCTTACACCATCCCTGAACGAATGGATTAAACCTGCCCGCCAGCAAATAACCCCGGCTTTTTTTGGAGCCGTCAGCCACACTTCAGCCGGCTATGTGCTGTACGACAGGCGGGCTGGTCCTTCGCAGCATTATTACCGGGTTAAGATTCAGGAACCCTGGGTGCTTGTGCAACAGGAGGGTGTGTGGCATACTATTGATCCGCTCACAAAAAAGAATTTAAGCGGGGCATTTGATAGTGTGGGTTTTGTCGGGCCGTTTTTTGCCGGCATAAAGAAAGACACGCTGCAGATTCACCTGGATAAGACCATAACACTCGAATTGCCTCAGCTTTCGAGGGTTCAATTTCTTCCCGGAAAGGACTCACTGTTTTTTCTGATGGTGGAAGAAGCCGATAAGAAAGTTGTTTACAATACAAAAGCTGAAAAGCTATTTGCGGTTCCGGCTGAAAAGCTTGAGTATAACAACGAGCGCTACTTCACCGTTACCCTAAAACAAAAAAAAGGACTGCTTTCGATGAATGGAAAAGTTGTTCTTAAGCCTGAATATGATGCAATCGGTGCGGTTACCAACAGTATCGTGGCAACGTTAAAAGAAAAAAAATTCGGGTTAATTGACCTCGCCCGCAAAAAGGAAATAAAACCGGAATACGATAAGAATCTTACGGTGTATAACAAAAACATACTTATTGCTTTTAAGAACAATGCGTGCGCATTAACCGGCTGGGATAACAAGCCCGTAACACCGTTTGAATTTGAGGAAATTAAGTACTGGAACGATTCTTCGGCATTAGTGAAAAAGAATTTCCGGTGGATGATCTATAATTTTATGGAAAAGAAGGTTGTGACGGATAAAATCAAAGCGTATAAATGGGTGAATGATTCTCCGGAGGAGAAGCTCATGATTATACAACAGGAGAATAAATATGGTGTCCTGAGCAATACGCGGGGAATGGTTATTCCGGCTACCTTTTCAGATATTGTTAACGTAGGCTCGGCTGCTCAACCCCTTTATTTCACGGAAAAGCACGTAGAGGAAGCTTCCATATTTGTAGTCATCTATTACGACAAAAACGGTGTTCAGCTCCGGAAATACGTGTACGAGGGCGGTGATTACGAGAAAATCTATTGTTCCGGAAAATAGTCCTGAACGTCTTTTTTCATGAACAGCCGGATTCATCTGCCGTTAATCAAAACAATAGTACCCTGATTTTGTAGATTTACTATATTGCTCACCGTAAGCGCACCGTCATGAAAAAATTAAGCTTTGTTTTTTTATTCCTGTTAACCGGTTCATCCCTTTTTGCTCAGAAGCCCGACAATGATCGCCCTAAGCTTGTGGTGGGAATCGTAGTGGATCAGATGCGGCAGGAATACCTGTACCGGTTCAGCAGCAAATTTGGTGAAGGCGGATTTAAGCGCATGATGGAAGAAGGCTTCATGCTTCAAAATGCACACTACAATTATATCCCAACGGTTACGGGAGCCGGCCATGCTTCGGTTTACACCGGAACCACCCCGGCCAATCATGGTATAATTGGTAACCATTGGTATGATAAAGAGGTGAAAAATTATGTGTATTGCGCGGGCGATCCTAACGTAAGCACTGTAGGGAGCACGTCAGTTGGAGGCGGTAAGATGTCGCCTCAGCGCATGCTCACCACAACCATCACCGATGAGCTCAAGCTGTCTACACAAAAAAAAGCAAAGGTTATCGGAATATCAATCAAGGACCGGGGTGCAATTCTTCCGGCCGGCCACATGGCGGACGCTGCATATTGGTTCGATGAAAAAGTCGGCAAATTTATCAGCAGCACGTTTTATATGGCTTCACTTCCTGCCTGGGTAGATAATTTCAATAAACGTAACCTGCCGGATAAATATTTATCGCAGGTCTGGAACACCTTGTATCCGATTGAACAGTATGTTGAAAGCGGCCCGGACGAAACCCCGTATGAAGGTAAGTTGGGCGGAAAAGCAAAGCCAACATTTCCGTATGACTTGCCTGCGATGTTTAAAAAAAGCGGGTACGATATTTTATCCTATACTCCTTTTTCAAATGACTATCTAACCGAAATGGCAAAAGCAGCCATTGACGGTGAGAATATGGGAACCGATGAATGGCCTGATTTCTTATGCGTTTCCTACTCGGCAACAGACAAGCTTGGGCATGCCGTTGGCCCGAATGCGATTGAACTCGAAGATATTTACCTTCGGTTAGACCGCAGCCTCGAGGATCTGTTTAAAAAACTTGACGAAGTCGCAGGCAAAGGAAACTATGTAGTATTCCTTTCGGCAGATCATGCGGTTGCGGAGAATCCCCAGTATTTAGTCGATAGCAAAGTTCCGGCAGGATTCACGCGCAATGCTAATCTTAAAGCAAGACTGAATCCGTTTCTGCAAAAATATTTTCCCGGAAAGGAAGTAATCCATACAATCATGAACGAACAGATCTATTTTAATCATGATGCGTTCAGCTCGGATCCTAAAACCGGAGGAATGGACATTGTGATTGCAACCGAACTAACCGTTAACTTTTTGCTGCAGGAAAAAGGTGTAGCCAATGCATTCCCGAAAACCCTGTTACGGCAAGGCGCTTTTGACGAAGCCGGTCATAAGGGCATGGCCATCCGCGGATATAATCCCAAACGAAGCGGTGACATCACCATTATCCTGGAGCCGGGTTGGTATGAATCCAGCTCCATAGTCGGAACAACGCACGGCTCTTCCTACACCTACGATACACACGTACCGATCTTATTTTTCGGAAAAGGTATCAAGCACGGAACTTCCGTGTTGCCGCACACCATTACCGACATTGCGCCAACGCTTGCCATTTTACTAAAAACTAAATTCCCGAACGGATGCACCGGTCAGCCGGTGGCGGAGTTGTTTGATTAAGTTTAACCGCTATTTGGCATTGATCAGTAGAGCCCGGTCTCGAATACTGTAACGTTTCTCAATTCCACCGAAATCCCTATCTTGAACGCTTTCAATTGACCTAAACTCA
>CAZIGG010000106.1:0-10322 GCA_964538575.1 uncultured Roseivirgaceae bacterium
GACTGTCACTCGCGGTAAGCCCCCAGCACTCATCGCTGTAGCCGACAAAGTTTTTCGGGTTGTCAATACAATACTTGTTATTGACTAAGGTGTGATTTCTGTTTTGTGTCCAGTAATTAGCGTAGGTGTCACTTAAGTTTCTAGGATCTAATCCCAAAAAAGAATAATGCGCAAAGAATAATGGGCCTCCTAATTGACTTCCGAGAGGAATTGTTATGCCTTCATAACTGCTGCTATTTTTCATGTCTCCATTTCTTGCCCAGCCGTTATCGTAAACAATTTTTGGAATTGTATAACTTGGATTTGGAGCAGATGCAGCCAGTACATAGGTAATTAAACATTCATTCCAACCCTGGATTTGGTGGTTCAACACTTGGTCGGGTGACCAGTGCCAGTACAAAACGTTCTGATCATTTCTGCGGTACCATTCCCAGTCAACATCCTGCCAGAGCGTGTTGATACGGTTTACCAGATTGTAGCCATCGGCAATTGAATTTGTTGTAAGATATTGACGAAATGTTATTAAACCCTCAACCAAAAAAGCAGTTTCGACAAGATCGCCCCCATTATCGTTGGCGCTAAAAGGTATGACTTTTCCGGTTGTGCCATTGATCCAGTGCGACCACGCCCCGTGAAAACGGTCAGCAGTTTCCAGAAACGTTACAATTTTGTTCATGCGGTCGAGGCCTGCTGGCCGATTGATGAAACCCCTTTCCATACCAACAATCAAGGCCATGATGCCAAAGCCGGAGCCGCCACTCGTTACTAAGTTCCCGGAAGTGTTCCGTTCACGTGCCATGCCGCTGTTCTCTTCAGCGAAGTAGTAGAAGTAATTGAAGGTTTGTTGCTGAACTACAGATAAAAGATCATTTGTATTGTCGTTATCGTTATCCTCATCGTTAGGGAGCAGGGGAAGTTTTGGGGCTGTATCCAAAGCTGTATAAAATGTTTTATTGAAGGCGTTTAAGGTTTCTCCGTGAGCACCTTTTACGGTATTCAGTATGCTTAACTGATGGCGGGATAAATGCATCAGGGTTTGTGGAGAGGATAGTGTGAGTTTCCTGTTTTCATCGGAATACGAGAAAGTAAGCGGTACAGATGTCGAATTTCTTGTTACCCGAACCGAAGAGGAGGTTACAGTTGAGGGATCAATCGGATAGGAGAATGTTATTTCGATGGCGAGAGCCAGTGGAGTATCTTTAATGAGTGAACTCGTGGTCAGATGTTCTGTTCCCCCGATCATCAATGAAGTAATGGTTAGCGGCCCGGTGCCGGTAGTAAACTGGGCTTCAACGCCTTCAAAGTTTTGCCCTGCGGCTCCTTTTAAACCAGGGGCGATTTCAATGATATAAGTTTGGTTGCTGATCAGTTCATCCGGTTGGATTACTATTGTAGTATTGCTATTATCAAATGTTAGGTTGAATGAGACAGCCGTTCCATCGATATGACGGAGACTAATGCACGAGCAGCTGGTTGCTGATAAGATATCAATTTCTTCAGAAAATTGAACTTTAATGGGTTCAGTAAGCGATACTTCCGTGTTAACGCTTGGGTCAGTTATACTAAGTATTTTTTCACCCATACTAATAATTGGTGTTTCAAGGATTGTTGGGTCATTATCTGTCCTGTCATCTTCGGAACAAGATGAAAATAGTAGAAGAGAGGGGAAGACTATAAGAAGTATATAAGCGTAGCGAAACATCGTGGTTGAATTGAAAGAAAAGAAAATAATAAGGGTTTCGAAAAGAAACCCTTATTATTAAAATAAACTCAAAAGTTGTTAAGGCTTCTCATCGTTGTATTGAGCTTCAACCTCTTCTGCAGATTTAGCAATGTGGTAGATTTTAACATCATCCAACTCGCCTTTAAAGTGATTGTGATCAACCTCGCTGTAATTTGCGAAGTCTGAAAAGGCAGTGGTTTCTGAACTGCAATAGAAACCTAAGGCAAAGTGAGAGCCAAGTCCTGTTACAGCTGTTCCGCCTGAAGTACCGTCAGATGTAGTATTGAAGCCTATGCCTGTCGCATTGTGAATTTTAAAGGCATGATCATCCGGATAGGCATTGAAGTCCTGTTCTTTTCTAAGTACCCCGTTCAGGTAAATAGAACCGACTTTAGTTGCGCTGTTAAAAACATAAACAAAATGTGCCCACTTATCGTCAACATAGGCAGGAAGCCCTCCGTCTCCTGACATATCTTCAGAATACGTCCATCCCTGGAAACCGGTGTTTCCGGTCGCATCAAGCCAAAGATCCTGACCTCGATTTACATTGTCATCGAAGCTATAGGTAGCGGCCATCTTTGTATCAGCTCTTGAGGGTGCCATTTCAATCTGGAAGGCTCGGTAACCATTAAAGCCCATAATGAAATAACCTTTTTGGGTTGTACCGTCAGCCTTTTTGTTATCGGAGTTTACTTTAACCCAGAAACTCACTGTTAAATCCTCTGTTACAGCTAAATCCGCACCATTAGGAATTTCAATGATACTGGTTGTACCGTTAAAGGAAGCAGCCTTTCCGGCTGCAGTAGAACGTCCTGCAACGTATGTAATACCCACAACATTATCAGCATCAAAATCGCCTGTTAAATCTGCTGCGTTATCTTCAAACTTCCAGTGTGCAATCAATCCATCTTCAATTGGCACTTCTGATTCGGACTCCGTAGAGAAAGCTCTGGTGGTTTGCGTAAAGAGCCCGCCATCTTCGGCTTTAATGCCTGAAGTCAGCGTAAGAGTATAATCTGTGTCTTGCAATAAATCGTTAGTGGGTGTTACAGTTACAACAGCTCCAACGGCCACTACAGTAGTAGCAACCGATGTTGCCCCCTGCGTAAGTGTAATGTTGGTTGAAGTTGCAGTAGCAGCATCTACATCTTTTGAGAATACAACCGTGAAAACTGCATCAATTGGAACATTTGAAGCAGTAGCTCCTTCAGAAAGTGTTTTTGTAACAGGGTCGCCTGTGTTAATGTCAGTACCTACAGCCGTTACACTAGTCAGGTTAAGTGGTCCTGCGTTTACATCTCCATCATCGTCATCGCTACAGGCAGCAATAAATGCTACAGAACCGATGAATAGCATTCCGATTAATAATCTAATTGTTTTCATAGTTTAAATAATTGTTTAGTTAGAAACGTTGTTAAATATGTGTTATTGTTAAGAAAGTTCAGGTTTTAGTATCCAGGGTTTTGAATGAGTACCCCCGCAGACCGATCTATTTCAGATTGAGGAATAGGCAGTAACTCATGCGTTCCAGCCACAAAGTTTGTTTTGCCTGCAGCGTGTAAAACTTCTTCCGCAATACCCCAGCGAACCAAGTCATAAAAGCGCTCGTGCTCCATCGCGAGTTCGATTCGTCTTTCATGGCGAATGAGATCTCTCAATAAATTGTTATTTGTTTCGGTTATTTCTGGTAGAACTGCATTGTTTCCGCCACGAGCCCGTTCACGTACCATTTCCAGATATTCAAGGGCTTCTTCGGTTTGCCCAAGTTCGCTGGCTGCTTCGGCAGCCATTAACACTACGTCTGCATACCGTAAAATTCTCACGTTCATCCAACCTCCAAAACGATTATTGGCAGCTGCCCGGTAGGAGGGATTTGTGTAAACTTTTTGATTATACCGGTTACTTGTTAAAGCAACCGTAGGAATTACTTCACCGTACATTGTAACTTCTCCGGCAAAAAGTATGGTTGCTTCCATCCGCGGATCTCCTGCTTCGTATGCATCGATTAACTCCTGAGAAGGTGAATTAAAGCCCCACCCTAAGTCCATTTCACCTGAACCCCTTACACCCTGGCCGACCACGTACTCACAACCAAAGTTAAAACTCTGATCTCTGTGGCATTGTATTTCGAACAACGATTCACTTGAATTTTCTCCTGCTTCAGTAAAAATATTTCCGTAAGGTGTTTTGAGGTCATAAAACCCTGAACTCATAATCGATTGACAAAGCGATAAAGATTCAGCCCATCGTTCATGATATAGGTATACTTTTGCTAACAACCCTTGTGCTGCAGTTTGGGTTGGTCTGCCGATAAATGCATCGTCCCAGGTTGGCGGAAGATTTTGCGCTGCTTCGCTAAGATCGCTTTCAATAAGGGCATAGATTTCAGCGGCCGTTGCACGGGGGATGTTAAATTCACTTTGATCAGTTATCACCCGGTCAACTTTAGGTACACCGCCAAATGCACGAACTAAATTGAAATACAGGTATCCACGCACAAACTTGGCTTCCGCCAATGCAAGGTTATACTCAGGGTCTGTTAAAGTAGATCGTAAGGAATCGGCTTGCTTAATAACTAAGTTGCATGTGCCGATAGCTGTGTAATTGTCTTCATAATATGTTTGCGTAAGCCCATGATTGGGTAAAAGTGTAAAGTTATCGTATGGACCTTGAGACGTTCCTCCGTCTGTGGTGGTGCTCCCTTTATCAGCATCATCTGAGCGAATACTCGTTACACCAACAAAAGGCCACGCGTGTACTCCGTAAGCACGTAATGATGAATACATGCCGTATACGTATTCATCCACTCCGCCTCCCGGGTATGTCTCCGTGGTATACCGCCCCAGTGGTTCACGATCTAAAAAATCTTCACAACCTGCGAATAGAATGACAAGGAATGCGAGAGAAAATCTATAAATATTTCTTTTCATAGTTTTAAAAATTCAGGTTGATACCAAGTGTGTACGTTGCAGGAACAG
Organism: uncultured Roseivirgaceae bacterium; assembly: GCA_964538575.1. Classification (GTDB taxonomy): domain Bacteria; phylum Bacteroidota; class Bacteroidia; order Cytophagales; family Cyclobacteriaceae; genus UBA2336. The sequence continues at coordinate 4,702 of CAZIGG010000106.1, forward strand.
GATAGACACCATTGTCAACGCCAAAGCGAATAGGACTTCCGCCAACTTCAGGTGAGTAACCGGTAGCTTTCGTAAATGTGAATAAGTTTTGAGCGTTCAGATATACTTTCGCGGTTTTCATATGAATTCTTTCGAGGAAGGCGGAAGTAAAACTGTAGCCTAATGAAACGTTACGAATTCTGAAATAATCTCCTGGATCGAGGAAATATGTGGAGGCTTGATAGTTGTTGCTGCGGCTGCCATTCATAATAGGTTCGTGATTTGATGTGCCTGGGCCAACCCATCGCTGCAGGCGATTGCTCTCATAATTCAAAGGAGCAAAGTTCTGCTGAGAGCGCTGACGATAGATTGAGTTGCCGGAAACACCCTGAAGATCAATGCTTAAATTGAAGTTTCTATAGGATACGCCCAGCGAAATGCCGTATGTTAAATCAGGTGTAGGTGACCCGATAAATGTTCGGTCATCATCATCCACATCTCCATCTCCATCCACATCCTTGTAGCGAATATCACCCGGACGTACGTTCATGCCCACATGCACAGGAGCTGTTGCAATTTCTTCTGCACTTTGAAAGATACCTTCCTGCACATAACCGAAGAAAGAGCCAATGGGTTGTCCTATTTCTGTTCTTGACTCGCCTTCAATGATATTATAACCATCGTTATCACCAATTGACAAAACTTCGTTGTGAATTGTAGTTAAATTCGCACCTATCGAATAAGTCCAATTGTCACCCATTTTATCGTTCCATCCTAATGCCAGTTCAATGCCCCGGTTGAGGATTGTTCCGGCATTTATAAGAGCAAACTCACTGCCTATGGAAGCAGGCGCAGGTACCAATACAAGAATATCATCTGTTTCACGATTGTAGTAAGAGAATTCTGCGGTTAAGCGATCTCCAAGAAGAACTGATTCAAAGCCAATATCAGTTCCTTTAACAGATTCCCAGCGTAAGTTCGGGGCAGGAATGTAAGCAGGCACCGCTGCCGGGTACACATTTTCTCCAAATACCCCCGCTACGCCTGTATTTAATACCGGATAATAAAGGTATTCACCGATCCTGGCATTACCCAATCTGCCCCACGAAGCCTTTATTTTTAAAAAATTCAGCGGTTCGAAATTCATGAACGATTCTTCAGTGACCACCCAGCCAATACCGACCGACCCGAAGTTATCCCAGCGATTAAAAGGATTGAAGTTCGATACACCGTCTCTTCGATATGAGGCATTCAGTAAATACCTGTCATTGTATGCATAATTAGCCCGAAACAGGAACGATAAATAAGTGGTTTCAGAAGCACCTCCGCTATATTGTTCAGGACCGATAAGTGCACCACCCGCTTTACCCATGTTTAGGTACCAAAGATCCGGGTTATCTGGAATTAAATATGGCGAGGATGTTTGTACCTGTGCGCTTATTCCATCGGAACCGGTGTATTGCTGTGTAATACCACCAAGCAGGGTGAGGTTATGGGCTTCATTGAAGCTTGTGCTGTACGTAAGTGTGTGATCCATCTGCCAGGTTGTGTAAAAATTGCTTGACTGGGTCAGGTATGTATTTTCATTAACCAAGGCTTCTTCACCCGGAATTCCAGTACCAGTTGTAGGGCGATATACACGCGATTTATTAAAACCTAAATCTGTGTAGAAAACCGATTTCCAAGTCAAGCCTTTCAGCGGTGTCAGTTCAATAAATCCGGATCCCAGCACCCGGTAACCGCTACTAATTGTTTTGTCGCGCAACAATTCAGTAAAATAAAGCGGGTTGGCCACCTGGGCACGCTGAAAGTCCGGCCCTGAATTCCAGGTTCCATCAGCTGCTTTTGGAGAATATATGGGAGCTGCCCACAATGCATTGCTCAAGCTGGCAGTTTGAGGATCGCGCGTCCAATGGAAAAGTGTTATATCAGCTCCAACCTTAACATATTTATTAAATGTAAAAGCATCGTGGATGTGGGCTGTGTAACGGGAATAAGAGTCATACTTAACTACACCATCTTGTTTGAAGTAGTTTAGACTCAAACTGGTTTCATTACGTTCAGAAGCCGAATTAAGAGATACACTGTAGTTCATGATAAGCGCAGCTCGTAAAACCTCATCCTGCCAGTCTGTGTCAGCAGTATAATTACTAAAATCGTACGGAGTGTTACCCTGGTTGCTTAAGTCTTCGTTAAAAAGCATTTTAAATTGTGCCGCATTGGTAACATCAACGCGATTGGTAACATATTGTAATCCCGCATAGGAGTTAACGTTAACGGTAGTTTCCCCTTTCTTCGCTTTTTTCGTTGTAACAATGATCACCCCGTTTGCACCCTGAACTCCGTAAATGGCAAGCGATGATGCATCTTTCAAAATCTCCATTGATTCGATATCACCTGGGTTAACAAAATCGATATTGTTAGCAAAAATTCCGTCCACTACAAATAGCGGATTGGTATTTGCAATGGATCCCACACCACGGATACGTATGGTTGGAGAGGCTCCGGCAGAACCACTGTTGGTAACCGTTACCCCTGCAACTTTTCCTTGAATAGAATTCAATGGATTGCCATTTGGCTTATCGGCAATTTCTGCTCCTTTTATGGATACAATGGATCCTGTAACATCTCTTTTCCGCTGTGTTCCGTATCCGATCACCACTACTTCATCCAGGTTTGTAGCATCGGTTTCAAGCATTACATCCGCAACGTCCCGGTTTGTAATATCAACGAGTTGAGTTTTGTACCCTACGAAACTGAAAACCAATGTGTTTTCTCCAGGCCCGACTTCCAACGAATAATTCCCCTCCACATCAGTGCTTACACCCTTGTTTGTGCCTTGCACAAGAACGCTGACGCCCGGAAATCCGCCTGCTTCGTCAGATGACGTTACTTTTCCGGTTACAACCCGTGTTTGTGCCAAGGCAGACCCTGCCAGGAACAGCGAAACGGTAAAAAGTAGAATTTTTTTCATAAGTGGTTTATCAAAAATTAAGCAGCAGAACTTTAGTTCCTGAAATACTAAAGTTTACCAAAATCAAGAACTTCCGATAGTTTTTTACGCTAAAGAGCTTTTTTTCAGTCTGCAGAGGGGGGCTTTCTGCGGAATAATATCAACTGAAAAAAACATTGATTTCAAACGTTATTTTATCTCTTTAGAAAGTCAAAGGAAAGGATTTCTACGCAAAAAAACAATTGACCGAAATCGTTGCCAAAAAGCGGTAAAATGGAATCGGTTGTAGCTTAAATCTTAACTTTCAGTCGGATTTGAGGGTTTTCTAAGATTATCTCTTCCCAGCGTGACACGCTGGTTTTCAAGCCTTTAGATTGCAGCGCTTTTATTCGCTCGGTTACTTTTGAGCGGAAAGACCATATTGTATTGACGCTCAGATCCATCTTATAGGCCAATACATCTAAGGTAGCCTCCCGCCTTCCGCTCACCGCCAGGTAAGCTAAGTAAAACGCTTTTTCGATCGGGAACTTGATGCTGTGGAAGATGGTAAATGCGGTTATGGACTCATTATACCCGCACCGCGTGCAGCGCCTGGAGAATTTCTGTGCGCCTTCGAAATACTTTTCATTTCCGCATTTACGGCACTGAAAACCGTGATCCCACTTGAGATTTTCAATAAACCGGTAACAGGAAAGTGAATCGGGGTACAGCGTTTTAAACTCATTGTAATCCATGGTTTTTTCGTGTAACCGCTCGTTCAGCACCTCCTTGATCCTGTTTTTAAGCTTCCAGTTATCCAGGTCAAGCAGCGAGTTGATCTGGTTGATCTCCATCGCCTGCCGCTCAAGCTTTTGATTGGTTTCCTCGAACGCATGGTTCTTCCGGTTGAGCTCTTCCGTCCGCTCCTGCACCTTCTGTTCCAGTTCCAGGTTTACCTTGTCTTTTAACTGCATGTTGAATTCATGCTGGTGGATAATTCGTTTGAGGGCGCGATCCCGGTTGTCTTTCAGGATGCGGATGCGGTCGCCCAACGCGAACGTAAGGAACAGCATCTCCAGCGTAAAGCTCAGGTGAAGACTGTAATGCGAAATGATGGTAAACGGGAGAACGTTCAGGTACACGAGCATCCGGATGAAAAATCCGGAGAACAGGATGCCATACGCGATTACAAAAAAGCGTGCCGGCCGGTAGCCCTGGTATAATACCACGATACCGGTATAGAAAATCAGCGAGAGCGGGATGATCTCTATATTCCGGTATGAGAAAAGACTTTGATAAAAAAACAGCGTAAAGAGAAAAAGCGCTGTACGCGCGACAATCACCCACTTCAGAACTTTATCTAAAACAGATGCATTGGCTTTTGTGCTGAGAAACCGCCTGGTAAAAACCAGCGCCCAAAGAATAAGGGAGTAAAGCGCCACACCCACGACTACATCATTCCACTCCGGATGTTCAGGCCAGAGGTATTGAAAGCCGATGCCATCCAGACTCATGGCATACAGCGCCACGCTCATCATGTAAAAAATGTAGTAGATGTATTTCATCTCGCGGATGGCGAGAAACACGAGAAAGTTATACAGGATGATGATCAGCACCATGCCGTAGAATGTTCCGTAGAGGAAGTACTCATTCAGCACGTAGTAAACAAACCGGTCAACCGTGCGGAAGGCGATCCGGATATCGGCAAAGTCGTGCGAGCGCACCTTGAAATAATAATACACGGTTGTATCGCCATGATTGGGTAATTGGATCTCAAAGTTTTTGTGCTTGAACATGCGCTGACTAAACGGGTATTGGTCGCCCGTAATTACCTTTCGGTATGAGCCATCGGCTTGCGGTACGTAGGCTTCGAGGTGATCGATGGTTTGATCGTAGAATTCAAAGATCCAGGTGTTTTCGGTTTTTGAATTGTAATAAACGGGCATCCTGATCCAGTATGCCGCACCGAACTGGAAATCGGTATTGAGGTATGAATCGTGACGCAGAAAGCTGTGGGCAAATGCCGGAGCGGAAGCGGCTTTAATCTCCAGCGTGTCGTTCGGATCGATCAGGTAGCTGAGTTCGGTAAGCGTGAAAATACGCTCGTTGATTTCGTCATCTACTACGGCCACCTGGGCGAAGGCAGGTGAGACGCAGGTAAGTAAAAACAGTATTCTTAAATATGGCATCGGCTTTCGGCTTCTGTTATTCTGAAAAGGAGGCGTGTGGAGAAGGCAACGTTCAAACCGCACTAATCTCCTTTCGTGTGTTTAAATCCAATCGCCCGCATGGGTTTAATCCTGGGATTCAACAGTTCTTTCAGGTAATCAAAGATCAGTTTAATATCATCGTCTTGCTGCACTACCTTTCTTTCCCATTGCTCAAGTTTCAATAAAATATCTTTATGGGTAAGAACCATTTCACGCAAACGTGTGAACACTCTTAATAATGTGAATATTAACCAGCGCCGCGCGTTCACTATTCAGAACACTCGACAGCATCGCAACTCCTTGTTCCGTAAAAGCGTAGGGGTAGCTTCCTTGTTCCTCCCCAACTTGATGTTCCATTTTGGAATATCAAGTCTTTATACTCTTTCGCTGTAAGTTGGAACATAAAATCCACAGGAAAGCGTGATAAATTCCGCTTGACCGCTTTGTTCAAGTTACCCGTTGCGACATCGTAAAGCTCTGCCAGGTCTCTATCCAGCATT
>CAZIGG010000107.1:0-10293 GCA_964538575.1 uncultured Roseivirgaceae bacterium
TCAAATTAAAGCCATTGTATGCGCCACCCTTGGCAGCAATCTGATTCAGGTAGCTTTCGGGCGATCCGGTGTCAAGCAAATAACCGGTAACTAATGCACCGCGCGAAGGGGCTGCCGGTTTTATGTTCCGGATGTCCCGGTAGTTTGTGACCATCGCAATACGGCCGTTTTTATTCATGGCCATCCAGGTGCCCTGAGCTTCCAGGTCGCGTCCGCCCAAAATTTCCGGATGATCCTTCCAGTAATCTGCCGGTGCAGTTTTACGCTGGTAAAATTCATCGCGGTTAGCCGCAACAATTAATTTGTATTGCGGGTGATCCTGCACGGAAAGAAAAATCAGGCACATTTAGTTCTCACTTGCTTAGGAGTGCTGAAAAATCTTCTAAACTGATAACACGCACGGGTGGAAATTCTATCGTGTTTAATGAAAGCAGTTGGCGGTCATTTGAAACCAATACGTCTGCATTAGCTACGAGATATGCATCACTGAATTTGTTGTCATCTGCATCCCCTTGTACAAGATGAAAGAAATAGAAAACAGTATGCAACGAAGTATTTTCAGCCGTTAGCATTGTCCCCAGTAAATTATGTGTTACCTGTTCTCCCCAAAATTCATTGAACTTTTCTTCATATTCCAAAAGTATCCCGGTAGTAACACAAAGTTTATAGCGTTGATCTAAAAAAGCATCAAATACATTTCGATAAGGAGAGAGTTTACCGATACAACTTAACAAGCAGTTGGTGTCAATAACAATCTTCACACGCAGACTTTATTTATTAACACTTTCAAGCCATTGTTGATAAACTGATGCCGTGTAATTGCGTCCGGCCTCTTCCCGGCTAATCGCCTCATCCAGTTTTTGACGAAAATAAAAATTCAATAGGGATTTTATTTCCATTAACTGTTTTTCATCGGTAACAAACCGAAAATTTTTAAGAAGCTCCAACTGAAGTTTGGTAAGTTTTTCAGAAGTAATAATCATAACAATTTACTTTCAACAAATATACAAAATGCAATTTTGAGAATTTACAAAACATCACCAAAACACAAATCCCATTGTTTATTCAAACAATTCCAACTGATCGGGCAGCAGCGTAAATGATTTCCGGTGAAAAGGCGTTATGCCCAGCTCGCGGATACCATCGCGATGCTGTTGTGTGGGGTAGCCCACATTTGTTTCCCATCCATACCCCGGATATTGCTGCGCCAAGCCTTGCATATAATCATCGCGGTATGTTTTAGCCAGAACCGATGCGCCTGCAATGGAAAGATAAACGGAATCTCCCTTGATAATGCACTCGTGATTAATCTCAGCATATTTATTGAACCGGTTGCCATCTATTAATAAAAGTTCCGGCTTATGCGTAAGCTTGTCAATCGCCCGGTGCATGGCTTTAAACGAAGCATTCAGGATGTTGATCACATCAATCTCCTCGCACGTTACTTCAGCAACCGCCCAGGCAATGGCATCACGCTCTATTTCGGTGCGAAGCTTTTCACGATCATCCCGCGTAAGCTGTTTAGAATCATTCAGTTTCCTATGCTTGTAATCCTTCGGGAAAATAACCGCGGCCGCTACAACAGGGCCCGCAAGACATCCGCGGCCGGCCTCATCGCAGCCGGCTTCTATTAACGTGGGTGAAAACCATGACCGAAGCATATCCTTGCAAAAATCAAAATTCGGGGTTCAAAATTCAAACGTATATTTGAATATCTACAAATTTAACGCAGCCTATGAACAGCCCGTGGAAAACCCTTGCAACCCGGCACGTTTACGACAATAACTGGATTCTGCTGGAAGAGCACCAGGTAATAAATCCGGCAGGCGGAAAAGGAATCTACGGGAAAGTTCACTTTAAAAATAAAGCCATTGGAATAATCCCGCTTGACGACTATGGCAACACCTGGCTGGTAGGCCAGCATCGGTACACGCTGAATGCCTATTCGTGGGAAATACCGGAAGGCGGCTGCCCGCTGGAAACGTTGCCGCTTGATTCGGCAAAGCGCGAGCTGCAGGAAGAAACGGGCATTACGGCATCACGCTGGCAACAAATCATGAGGTTTCATACATCCAATTCCGTTACCGATGAAGAGGGTTTTATTTTCCTTGCCGAAGGATTGGAGTTTGGTGAGAATGCCCTGGAAGAAACGGAAGCAGACCTGGTTGTAAAAAAGCTTCCCTTCACTGAAGCGCTGGAGATGGTTATGAATGGAGAAATCACCGATAGCATGAGTGTAGCCGGAATCCTGAAAACAGCCCGCCTTAAAAGTTTTTAATGCGCTAAGATTCAAGTATCTTCATCGCTTTACCGCCAGACCCTATGAATGCAGATGCACGTCCCGTCCACTTTTCGCAGACTACCATTACCGAGCTCATGATTCCCGCATATGCCAACTTTGGCGGAAAAATTCACGGTGGCATTTTACTTTCGCTTATGGATAAGGTGGCGTACGCCTGCGCCAGCAAACATGCCGGAACGTACTGCGTAACCGTTTCGGTGGACAGTGTGGACTTTCTGCAGCCGGTTGAAGTGGGCGAGCTGGTTTCGTTACATGGATCTGTAAATTATGTGGGGCGATCTTCTTTGATTATCGGGATTCGAGTGGAAGCGCTTAACGTAAAGAAGAATGTTACGAAGCATACCAATTCTTCCTACTTCATTATGGTCGCAAAAGGGGATGATGACAAACCTGCAGAAGTTCCCAAACTCATACTTGAAAAAACAGAAGACGTGAAACGCTTTATAGAAGCCATGCGAATGAAAGAAATCCGCGCAAAAGTTAAACACGAAATGGATGATGCCCGGTCGCATATCGAAGTAAGCCGCGCGCAGGAAATTTTGAAAAACGAACGGTGTATTATTTCCATGACGCAATGAAAAAATTTGACAGATTTTTTGACGAAACGGGCTTCCGGTATATCGATGGTCGTCAGAAAGAAATCATTGTTATTCCCAAACCACAAGCCACTAACCGATAACAGCCGGGATGAAACTGATTCGATCGCTTTACACAGCTTATGGGTTTGTGATTTTTACTATCCTGTTTCTGTTATTTTTTCCATTGTTTCTCATTCCGATAATGTTCAAATCACAATTTAAACTTGTTGGAGTTTTTAATCGCTGGTGGGCATTCGCGTTATTTACGCTGATCGGCATGCCCTGGAGCGTTGATACCAGAAGCAAGCTGGATAAAAACAAGCAATACATTTTCTGTCCGAATCACTGCTCCTATCTTGACATTGCTGCGATGGGCTTAAACCCGATCAATGCAATTTTTGTCGGGAAGAACGCGATGGAAAAAATTCCCATATTCGGTTTCATGTACCGTAATCTGCACATTACGGTTGACCGCAGCAAGCTTACCAGCAAGTATGGGTCTTACACACGTTCGCTCGATGCGTTGAAAGAAGGGAAAAGTCTCGTAATTTTTCCGGAGGGCGGAATAGTAAGTACAAATCCGCCTCACATGAGCCGCTTTAAAGACGGGGCTTTTCGCCTGGCCATTGAAAAACAAATCGCAATCGTGCCCGTGACATTACCTTTTAATTGGATAATTTTACCGGAAGCTCCAATGCTGCTTCACTGGAAAAAATTGCCGCTCATTTTTCATGAGCCCATTGATGCTTCCGCATACACAAGTAAAGATGTCGATGCCTTGAAATCCAGCGTTTACAGCATAATTGATCAGGAATTAAAAAAATTCAATACATGAAAATCAACCGGGAATTATTAGATAAAATGGCTCACCTGGCACGCCTTGAATTTGATGACAAGGATGCGGAAAAAATGATGCAGGATATGACCGCGATTGTAAGCTGGGTAGAAAAGCTAAATGAAGTTGACACCACCGGCATTGAACCACTCACTACCATGTCGCACGAGATAAACGCGCTGCGGGAAGATAAGGCTCAACCGGGATTAACCCGAGATGAAGTTCTTAAAAATGCACCCCTTAAAAATGAAGATTATTTCAGGGTACCTAAAGTACTGGAATAAGAATTTTTCCGTTTTCAAAGCGCCCAACCTTCTATACGCATGCAGTCTTTTTTCTTTTGGAGAACCTGGAACCGGGAATACAAAATTTTTTGGCATATCCTGATCGTTCTCTTTCTTGGCAGTCTTGCCTTCATGTGGTCGGGATATTTCCGTGTTCCCCAGGGGTTAACCGACTGGCATACGCAGCAGGCTCAGAAAACCGTAGAAGGTATAACCCACACGTTTGAAACGGGAAATTTTGAATTTGCGGTGCCGGTTGAATCCTATTCCACGCTTGAATACTTCTATGCGGGTCCGCTTAAAATCAATACGATAAGTTCATACATCTTCGTTGCCGTTCTGGCATTCATGAGCATTCTGATGTTTGCAGTCATTACAACCTTCTCACGTTTTTGGTATTATGTTGGCACCGGATTGTTCGTTTTGTTCATCGTCAGCATGCGGCTGGACGTACTGGAACTTTTCGGGCAAAGAAATTTTATTGCCGCCATTATTACGGTTGTGGTTTTTGTTTCAGTCAGCTTTTATTTTAATGCGTTTAATACTACAGCAAGTTTCACGTCAAGAGTGATGTCATTCCTGCTGTTGACCGCAGGATTGGGAATGATCATTCATTACTTTTCATCTGTTGAACATCCCTTTTTATACCTGTCGGTAAGCGGATTTGTACCTGCGCTTATGCTTACGGTAATTTTCATTTTCATGATTGCGCATGAGATTATTGCGGGATTTGTCTACCTCACCAGTCAAAGCTCCGCCAGTTCAAAGAGTCTTCAGCATTTTGTGATCATCAGTCTTATTTATATTGTAAATCTCGTGTTTACGTACATGAATGAGGCCCGGCTCATCGAATGGAATTTCGTCTTTATTAACCTGTATCTTTTATTAACCGTTTCCGCAGCGCTCGCCATTTGGGGATACCGGAAGCGCGAACCGTTATACGACAGCATCGTGTCGTTCTATCCTTTTGGGGCTTACTTCATAGTTGCGCTGGGCGTTATTGCGTTTACTTCAATAGCCTTATTCCTGCATACCTACAATGATGCCGCGCTGAAGATCATCCGGGATCTGATCATTTTTAGCCACATTGGCTTTGGCGTAATCTTCCTGCTGTATTTCACTTCCAATTTTATTGGTATGATGGCTGCCAATAAAAATGTTTATAAAGTACTGTATAATCCTACCAGCATGCCGTACGCTACCTACCGCATAGCAGGACTGATAGCTACGTTCGCATTCGTTTTTTATTCACAATGGCATACGTATGTTTATTACGGAACAGCCGCGATCTTTAACATGATGGGTGATGTTCAGCACGTTACAGACGAAGGCGAAAATGCTGAATCCTATTACCGGCAGGCCAGGGCATACGCAGGAAATAATTTTCACGGGAATTATATTCTTGCCGGCATTGAAACAGGAAAAAATAATTTTGAAACTGCACATCTGTACTATAATACCATTAACTGGACAAAGCCAACCGAATCTTCGTTGATCAACAATGCCAATTTGTACCTGTTTGAGGATGATTATTTCACAACCAAATCTTCACTTCAGGAAGCACGGAAAGAATTTCCGGAATCCGGAGTGATTAACACGAACCTGGGGTTTGCCTTCCTGAAACTCAACCAGGCCGATTCGGCTTTTATATTTTTCGATCAGGCGCGAAGTGATGCTGAATCAAAAATAAGTTCCGGTATTAACATAACCGGCTTGCTGGCACAGATGCGGGTATCGGTTAATGTCGATTCACTCCTTCAGCGTTATGGCACCTCATCAAATGCAGTCCTGAGCAATTCGGTTTTGATTGCCGCACTGGAGAATCAGCCGGTTAAAACTACTATTGATCCGCTTAAAGATTCAGTTCTTGATCTGTATTCGGCCACGCTACTCAATAATTATATTGTCTACAAACGGAAAGAACTCGATACAACGTTTATTAATAAGGCATTTAAAATTGCATCTGATTCCGCCAACTCAGATTATTCTGAAGCACTGAAAGCAACACTTTCTCATGCATACTATTACCAGAGTAATGTAGCCAAAGCCATGGCGCTTATGGGCGAAGTTGCGTTCATTACACAATCGATGCAGGGCAAATTTAATTATACGATGGGCCTGTGGGCGCTGGAGCAGGGTAATCCGGAACTGGCCGTAAGCTGCTTTGCCTATTCGGTGGAACAGGATTATAAAGAAGCAAAAATTTATAACGCCATCGCCCTCGCGGAGGCCGGAATGGGCGAAGAAGCAAATGCAGCCGCTGCCACGTTGTTGGAAAGTAAAATTCAAAGCGACAAAGAGATCGGCAGGCAGCTCAGGAAAGTATATTCCATTTCATCTTCCGGTATTTTAAGTCAAACCGATCTTGAAAAATATCAATACTGTCGCTACAGGCTGAGCCTGACAGACTCCACACTGTTTAAGCGAATACTGAATACAATTGAAAATACCAATTACAAAACGCTGATCATTTTAGAAATGGCGCAGCGGCAATTCAATGCCGGCCGTACACGGGGAGCAATTAAATACTTCAACATGCTTGACGGCATTCGGTTTACCGATAAAAAACTTAATGACAGAATAAATCATTTTGAGCTTGAGCTATTGGCTTCCCGGAGTGAAGTGAGGTTGCTCGCTGCTAAAATCAATGAAGGCATTACCTTTCCACAGGAAAAGCAACTCCACAAACTGTTGTGCACCGCTCTTATTAATGAAGCCAGCGGAGATACGCTTGCAGCTCAAAAGAATTACGAAATTCTTGCCGTATATAATCCGTTCTTCGAGGAAGGTGTTATTGCAGCGGCCCGGTATTTTAAAAATCACTCAACCGATCGCCTAAAGGCCTATACCATTTTGGCCGAAGCCAAACAGGTAAATCCCGGATCTGTTCGATTGCTAATGGCTTACATCACGGAGGCAACGCGGATAGGTTTTGATGATTTCGCTGCCGATGCGTATGAAGAGCTGGAGGTAATTCGTGCGAAGGGGCGATAATTATTTTCTCCGGGTCTTTTTCTTTTTTGCTTTTTTAGCCTTCTTATCAGCTTCACGCTTAGCACGTTTGTCTATGGCCAGGTTTTCGCGCATCGTTTTCCAATAATCCGGCCCGTAATCCACAAAAATCTCCGAACCCGGCTGAATAGCTTTGGTTGATTCAATATAGGCTTTCAATCCATCGACTACATACTCCGCATTATTATTAAGTCCTTTTACACGCGCAAAACCTTTTGCATCATTCGCATAACGGGCCAATGGTTTTTTTGTAGGCAGCGCATCGATTACATGGTACCGCTTGATGTAGAAGATGTATCCGTTTTCTCCGTCATCTTCTTTCACCTCTTTCCAGGTAGTAATGCGGCCTTTGTACTCAACAATCCGTTCCCGCTTTGGAATGAAAACCTTTGTAAACAATCCCTTTCCCGCATTCGGCAGGGTTGACTTCTTAACCACTAAGTTCTTTTCAAATAACGCCATGATCTCCTAAAAAAGCCGGCAAGTTAAAGTTTGAAAAGCTAACTGCAAAACCAGTCCGGACTATAAAAAAGATAACGCGATAAGCCGGATGCTGACAATAATGACAACAACACCTACAATAACCAGCATCTTTTTAACGGGGAGTTTGCGTACCAGGTAGGCGGCAATAGGTGCGGCAATAACACCGCCCAGTATCAGCCCTGCAATGATTTGATAATATCCGATGCCAATGCTAATGAAGAACGTTACCGAGCTGGCAAACGAAACAAAAAATTCTGCCAGGTTAACCGAACCGATGGTGTATCGTGGACTTCTGCCGCGCGCGATAAGCGTTGTTGCCACAATCGGTCCCCAGCCGCCCCCGCCAACAGAATCCATAAAGCCTCCAAAGCCTGCAAGCGCAGGAACATTTTTTGTCCTTCTTTTTTTAGGTTGAATGTTTCTCGCTTTGATAATAATAACCACACCCAGGATAAGCGTATACGTAGCCACGACCGGACGCAGGATAAAATTATAATCTTCGAAAGATGAAAGAAGATAGGCTCCGGCAACCGCCCCCAGCACGCCCGGAATCAGCAGTGTTTTGAATAATCTTTTGTTTACATTCTGGAATTTCAAATGTGCTAATCCGGAAACTCCGCTTGTGAAAATTTCAGATGCGTGGATGCTGGCGCTGGCCGCAGCGGGCGAAACGCCAAACGACATCAGAAAAGTTGATGCGCTCACGCCATACGCCATGCCCAGCGATCCGTCAATCATTTGCGCGATGAACCCGCCCAACACAAAAATGAAAAATTCAGGCCCGATGCTGTCCCAGACATTCTTTCCCTGATCCTTAAGTTCATCAAAGAAAAAAATACTTACCGTCAGGATCATAATGGAAATAAGGGTGAGAATAAAAATCTTCCTCCCCTGTAACTTTTTTTTCTCAGCTTGATCCTCGCTTACAGGGATATCGTGCTTTGATTGATCAGCCATTATTCCTGAAGTCCAGATTGTGAAAAACAAAAAGCCGGATCGCATCTACCTGACGAAACGTGGCGGGGGCAGGCAATTGTTGAAAAACATTCAAATACCCAACGTGAGCATTAAGCTGCTGTGTAAATTGATATCCCACCCCGACAAAAAACCTGTTCTGATCAAAATAATTATAAACAATTTCGGAACCGAAGTTTATCATAACCTCATTGTTTACAAATACAAATGGCGTACGGGGCGCTACGGATTTACCTTTTAGCGGAATGGTGAATGCCATGGCATACCGGACCCGGTAGTTGAAACTGTAATCTGACGTCAGCTCACCTTCCTCCACCTTCTTCCGGAAGCGTTCTTCCAGCCGAACCCACTGCATTATGCTAAGCCAGTTTTTCTTTTCAAACCATTGAATCTGCTGCCAAAGCCTGTGTTCAGGAATATCCGGAGAGCCACCGTCCGGAGCATATTGTGTAGCATACGCATAGCCTGTGGCTAACCGGTTTTGATCGTTTAAGTAAAAAATGTAAGCTCCTCTTAAAATACTGACGGCAGGTTCCTTTATAAAATTATCATTTAAGCGGAGATGCAGGTCGAGCCAGATACCCGAACGGTTTGTCAATCGGGTTTGATTCATGTATCCAAACCAGGCTTGCTCAGTATAGTGAACTTCTTTCTCCTGAGAAAAGGAGAAAAACGGCAGCAGCAAAGCAAAAAATAAAAGTCGGTTTTGCATGGTAAAAAGATAACTCAAATGATTTCTTGTTTTAACAGCTCCTGACGGAGCAGAAATGCCTGCTCCGCTATTTCCTTCGCAGCCGTACACTCAAAAACCGCGGCTCTCCGGAGCGCCCCTAATGTAAAAATATTTCTTTTGCCAGCAACACATTGAAATGCACCCTGTTCATCGGTTTCAACGCCTAACTTGTTATTGTCCGGAACCATATACCCGCGCTCAAGAAGTTTTCTGAGCAAAGGATCTGATGTAAGGGAAATATTGTGCTGCAAGCCTGAGCTGTTGAGCAGGTAATTAGCCTGAATCTCCGTAATGCCTTTTGAATGGATGAGCTTAATGGCCAGGCACTGGCCGTTTGTTGTAACCTCCTGTATCTTTCCCTTTAACAACTTAAACCTTCCTTCCTGCATGGCGTACTCAGCAACATCCAACACTTGTTTGGGGGCTCTATGGCGGTGTACTTCCCAATACGGTTTCAGGTGCCGGATGAATCTTTTTTTGCTTGCCGCATTTAACGCTTTCCAAAGCTGCGGCACCTGGTTGCGGACGCGATCAATAAGATCACGCCAGTCAAGGCCTTTGTTTTTATGAGTTTGATAGTATGCTTTGACAGACCGGAATAATGAACCGATGTCTTCATCCGGGACAATTGCATAATCCGGAAAATCATAAGGCTGATACGGTTTATGCGGAAGAGGCAACAGCCCTCTCTTTGAAAATGCTGTGACCTGAATGTTTTTATCACTTTTTAATAATCCGGCAGCGTGATCAAGCATGGTAAGTCCTGTGCCAATCAGCACCACATGATCATTGTTTTTCAACTGATCGAGATAGCGAAAATTCCAGGGATTCGATTGATAAAGGTTTGTGAGTTTTATATCGAGTGTAACCTCAAACGGGTCAGCCGGGGGCAGGATTCCATTGGCTACAACAGCTTTTGTAACACGATACACATGCTCATGGGCTGTGAACACGTGAAGAGTGTCATCTTCTTTTAGAATGTCGATGACCTCATCGGTAATTACCTTCACCTTTACATGTTTTGCGCGGTCAAGGATCTTCTGAAAAAGCTCCTTCAGGTACGTTCCGAATAAGGCCCGCGAAACAAAATC
>CAZIGG010000108.1:0-10125 GCA_964538575.1 uncultured Roseivirgaceae bacterium
CACGACTAAGGTTATTCGGGGTCCGCTATCAATTCTCCAATTATTCAAAGAACGTTCTACCTGCCTCGTGGCTGATAAATGTGGTTTTTCAACCTGTACTCCTGAAATCCTTCCAATTTCAGCCCTTTATTCATTTTGGGAGTGCAAAGGTATGTGGACAGGGCACATAACGCAAGGGTCGCCAAAAAAAATTTTGTGTGTTTTGTAAGCGTACTGATTATCAGTCCCTTAATTAACCCTGATTTCGTAGAATTGTCTGCGTACGGTCAGGACCAGTGGAAATTATGGTGATTGGCACCCCTAATTGCTGTTCCAGGAAGGTCACATACTGGAGCAATTCCGCAGGCAGTGTTTTCTCACCAATCCCTTTAAGATTCACATTCCAGCCCTTCATTTCCTTATAAACCGGGATGATCTTATCGTGGATTAATTCGTACGGAAGCGTTTCGGTTACTGATCCGTCCTTCAATTGATATTGCGTGCAAACTTTGATGGTAGAGAAAATACTCAGCACATCAGCCTTCATCATAAGCAGTTGTGTTACCCCATTGATCATGATGGAATATTTTAAAGATGGGATATCAATCCAGCCGCAACGTCTTGGCCGTCCGGTAGTTGATCCGAATTCATTTCCTTCCTTGCGAAGCTTATCGCCTTCTTCATCTAACAACTCCGTTGGGAAAGGACCACTACCCACGCGGGTGCTGTAAGCTTTAAAGATTCCATACACTTCACCAATGTGACACGGAGCAACGCCTAAACCTGTGCAGGCTCCGGCTGTGACTGTGTTTGAACTGGTTACGAAAGGATAGCTTCCAAAGTCAATATCCAGCAATGAACCTTGCGCTCCTTCTGCCAAAATGGTTGAGCCTGAACTGATTTCTTTATTGATCAGGTATTCGCTGTCTACTAATTTGAACTCTCTCAGGAAGTTAACCGAGTCCTGAAACTGTGCTTCAATCTCAGCCCAGTTGTATTCAATCTGATGAGCCTTGAGTATTTCAAAATGTATATCGGTAAGCTTTTTAAACTTCTCCTGGAATTTATCTGAAAGAATATCACCTACCCGTAAACCCTGACGACCAATTTTATCCTGGTAAGAAGGGCCAATGCCTTTTAAGGTTGAACCAATTTTGTTATCGCCTTTTGCTTTTTCGTAAGCCTGATCCAACAACCGGTGCGTAGGGATAATTAATGTCGCTTTCTTCGAGATGAAGAGATTTTCCTTAACCTTCAGGTTAAACTTTTGCAGGCCTTCAATTTCTTTTTTGAAGACTATAGGGTCCAGCACTACACCGTTACCAATAATGTTTCTTGTTTTCTCCCTAAATATCCCGGAAGGGATTTGATGCAGGACATGTTTTATGCCGTCAAATTCGAGTGTATGACCGGCATTCGGGCCACCCTGGAACCGGGCCACTACATCGTACTTGGGCGCAAGCACATCCACGATTTTGCCCTTGCCTTCATCACCCCACTGAAGGCCCAATAAAACATCTACTTTGCTCATGATCCTATTTTGCGAGGGTTAATGCCTCTTCTTCTGTTTTTGCAATCTGGAAAATTGCGTTCAATTTGGTGATAACCAGCAGCTTCTGTACGCTTTCAGAAGGATTAAGCAAGAAAACTTCTCCATCCTTGTTGCGGAATTTTGTCAGAATGGTAATCAACACGCCAATTCCGCTGCTGTTGATGTAGCGAAGCTTTGAGATATCAATTACACATTTCAATACATTATCG
This sequence comes from uncultured Roseivirgaceae bacterium, assembly GCA_964538575.1. Taxonomy (GTDB): domain Bacteria; phylum Bacteroidota; class Bacteroidia; order Cytophagales; family Cyclobacteriaceae; genus UBA2336. The sequence continues at coordinate 1,741 of CAZIGG010000108.1, forward strand.
TGAATGGCATCGGTCGCTTTTACCAAAATAGCCGCGCCATCGTTTTCGCCTATTAAATCTCCTTCGAGGCGAATGATCAGGACTTCCTTTTTTATTTCTGAACTGAATTTCATGTTGTTATGATTTATGCGATGGCTACGCCACCTCATTTAACTTTTTGTTTTCGCAATCAGGTTTTGTGCAGGACGCATAGAGTATCAATGAATGATGGATCACATTGAACTGCAAAACTTCACCTGCCGTTTTCTGAATATTGTGAATCCGCGGATCGCAAAATTCCACCACCTTGTGGCAGTCGGTACAGATCAAATGGTCGTGCTGCTTGCTGCCATGTGATTTCTCGTACTGCGCCAGGTTTTTCCCGAACTGGTGCTTGCTCACCAGCGCACATTCCACCAACAGATCAAGCGTATTGTAAACCGTGGCGCGGCTCACCATGTAATTTTTGTTTTTCATGCTGATGTAAAGCTGCTCTACATCAAAATGGCCATCGCGGGTATAGATTTCTTCCAGTATGGCGTAACGCTCGGGCGTTTTACGCAATTCCTTGTTTTCGAGATAAGCCGTGAAAATCCGCCTTACCTCCTCGTAAACTTTAGGGTTAAGTGCCATGGTGGTTAAAGGGCAAAGATAGATCAGGATTTGATCAGGATTAAGGGATTTGCAGGATTTTTATGATTAGGTCTCTTGCCAAAACTACCCCTTTGAGTCGAAGCGACTCACTTTCACAATTCCTTCAACCTGCTGGAGTTTTTGGATAAGCTGCTCAAGATGACGGGTGTCATTTACGTAGAGCATAATCTCGCCTTCAAAAATGCCGGAATCGGTATGAATCGACATAGAGCTCATGTTCACTTTAAGCTCGTCAGAAATTATTTTAGAAATATCGTTGATTAAGCCTACCCGATCAGTTCCCTTAATTTTTACTCCCGTAAGGAATGCCACTTCGTGCTGCGATGTCCACTTGGCTTTTACCACCCGGTTACCGTGGTTGGAGAGCAACTCGGCAGAGTTCGGACAGTTTGTACGGTGAATTTTGATTCCTTCGTTTACCGTTACAAACCCAAACACATCATCGCCAGGGATTGGCGTGCAGCATTTGGCGAGCTTGTACTCCACCACATCCATATCTTCACCAATCAATAAGATATCATCGTAGCGGCCTTTTACTTTTTTGATCTCCTGCTCAATGACTTTAGGATCTGAAACTTCAATACCTGGCTTCGTCTTAAGCGCAGTGGCGGGCTTATAATCCTGGAATTTCTTGATGTCGGTCGGATTAATAAATCCTTTGCCGATCCGATAGTATAAATCAATGTGGGTTGGTGCATTAAAGAATTCACGCATCTGATCAAATACAGCCTGTGATGGTTCAATCTTCATCTGCTTCAGCTTACGGAGGATGATTTCTTTTCCGTCTTCAGCAGCTTTTTTCTTCTCTTCTTTTAACGCATCCTTAATACGGCCTTTAGCTTTCGAGGTAACGACAAAGCGCAGCCAGTCTTCATGCGGTTTTTGCTTGGATGAAGTAAGGATCTCAATCTGATCACCATTTTTCAGCACATAGTTAATGGGAACCAGCTTGGTATTGACTTTTGCTCCTATACATTTTGATCCAACCTGTGTGTGTATGTCAAATGCAAAATCAAGCGCAGTCGCTCCATGCGGAAGTGTTTTCAGTTCCCCTTTCGGAGTGAATACAAAAACTTCTTCACTGAATAAATTTCCGCGGAAATCATCTACAAAGTCGAGTGCGGAGTGGTCGTTTTGCTCGAGTGTATCGCGAACTTTTGCAAGCCATTTTTCAAGGTTTGATTCGTGGGCAGCAGCGCTCTCTTTGTATTTCCAATGCGCGGCATAGCCTTTTTCAGCGATATCATCCATTCTCCGGCTGCGGATCTGAACCTCAACCCACTGGCCGTTTTTAGCCATTACTGTTGTGTGCAGCGATTCGTAACCATTTGCCCGCGGGGTACTAATCCAATCGCGAAGGCGGTCCGGATTTGGCGTATAAAAATCCGTAACAATTGAATACACCTGCCAGCAGACGGACTTTTCCATTTCCTGCGGAGTTTCCAGAATAATTCTGATCGCAAACAGATCGTACACTTCTTCAAACGGAATATTTTGCTTGCGCATTTTATTCCAGATCGAGTTAACAGATTTCGGGCGTCCTTTTATTTCATATTCAATTCCCAACTCGTCAAGTTCATCTACAATGGGTTGAGTGAACTGCTTGATAAATTTATTACGGCTGGCTCTTGTTTCATCAATGTTGCGCAAGATGGAATCGTAGGCCGGCCTGTCTGTAAAGCGTAAGTATAGATCTTCAAGCTCACTCTTGATCGCATTCAGTCCTAACCGGTGCGCAAGCGGAGCATAGAGATAAATTGTTTCGGAAGATACTTTGAGCTGCTTGTTGCGGGGCATGCTATCCAGCGTGCGCATATTATGTAATCTGTCAGCAAGCTTGATGAGGATCACGCGGACATCATCCGAAAGCGTGAACAGCATCTTGCGGAAGTTTTCTGCCTGCTGAGAGGTTCCGTGTTCAAATACTCCGCGGATTTTGGTAAGGCCATCGACAATCGCAGCCACCTTCTTACCAAACATCTTTTCGATGTTGCCCAACTCCATGTCAGTGTCTTCCACCACATCGTGCAATAAGGCTGCAATAATGGAAGTTGTTCCCAGACCGATCTCTTCCACGCAAATCTGGGCAACGGCCAGCGGGTGGAAAATATAAGGTTCGCCCGATTTTCTGCGCATGTCTTTATGCGCCTCAAGCGAAATCGTAAAGGCTTTCTTGATAAACCGGGCATCTCCGTCTCTCAGCACCGGTTTCGCCTTGCGTAAAAGCTTGCGATACCGCCCGATTATCTCCCGTTTCTCCTGCTCAATATCAATGACCATTCTCTATAAACAGCTTTCCCCTTTTTTTTACTCCTTATATTACCAACATTAAAACGAAAAATCTTTATTCCTAAATTCAGAATAATGGATAAATTTGCGCTCCTTTTTAGCAAATACCGCTGAAATATAGCGATCAGCGCATATTTGGCAAAAAGCGGATGTGGCGTTCCCGATAGCTATCGGGATGGCAGCCGCAGCAGAGCTTAGTAAAAAGCGGATGTGGCGTTCCCGATAGCTATCGGGATGGCAGCCGCAGCAGAGCTTAGTAAAAAGCGGATGTGGCGTAATTGGCAGCCGCGCCAGACTTAGGATCTGGTGCCGTAAGGCGTGGGGGTTCGAGTCCCTTCATCCGCACAACGTGAACCCTCGCTCCATTTCGGTGTGAGGGTTCTTGATTTAAACACAAAACTGAATTGCTTTGGAAATAACACTCGACAAAAAGAACAGCACGGAAGGTTTGATCAGGATCAAAATAAACGAGGCTGACTATCAACCTAAGTACGAAGAAAAAATCCGTGATGCTTCGCGCAAGGCGAACATCAAAGGATTCCGTGCAGGCAAAGTACCAGCCGGAATAATCAAAAAGATGTTCGGCAAATCAATTCTTGTAGAAGAGATCAACCACATGCTTTCGCATAAGCTGACCGATTACATTAAGGAAAACAACCTGCGCATTATCGGTGAGCCGCTTCCTAACCACGAAAAGGCAAATACCATTAACTGGGATAACCAGAAGGATTTTGAGTTTGAGTACGAGATCGGCATCGCGGAAGATTTCAACTACGATCTTTCCGGCAAGGTTAAGATCAAATCCTACCCGATTGAGGTTGATGAGAAAGGAATCAATGATACGATCAATGACCTTACAAAACGCTTTGGCAAAGCTGATTATCCGGAAACAAGCGAAGCTACTGATAATCTTTTTGGCGGATTAACTCCTTCTGAAGAAGACGGCTTTAAAAACGAAACTGCCGTAATCGACATCTCCAAAGTTGTTAAGAAAGAGCAGTCAACATTTGTTGGTCTGAAGAAGGGCGATGAAATCTCTTTTGAGATCAATAATATCTTTGATAAAGATTCTGACGTTGCAACCTTACTGGATGTTTCTGAGGAAATTGCCAGGAAAGCAAAAGGAAAATACACGCTGAAGATTGAAAACATCAGCCGCGTAGAGCCTGCTGCCATCAACCAGGAACTATTTGACCGCGTATTCGGAAAAGATTCGGTAACCGATGAAGATTCTTTCAGGGCAAAAGTGAAGGAAACCATCAGTCAGAACTATAAACGCGAAACCGATTATTTCTTAGATCATAACATTGAAGATCATTTCCTCAAAAACACAAAAGTTAATCTGCCGGAAGGATTTTTGAAGAACTGGTTAAAAGCAACAAGCGAAGGAAAAGTTACCGATGATGTGCTGTCGAAAGAATTTGATACGTACACCCGCGGCTTAAAGTGGGACCTGATCAAAAATAAGATCGCGGAAGATGCCAAAATCAACGTTGAAACTGACGAGGTAAAAGTACGGGCAAAAGAAGTCATCCTCTCGCAGTTTGGCGGAGCCGCTTTCGCAGAACAGCTTGGCGATAAACTTGACGGGATCACCGACAACTACTTATCACACGAAAACGGTCAGAATTTTATGCGGTTATATAACCAGCTTCGTAACGATAAGATTATGAAGCATATCCGGGAAAACATTACCGTGGATGACAAGCCCGTGAGCGTTGACGAATTCAAAAAAATCGTTCAGGAGCACACGCATTAAGCATTAAAATAAAACTGGCCTTCCGGCCGACTATGGTTTTACCCCGCATGAGCGGGATAAAACCATTTTTATTTAAAAACAGTTATAGTGTGGGTTTACAGGAATTTACTAACCTTGTATATCAGAAATCATCGAAAAAACACATAGAAACAGCATATGAACCAGAACAACGAATTCAGAAAATACGCAGTACATCACCTGGGCATGAGTGGAAATTCGCTCGATGACTACAATAAAAAAATGGGTCAGTACGCAGGTAACGTTACGGGTATGACGCCCAACATCGTTGAGGAACGCCAGATGCGCGCCACGGTGCTTGACGTGTTCTCACGCTTAATGGCCGACCGGATTATTTTCTTCGGAACACCGGTTGATGACTATATCGCGAACGTAATCACGGCTCAGCTTTTATTCCTTGAATCGGCTGACCCCAAAAAAGATATCATCATGTACGTAAACAGTCCGGGCGGTTCGGTTTATGCCGGTCTCGGCATTTACGATACCATGCAATATGTCAGCCCGGATGTGGCCACAATCTGTACCGGCATGGCAGCATCAATGGGTGCAGTTTTGTTAGCTGCAGGAACAACCAAGAAAAGATCAGCACTTCCGCATGCGCGCGTGATGATTCACCAGCCTTCTGCCGGCATGCAGGGAACTTCTGCCGACATGGAGATCAGCCTGAAACAAACCATCGAATTGAGAACAGATCTTTACAATATCCTGGCTAAGCATACGGGCCAAACGTACGAGAAGATCGACAAAGATTCAGACCGCGACTACTGGATGCGGGCGGCTGAAGCCAAGGCTTATGGCCTGATTGACGAGGTTTTAGACCGTAACAGCAAGAAGTAATTTATTGGTATATTTGCATCTAACTCCGTGCATTTCAATGTATTGGAGGGCAGATCAAATCGAGGGTAGTATGGCAGAAGTAACGTGTTCGTTTTGCGGAAGAAATAAGAAAGATGTTGACCTGATGATCTCGGGAATACACGCGCATATTTGCGATAAGTGTGTAACCCAGGCTACGCAGATTCTTTCGGAAGAGAAAAAGAGCAAAACAGAAGCCGGTCTTACGCCCAGCTTTAAGCTGGTCAAGCCGCGCGAGATCAAGAAATTCTTGGATGAATACGTAATCGGCCAGGATGAAGCTAAAAAAGTAATGTCGGTTGCCGTGTACAATCACTACAAGCGGCTGATGCAGCGTAAGATTGATACAGACATTACCATCGAAAAATCAAATATTATTATGGTAGGCGAAACCGGCACGGGAAAAACGTACCTGGCACGCACGCTTGCTAAAATGTTACAGGTTCCTTTCTGCATTGCGGATGCTACTGTACTTACCGAAGCCGGTTATGTAGGAGAAGATGTTGAAAGTATTTTAACCCGCCTGTTACAGTCTGCGGATTACAACGTTGAAGCTGCAGAACGAGGTATCGTTTACATCGATGAGATTGACAAGATCGCGCGCAAGTCAGACAATCCGTCTATAACCCGCGATGTTAGCGGTGAAGGCGTTCAGCAGGCATTGTTGAAATTACTGGAAGGAACAGCTGTAAATGTTCCGCCACAAGGCGGCCGCAAGCATCCCGACCAAAAAATGATCACTGTGAATACAGAAAATATTCTGTTTATCTGCGGGGGCGCATTTGAGGGTCTTTCAAGAATCATCGGTAACCGGTTGAATACAAGACCGTTAGGCTTTGCATCAGCTACCGGATTACATCCTTCGGATATTGAAAAAGAGAACCTGATCCAGTTTGTTACCGCACTTGATCTGAAAACATTTGGATTAATTCCTGAACTGATCGGGCGTTTACCGGTGGTTTCATTCCTGAATCCGCTCGATAAAACAGCGCTTAAGAAAATTTTAATTGAGCCTAAGAATGCGCTCGCGAAGCAATACAAAAAGCTTTTCGAAATTGAAGAAATTCAATTGGAATTTAAAGACGGGGCGATCGACTTTATCGTTGAGAAAGCAATCGAGTTTAAGCTGGGCGCCCGGGGCTTACGCGGAATATGTGAAGCCATTATCAACGATGCGATGTTCGACCTTCCTTCTGAAAAGGGCGTTGACCGGTTAGTGATTACCCGTGCCTACGCGGAAGAGAAATTCAACCGCTCGCAGTACAGCAAGTTGAAGGTAGCGTAAGTCAGTCTTCGACTCCGCTCAGACTGACGACTCCGCTCAGGCTGACTGTTACTCTTTCAGATACTGCAGCACCAATCGTGCTGCATTCTCAGAGGCAGAACCTGTATCCAGGATTCGGATAATGTTATCATATTCATTCAGCATTTTTGTTCGATACGATTCATCCATCATAATACGCTTCAATTCTGTTGAAACTCTTTCAACCGATGCATCATTCTGAATCATTTCTTTAACCACTTCTTTATCGGCTACAAGGTTTACCAACGAGATAAATTTCACCTTAATGATCAGCCGGGCAATCCAATACGTTAACCCGCTGGTTTTGTACACCACAACCTGAGGCACCCGGAATAAGGCAGTTTCCAGCGTAGCGGTACCTGATGTGACAATGGCTGCATCAGCAATCGTTAACAGATCATATGCAGCATCGTGGACAAACTTTACGTTGGACAGATTTTTTAGCTCACCGTAAAGCTCTTGCTTCAAATTACCGACAGCGGCTACAACAAATTGGATATCACGCATTTCAGCAGCCACACCGGCCATCAGCGGAATGATCTTTTTTAGTTCCTGTTGTCTGCTTCCGGGGAGCAGGGCTATAATTTTTGAAGTTGTCAATAAGCCGTTTTTCTGTTTGAAGTCTGCTGCAGGCTGGTGCGCTTTGATGGCATCCAGCACGGGGTTCCCTACATAATCAACATTCCAGTCAAACTTCTTAAAGAAATCCTTCTCAAACGGAAGAATAACAAACATCTGATCGACATTGGCTTTCAGCCTGAACGCCCGGCTTTGATTCCACGCCCACACTTTGGGCGAGATGTACCAAAAGACTCTTATCCCTTTTTGCCTGGCAAATTTTGCAATGCGCATGTTGAAACCCGCATAGTCAATCAGTACGATTACATCCGGTTTATAGTCCAGAATATCCTTTTTACACTGCTCAATCTTTTTCGAAATCGTGCGCAGATTTGCGAGCACTTCCGCAAAACCCATAAATGCCAGCTCGCGATAATGGACTACTTCCTGCATCCCGGCTTCACGCATATAATCTCCGCCAAACCCTCTAAATTGAGCGGCTGGCTCCTGCTGCTTAAGCTGCCTGATGAGATTGCCGCCATGCAGGTCGCCTGAGCGTTCACCGGCAATTAGATAAAATTTCATTGTTACGAAGATGGCGGTTCTTTACTGCTCTCCAAAATATTCAACGTAGTTCCGGGGAGTTTCATAGAGCCGGATGCTGTGCAGTTTACCACGACTGGTAATGGAGGGAAGGTGTTTTTCGAGAATTTTCCAGATTTCAACGATCAGATTTTCGCAACTGGCCATTTTTCCTTTCATAAAATCAACGTCTAAGTTGATGTTTTTGTGATCCAGCTTATCGGTTATCTCAGCGCGGATAAGGGTACTGAGCTTTTTCATATCCACCACAAAGCCGGTTTCCGGGTCAGGGTTTCCTTTCACGGTAACGATCAGGTCAAAATTATGCCCGTGCCAGTTATCATTCGCACACGGACCGAATACCTCCAGGTTTTTCTCCTTTGACCAG
>CAZIGG010000109.1:0-10084 GCA_964538575.1 uncultured Roseivirgaceae bacterium
GGTGTGCTTCTTGATGTCTTCGTGAACCGGGAGACTTTCCACCACGGACCACCGCATACCTGCAGCTTCAATGGTTTTTTTTCGTTGCTGTATTTCTTCAATGCTCCAGACAGCTCCTACCGGGATATGATGAAGGGCTGTAACAATGCCTGTGCATCCTGCCTGCCGGATATCCGATAGACTTACCGGATCCTTCGGGCCAAACCACCGCATTGTTTGTTCCATGTAAACCATGCGCCTCCCCGGTTAAAAGCCGATTGAATTTCCGCCATCTACCGGAAGCACTACCCCGGTTATAAAAGACGATTCGGTTGCGGTCAGAAAATATGCTGCGTCTGCCACATCTTCCGGTGAGCCAAGCTTAGCCATCGGTGTACGGGACAGAACTTTTCGTTTCCGCTCAGGATCACTGTCCAGGGCAGTTGATGACATGTTTGTAGCAATGAAGCCGGGGGCAATGCAGTTTACGCGGATACCATCTCCGGCAAGTTCAACGGCCATGGTGCGCGACAACCCTTCAATAGCTGTTTTCGAAGCTGCATAAGCAGCAACATAGGGAAGTCCGTATTGAGCAGCCATCGAGCTGATGTTAAGAATAACACCATGCTTCGCCTGCTGCATGACTTTGATTACCTCGCGGCTGATCACAAAAACACTTGTCAGATTCGTATGAAGAATCCCCTGAAACTCGGTATCCGTTACATCAACCAACGGCTTTTTCTGGTTAATGCCGGCATTGTTAACGAGTATATCGACCGGTCCGTATTGCCGTACGATGCCGAGAATTAATTCCGGGATGCCGGCAAGATTGGTCAGATCATAGGATATCGTAATGCAGTTTTTGCCCAGCATCTGCCTGGCGGTGTCAAGCTTTTCAGCATTGCGGCCAATGAGGATGCAAAAAATATTTTGCGCGGTAAATTTTTTGGCAATGGCCAGTCCAAGACCGGAGGCACCTCCGGTAATGATGGCAATTTTCTGTTTTGATGTATTCATAATATAAGCGGCTACCAAGTTGATTTAATCCCTGGAGCATAGGGGAATTCTAACTGCTGATAATATTGTAACGTCTGATCCGGGGCTTCTACTCCCGGAGGCAACGGCATCTTCGAAAAAGTTTGAAAGTACAACAAACATGCATTACGCCACCACACCGCTTCTTTTTCCTGTATCGATAATAATTCACTTACGCGGATATAACGTTCAGCATCAATTTTTCCTTGAGTGCTTTTCCATTGTTGCTGCATTTTCCGTACTCCCTCTACGCCACGCTGGTATTCAAAACACAACTCATCCCAGAGGGTATTGCCGGTTGCTAAGCGATGATCCCAGGCGACATGATGAAACCAGAGCAAATACTTTCCCGGAATGGAATCCGGATGCTCAAATTTTTTCCGGATGCCTGCTGAATAATTACCAAGCGCATTGCTGCCGCTGGCTGTGCGGTTAAAGCCAATACCCAGTGTGTCGGCTCTATGATAATAGACAGACGTCCAGTCGGCACGCTGCTTGTTTGCGATCCAGGGTGCCGGACCATAATGATGATTCCAGCCCATAATGTGATGAAGGCCCAGCGGGGTCATGTAACGAACAGCAGTTTCGTGCGAATCAAGCATCATGGATTTGAGCGGTTCAACGCATCCCTTATCTGTTGAGAAAGTCATCCGTATCCATTCGTCTGCGATCTGTTCTGCGGTCAATGAGTGATCCCACGCCAGCCGCCCGAAACTGTACCAGTTGGCCTGGGCAAAAGGATGCCCGCACCAGTTTCGGTCCGTGCCGATGTTGGCAACACCCGCCATGCCTGAAAGGGTGTGACTATCTGAAGAGCCGTCAACAATATCAGCAACGGTTGATTTTTTACCTCCAGTGTATGTATCTGATTGCAGCGTTTCTTTAAACAAGGATGCGAGGTAAACAAGGTGCGTACTGAAGCCCAGGTATTCCTGCGTGATCTGGAACTCCATCATAAGCGGAGTTTGCGGCATGGCTCCGAACAACGGATGAAAAGGCTCGCGCGGCTGAAAGTCGATAGGCCCGTTTTTAACCTGGACTAAAACATTTTCACGAAACGTTCCGTCAAGCGGCTTGAACTCTGTATAGGCTTGTGTGGCGCGGTCATCCGGAACCTTGTCATCATACACAAACGCCCGCCACATAACAATTCCGCCATGTGCTTTGACAGCATCGGCCAGCATGTTTGCGCCATCGGCATGAGACCGCTGATAGTTTTGAGGCCCGGGCTGTCCTTCTGAATTTGCTTTTACAAGGAAACCCCCGAAATCGGGAATCAGCGCATAAATCTCATCAGCTTTTTGCTTCCACCAGGCTTGTACGGCAGGATCCAACGGATCGGCAGTCTCTAATTTACCAAGCTCAATCGGGGCGCTGAACCTTGCGGTTAAGTATACTTTAATTCCGTACGGACGAAATTCATCCGCAATAGCCGCCACTTTTTCCAGGTAGGGAAGTGAAAGTACCAGCGCGTTGGCGTTTACGTTTGTCAGAACTGTTCCGTTAATACCAATCGATGCATTTGCGCGGGCATAATCGGTGTACTGCGGTTCTTTGTATTCAGGCAGCTTGTGCCAGTTCCAGAGCGAGAACCCCGCATACCCGCGCTCAACCGTTCGGTCGAGGTTATCCCAATGATTGAGAACTCTGATCTTGACTTTGGGTGATGAAGTGATATCCAGGTTTTCAAGTGATTGATGTGTCTGCAAAAGTCTTAGCAGGTGAAAGGTTCCGTACAGCACACCGATTTCCGAATGGGCGGCAATCGCAATCACCTTTTTTTTGTTGATGGTTGTGGAGCGGATTATAAATCCTTCCGGTCCCGGTAAATTTTTGCCGGTTGCACGCAATGCTTTCAGGTGCGGAGAATCAAATGTTCCCGCGATAATGGTTCCGGAGGAAATTTTTTGCGAAGCGGCAACTTTGCGGCTCAGTATACCGGACAAACCGTTCTCCAGTTCCTGCCGGGCAATCGTCAGCGTAGGGGAGCTGCCCTCTACAACGATACCTCTTATACCGTTTTGATAATGACGTAATACAGCGGGGTCTGAAATCTTTTCATACCGCATCCATAAACGATACCCGTCTTCCGCGCGAAGCTCGGGCGATACCAGTAAGATCAGTATGATAAAAGATCGCAATAACATAATGTTTAACTATGGAATCCTGTATTCACGTTGATCTACTGTTGCGTGTGCTGTTTTCTTCTGAGTGTTGAACCGCGTACGATAAGCTTGTGATTGAGAACAACGGTATTAAGCTGGCCGGATACGGAATTCTTTAATTGATTGATCAGTGTTGTTGCGGCAAGCTCACCCATTTGCAGGCCGGGATAATCAATCGTAGTCAGGTTGGGTTCGATAACCCGTGAAATGGGATCGTTATTGAATCCTACAACGGCAATTGTTCCCGGTACATTTACCCGGGCTGCTTTCAGTTCGCGGATACAGGCTACGGCAGACGTGTCGTTCGCGGTGAAGATTCCGTCCGGTATTTTTTTCATCCTCAGGATATAATGTGCGGCTTCAACACCGCCTTCGTCCGTCAGCGAGTTCTTAATTACCAATGCGGGATCATAGGCGATACCGCTTTCCAAAAGCGCCTTTTTATATCCGGTCAGCCGGTCAGCATATACATTCCGGTTAACATTTCCGTCAACGTGAACGATTCGTTTGCAGCCCTGGCTGATCAGGTGCATGGTGGCATCGTATCCGGCCTTCTTATTATCAATTACAATGCTTGTGCATCCTGCGCGTTCAATAACGCGGTCAAAGAAGATCAGCGGAATTTTCTTGTTGAGGAAAATATCGAAGTGATCGGTATTGATAGTGTCGTATGCGAGAGAAACCATTAGTCCGTCAACACGGCTGTTGAACAGGGTTCTGGCGCTGGAGATTTCTTTCTTGAAAGATTCTTCCGTTTGGGTGATGATGAGATTGTATCCATGACTGTTGGCAACTTTTTCCATACCGGAAATTACCGTTGACATGAAATAACTGTTGAGGCGCGGAATAATAACCCCGATTGTATTGGTATGCTTCTGGCGAAGATTGCTGGCAAAGGTGTTATGCTGGTAGCCCATCTTGGCGGCAGCATCACGAATCTTTTTTTTCGTATCTTTTCGTATTCCCGGATGGTCCTTTAACCCGCGACTGACGGTGGCGGGAGAGATATCCAGTGCCTTAGCAATGTCGTAAATCGTTACCTCCTTGTGACTCATTTCAATCGATTACATGACAAATTGGCACAAAAGTGCCCAATATTCCGTGCAACTTAAAAAGTTTTATGCAATCGGTTGCATAATTTCTTCTAATCTGTACTTTTATAGGTGTAAAAAGGCATTCATATTCCCCTTAATCTGACCCAAAATACTCACACCATGAATCTTTTGAAATACCTGGTTGTCACGGTTTTGCTTTTTGCCGGAATTCCGTCAATTGCACAGACCGATATTTTTCGCGACCCCCGGCAACCCCCGGACGTACGTGTCAATGACCTGATCAGCAAAATGACGCTGGAAGAAAAGGCACATCAGATGATGCACCGCAGTCCTGCGATCCCACGGCTTACCATACCAGCCTATAACTGGTGGAACGAAAGCCTGCACGGTGTTGCCCGGTCGGGAGTTGCTACAGTTTTTCCGCAAGCCATTGGCCTGGGCGCTACCTTTGACGAAGATCTCATTTACAGAATATCCACTGTCATATCCGATGAAGCCCGCGCGATGTATAATGCGTCAATTGCCAAAGGATATTACCAGCAATACGGTGGTCTTACATTCTGGACACCTAATATTAACATCTTCCGCGATCCGCGATGGGGCCGTGGCCAGGAAACGTATGGAGAAGATCCGTACCTGACATCACGGCTGGGTGTTTCATTTGTGAAGGGCCTTCAGGGCGATCACCCGACCTATCTGAAAACAGGAGCCTGCGCCAAACATTTTGCCGTGCACAGCGGCCCCGAAAAATTGCGCCACGAGTTTAATGCGGTGGCAACGCCCAAAGATTTACGCGAAACATACCTGCCTGCTTTTCATGCGCTGGTTAATGCCGGTGTGGAATCGGTTATGTGCGCTTATAACAGCACAAACGGTGAGCCATGCTGTGCGAATAATTATTTATTGACGGATGTATTGCGCAAGGAATGGAATTTTAAAGGGCATATTGTGAGTGACTGCTGGGCTATAGTAGACTTCTATAAGAATGGCCATAACGTAGTGAAGACCCAGGCCGAAGCCGTTGCGCTTGCCGTTAAAAGCGGGGTGTCGTTAAACTGCGGAGATGAATATCCCGCTTTGGTTGAAGCTGTGAAGGCAGGGTACATTACTGAAAAGGAAATTGATCGCGAGCTCGCCATCCTGCTGCGTACGCGCTTCAGGCTTGGACTGTTTGATCCGGCCGGAACAAATCCGTACGATACGATTTCACCCGCAGTAATCAACAGCGAAAAACACCGCATGCTGGCACGCGAAGCGGCACAAAAATCGATCGTGCTGCTTAAAAATAATGGCGTGCTGCCGCTCAGAAATGATCTTTCAAAATATTTCATTACCGGCCCGAATGCTGCCAGTGTTGAAGTGCTGCTGGGGAATTACCATGGCGTTAACCCGCAGATGGTAACAGTGCTTGAAGGCATTGCAGGCGCCATAAAGCCGGGAAGCCAACTTCAGTACAGGCAGGGTATTTTGCTTGACCGCGATAATGCCAATCCGCAGGACTGGGCAACAGGCAATGCACGTAACAGCGATGCAACCTTTGTTGTGCTGGGCATTACCGGTCTGCTGGAAGGAGAAGAAGGCGAGTCGATTGCTTCTCCTTATTTTGGCGATCGTCCCGATTATAATATTCCGCAAAATCAAATCAATTACATGCGCAAGCTCAGGGAAAACAATGACCGGCCGATTATTGCTATTGTAACAGGCGGCAGTCCTATGAACCTCGCAGAGATACATGAGTTGGCCGATGCGGTGTTGCTGGTATGGTACCCGGGAGAAGAAGGAGGGAATGCGGTAGCCGATATTGTATTTGGAAAAGTTTCTCCTTCGGGACGTCTTCCGATTACATTCCCGAAATCATTAGATCAGCTTCCGCCTTATGAAGATTATACGATGAAAGGAAGAACGTACCGGTATATGGAGGCCGAACCGATGTACCCGTTCGGGTATGGATTGAGTTATACTGCATTTGAATACAAGGACATCGCGCTGGCAGCAGCGACCATTAAAAAGAAACAATCTGCTTCCGTGGAGGTAACGGTTACCAATACAGGAAAGGTTGAAGCTGAGGAAGTAGTTCAACTCTATGTTACCGATATGGAATCGAAGCTGGCAACAGTTCCGCTCTATACACTGAATGGAATTAAACGGGTTAACCTTAAAGCGGGTGAATCTGTCCGGCTGAAATTTGAAATCACTCCCGGTATGCTGGAGCTGGTTGACACAAAAGGGAACCGTGTACTGGAAGCCGGTAAATACAAAATATCAGTAGGAGGGTCGCTGCCAGGCAAACGCAGTGAAGCGTTGGGTACGGCAAAAGCACAGCAGGTTGTTCTTACCGTTAAATAAAAAATCCTTACTGTACATTTTTTACACATGAAGAGATATACATGTCTTGTTGTTGTATGGATGTGTGTGTGGCTTTCGGGGTGCAAAACCGAACCGAAGCCATCCGCTTTTTTTGTAAACCCTATCCTTGCCGGTTTTTATCCCGATCCGAGCATTTGCAGGGCAGGGGATGATTATTATCTCATCAGCTCTTCGTTTGCATATTTCCCGGGGCTGCCGGTTTTTCACAGTAACGATCTTGTAAGCTGGAAACAGATCGGGCATGTGCTTGACCGTCCTGAACAACTTAACTTAGACGGCCATGGTGTGTCGCGCGGACTTTTTGCTCCCGCGATTCAATATCACCGGGGGAAATTTTATGTTGTATGTACGCTGATTGATACGGGAGGGAATTTTGTGGTGACCGCAACCAACCCGGCAGGCCCGTGGTCAAACCCGGTATGGATTCCCGAAGTGAACGGCATTGATCCATCCCTGTTTTTTGAAGGTGATGACGCATACATTGTATATAACAGTATAGCGCCTGATGATAAGCCTTTATATAACGGTCACAGAACATTGCGCATGTATGCGTTTGATATACAATCGCTGAAGGTAAAAGGCGAAGAGATTTTGCTGGTGAATGGCGGAGTTGATCTTGCCAAAGAGCCGGTGTGGATTGAAGCGCCCCATATTTTGAAAAAAGATAACGTGTACTACCTCATTGCAGCCGAAGGCGGAACTGCGTACAATCATTCGGAGGTTGTATTCAGGAGCGAATCGGTTACAGGTCCTTACGTTCCGTATGATAAAAACCCGATCCTTACACAACGTCATTTAAAGCCGGACAGGCCGTACCCTGTTACGACTACCGGTCATGCCGACTTTGTAGAAACACAAACAGGGGAGTGGTGGGCTGTCTTTTTGGGCTGCCGTCCGTATGAAGACGACTATTACAATACCGGTCGTGAAACATTTTTAGCGCCTGTAAAATGGATTGACGGCTGGCCTGTTATTAACCCCGATTACGAAACGGTGCAATACGCATACCCCGTTCCGCAGACAGGCCATACCGGTGAGGTACCCGGTGCAGGCTTCTCCGGTAACTATCATTACCATGATGAATTTGATAATGATACATTAGATTACCGCTGGATTTTTTTGCGGACACCTCGCACGGAATGGTACAGCCTCACACAACGAAAAGGAATGCTCGCTTTAAAACTACAGCCTGAAACGTGCGCTGAAAAAGTAAACCCAAGCTTTGCCGGATTCAGGCAGGCGCATCATAAAGGGCATGTTAGTGTTAAGTTATCGTTTGATGCACAAACAGCGCATGAAAAAGCAGGCTTGCTCATCTTTCAGAACGAAACCCATTATTATTTTTTAAGTAAATCGACAGCCAACGGAATACCGGTTGTTGAATTATTTCAGTCTGATAAAGATGACGGACGTTTGCAATTGCTGAAATCGGCCGTGCTTGCAGAAGCTGCTGATTCGGTATTCCTTAAAATAAAAGCGCATAACGACACGTATAGTTTTTGGTATGCGCAGAAACCCGATGCGTGGACGCTGCTGGAAGATCATCTGCCTGCTAAATTTTTAAGCACGAAAGAGGCAGGTGGATTTGTAGGATCGGTGTATGCGTTGTATGCAACCTCTTCGGGGCAGGCCAGTGATAACACGGCATACTTCGACTGGTTTGACTACCGGGGTGAGGATGATGTGTATAGGGAGTTTGGGAAAAAATAACGATGACAGGCAGTTATGAGAACACCTTTTTATGTTTTGAATTGAGTAGTTCAATGTAATTTTTCTGCATTTTTTTTGACAGAAAACTTTGTTGAATAAACGCAATCCATTTGGCTAAAATTTTATCAAATCGATTATGAATAGCTTGTAACGACTTTTCATTTATTTTTAAAGATGCCGCTAAAACATTAAAATCACTTAATTTCAGGTTGTTCCTTTTTCCGTTAATGGTTAATGCAGATTCTTCTTTATCGCCTGGAATTACCAGGGCCGTGCTCAATAAATCATACGCAGGAGAAAATTCATATTCGCCTAATGCGTTTTCCAGTAAAGAGAAATTTTTAAGGTGCATATCGGCATTGCCTGTCAGGTAGCTGAATATAACCAACTCAAACAAGCGTTGTACTTCAAAACCTTTATTGGTTGTAAATTGATGAGTCAGCTTACCGATTTTTTCGATTGAACCCCTGTATTTATGCTCGGTCAGGTTTTCACTTAACTGGCAGAAATCTTCAACAGCAATCTTTTGAACCCGGGCTGAGCTTACCGAAATGTTCCGGTCAAAGCGTTTGGTTAAATAGGCCAACTCTCCGGAGTTCAAACGAATCAAGGAGTGCCTGGCTGTTTTAATTTTTACTACTTCAGCCAGGTGCATGGTTAAATCTTCATTTTCCGGCAATTCGGAATACTGAGAAGAGGGCGGTTTCAAAATATAATCGCCCTGTAAACCTACGATTGTTAACCGGGGCACGCCTTTATGTTTTTCTAAATTCAATGATAACTTGGGTTGAACTCCTGTTACCGCTACACGTTTAATCACGATTTGCCTCGCTAATTCTTCTAACTGCTTTAAATCAAAATCAATTCCTGGCGGTATAGTTGTGCCAAACATCTTTTTTGCACAAGATGAATGAAAGTCCTGCTCCTGCCTGCCGGCAGACACTGCATTTTTATTTATCGGCTGATAGCAATACAGGCACTTTTTCATGCTTAATCTTCTTCAGGCAAAACAGACACACAACCAATGCAATCTTTACACAACGTGAGCAATAAGCCGAACCGGTCGCTTTGATTAATTTTCCAATTATTTACGGCAATATTCAGCAACCAGCCCTCAGGAATCAGGCCGTCAAAAAATGGAAACAGCACCTTACTTTCATAGGGCTGCTTTTGTAAGGGCAGCGTTAGGCTAACAGGATTGGATTGAGCATTGTTAAAATATTTTTCATCATACTGAAAAGCATAGCCTTCATCATTTTCGGTAATAACTCCCGCTAAAATGTCTTTATAGAAAACCTGTGCCTGTCTCATTCTTCAATCTTTTTAATAACACCCAGTTCACGGCCAAACAAGGCCAAAACCTGGTTTACCTTATCTAAGCGAACCGATTGTTTTCCTTGTTCTAATTCACGCAGAAACCGAAGCCCAACACCTGTACGCTCTGCTAATTCAGGCTGTGTGAGCTTAAGCTGTTTTCTTTTTTCCTTAATGAAACCTGAAAGTGAAGCACTCATATTTGTACCCTTTAGGGTATAAATATATATAATTTATTGTAATTATACCTTATAGGGTATAAAATAGTTTTTTTTAAACAAATTATACCCGAAAGGGTGTAGTGTTAACAATTGAAAATTTCTTTGATTTGACTGGTTTGACTACCGGGGCGGGGATGATGTGTATAGGGAGATACCAGGTTTACAATTCTGACTTTTGTCGGGCTTTGGTTTGCGTGCCTGTCGGGCAGACAGGTCGCTTGCGTCTAAGCAATGGGTG
>CAZIGG010000110.1:0-5916 GCA_964538575.1 uncultured Roseivirgaceae bacterium
TCCCAGCGGGATCACAACAGATGCCTTAGGAGAATCTCCTGAGGCATTTTTATTTTATAGATTCATGGATAGTGTGGTTGTCTATACATTATTTCTTCCTGCCAAAACGATACCCAATATGTAATTGATACCGGTATCCGTAACTCCAGACGTCCAGGTTTCCTTTTGATACGGCCTCCTTCTCGTCAATCACTTCTTTCAGCAGGGGAAGGCGGTCAATCAGGTCAAGAATGATTTCATTTTGAATATCCTCTGAATCAAACGAATAGGCGCCATCCAGCTTAAGCTTGAAACGATAGTTGGAAATGGAAGGGCCAACAAAGATGAGATCAATTGTCCAGCGGTCGTTGATAACGAATTGATAACCCAGTTGGAAGCCGACATTCAAAATGGATAAGTTGGAAGTCAGGGAAGCTTCTTCCAATGTTCCATTATAATCTACTTCTATAAGCCGTTCGTTGTTGAACCGGTTAAAGGCAATGTACGGTCCAATATAAACACCGTGCGGTGTGGGGAATTTGTTTTCCTTAGCCAGGTAAAACCGGTATTCTCCACCCAGTTTTAATCCATTTTTCCTGTTATCTTCTTTTACTGCGATGTTTGAACCCAGGTCTGACGTTCGGGGCAATTCCTGATATCCGGCAGTAACGCTAAAGCTTTGGTTTGGTTTTGTAATCCGTTCATAGGAAAAATTCAACGCATTCCGAAACATCCAGTAGGACGTAAGATCAAGCTTAATGGTGTTTTTGCGTTGTGAAGATTCAGCCTCCTGAGCCGAAGCATGGAACGTCATGAGGCACAGGCCTATGATAACGCAGGGTAAATATTTCATATAAAGGGAGTTGGGTTATTAGATATTCTTGCAAAGTTAAGTTAAAATATCTTTGCCTTTTAGCTAAAGGAATTTAAAGACAGTACATTCGGGAAGCGTCTGGCAGGCAAACTAAAAGCACAATTTGTTACCTTGAGAAAAAACATCGTTTGCGCTACTTCTTTCATATCGGGTATAACGGTTTTAATTACCGGGGATGGCAAAAGCTGCCCCAGTCCAGCAGTGTGCAAATCGTTCTCGAAACCCTGCTGAGCCAGATCCTTAAAACCAGCTTAACCATTGTGGGCTGCGGCAGAACGGATGCGCAGGTCCATGCCAGCCAGTTCTTTTTTCATGTTGATATAGACGAAACCTGGGATTATGACCTGGTGTTCAGGCTCAATAAAAACCTGCCCCATGATATTGCCGTGTTTGACATTCTTCCCATGGAAGGTTTACCGCATGCCCGGTTAGATGCCATCGGAAGAACCTACAATTATTTTATTCATACGTATAAAGATCCGTTTCTCAGCGCCATCAGCTCGTTATACGTGGGCAGGCATCTTAACCTGGAGGAAATGAAAAAAGCGGTTATGCTCTTGCCAAAGTATGATGACTACCGTGGATTCTGTAAAAGTGTTGCTGTACAGCGAACAACCCGTTGCAAGGTCTCGTCTGCAACCTTGTATGCTGATGCACAAGGGGACAACATCCGGTTTGAAATTTCTGCGAACCGCTTCCTGAACGGGATGATCCGGATTATTATGCAAAAGCTTTTGCTGGTGGGCCGCGGAAAAATGAGCGTGGATGAATTTGAGAATGATCTGCTTTCCAAGGAGCCGCCTGCAGTGATGAAAAGCGCGTATCCGCAGGGATTGTACCTGTCGCAGGTGAAGTATCCTTTTTTGGAACTACCTGTACGCTCAGCGTTCTTCAATGCGCTTGCGAATGAACGCAGGTGGATACCCGTTTAAAATTATCCGAACGCTGCCCATTTTCGCTGCTGAAGGGTAGGGGGAGAAGAAGAAATTGATATTGCGATACATTACTTTTGTGTTACGAATAAGCATTAACTCATGTCCGTTAAAAACATATTTCTTGCGTGTTTCTTTTTCCCGTTGGTTGTATCGGCTCAATCCGACAGCCTGCTGCTGTACAAAATTTACAGTGTTGAACGTAAACAGGAAGTCTCGCTTGAAACGATGGTTAACGACCTGCTTAAAGCGGATGTTGTTTTCTTTGGAGAAGAGCACAACGACTCGGTTGCACATGTGCTGCAGTTGAATGTGCTGAAAGGTCTCTATGAACATAAAAAATCCGGTCTCGCGCTTTCGATGGAAATGTTCCAGAGCGATGTGCAACTGGTGCTCGATGAATACCGGAACGGACTGATCCGCGAAAGCAACCTCGACAAAGACGGCAGGCTCTGGAAAAACTACAAGGATTACCGGCCGGTGGTGGAGTTTGCAAAAGAAAACAAGCTGTACATACTGGCCGCCAATGCACCTTCGCGCTACACGAACCGGGTAACCCGCAGCGGACTGGCAAGCCTGAACGAAATAAGCAAGGAAGCAAAAGCGCTGCTTGCACCCCTGCCGGTCGACACGCTTACCGGAAGGTATTATGAAAAGTTCAGCGCATTAATGGGAGACCACATGGGCAGCATGAAAATCTACCAGTCGCAAAATTTGTGGGATGCCACCATGGCCTGGCGGATTTCACGGCTTGCGAAGCAGCACCCGAAAAAACTTATCCTTCACCTGAACGGCCGCTTTCACACCGATGAGAAGCTGGGAACGTATGCGCAATTAAAACGTTATGCACCGAAGCTGCGCAGCATGAACATCAGCTCCTTCAGCCATGAGTCGTTTGCCGCTCCGCAGTGGGATGAATGGCAAAACCTCGGAGATTTTATTATCATCACCGATCCATCGGTTAAGCGAAGCTTTTGAGCTACGGGCAACGTTATCTGGGATCTCAACCGGCACTCATTTCCGTTATACTAAATTCCATAAAGTTCCGTTATTGTAGCTGATCCGGTTGAGGCGTTTGGAGCTCATTGTATTTTTACCTGCGCCTATGAAAACCTTTGCTGCTGTACTGCTACTTTATATTCCCTCTATTATATATAGTCAGCAACTGATGTTGACTGACTTTACTGCTTATCCTGTCAGAACGATCAGCCCTGCTGATGGTGATTATTCTGATCTCTATTTTTTAAAAGATGTACTCCGCGACAAACGCATTGTATTGCTGGGAGAGCAAACACATGGCGATGGCGCTACGTTCGAAGCCAAGATCCGACTAATCAAATTTCTTCACCAGGAACTTGGGTTTTCAATGCTTAGCTTTGAAAGCGGGTTGTATGATAATTATCATGCCTTTCAGCAGGTAAAGCCTGGCGAGCAGGATGCTAGCCCGTTGACTGAAAGTATTTTCGGTATCTGGTCAGATACAAAAGAATTCAAGTCACTTATCGATTATGTTCACGCCCAGCGGGAGACCAAATCACCGCTTGTTGTATCGGGCTTTGACTGCCAGGAACACACCTACTTCCAGGAAAATTTTTTAAACGAGCTTAAAACTGCGCGCATCGCGTTATCTGAAAAAGAGCTTGAACTCCTTGAACAGGTTATTAGCGTGGGACCAGAATTCATAGCGACCGCTGCGGAAGATTCTATTGCATTCTATTCTATGGTCACCAGAATCAAGCAATCGTTGATAACACTAGCCGCTACTCAACCTTCCGAACATCATAAAATTCTTCAACAGGTTTTTGACAGCTGGCTCGCCATGATTGAATGGCAAATCGATGAAATCCATGAGCGCAAAATTCTAGTTCAGAATCCGCGCGACCTGCAAATGGCTAAAAACCTGATCTTTCTGGCCAATCTGTATCCGGATAGAAAGATTATTGCCTGGGGCGCATCCTACCATTTTGCGAACGAGCTTGAACAGCTGGAATTTACAGCAACAACAAAAAAATTTGTTCACCGGATGGATAGTCTTGCCCGAAACCCGGAGCCGACAGATCTTCAAAAGAGTCTGCTAGGCGCGGTTCCGATGGGGAAGATCGTGAAACGGCATTTTGGTGATCAGCTGTACAGCATATCCTTCTCATCGTATGAAGGATCGTATGGATTGATTTATGAGAATGTAATGTCGCTTGAATTATTTAAACCACCTGCAGGTAGTCTGGAACAAGCGTTGGTTGACGCGCATTTTGAAAATGCGTTTGTGGATTATTCAAGAACTTCTCAGCAAAAATTTTACACATCTTCGCTTGGCAACATGCCTGCGCTGGCCCCATGGCAACAGATCTTTGATGGACACGTCTTTATAAAAAAATCTCATCCACCTTCGCTGCCCGTAACCCCGGGTGCTGATTCACTACGACAAACTGAGGTGAATCCTGTAACGCGGCATGTGAACAGTCATGCAAAAAAACTGGTGGATGCACAAACCGGTGAAGGCATTGCGTTTGCGTCCATCGCATTGGTTAATTCATCGAAAGGTGTTACCTCAAATGCGCTGGGCGAGTTTGCATTTCATGTCCCGGGTTCCGGCTCGAACGATCATGTTATCTTCTCCTGCATTGGGTATGAAACAAAAAAGATTACCGTAGCTGAACTCAATACGCTCCGGCAAATAAAGCTTACCCCTCAGGCTTACCTGCTCGATGAGGTGGAAGTAAAGGCCAAAGGATTATCCGTGCGCGACATTATAAAAAAGGCAGAGAAGCTGATTAAAAAGAATTACTATCAATACGCCAATCAGCAGGAGCTGTTTTTCCGCTCGAATGAATTCGTAAACGATTCACTGATGTTCTCCGAGGAGGCAGCGGTGCTTGTGCACGACCCGGACGGATACCGGACAACCGGCAGCGCTTCTAAAAATTTAAAAGGGCAAATCTTACAGTTCCGGAACACGACACCCAAAAGTCCGCACAATTCGATCTGGGATGGAGTCGGCCATATTTGGCTTACCTATTCGCATGATGTGGTGCTCAGCAAGAACAACGTTCTTCACCGATCGGTTTTTTATACGTTAACACTGAAAGGCGTTACAGCATACGACAATAAACGGGTCTATGAAATTGACTTTGATTGCAAGCGTCCCGGAGCATATACTACCGGCTATGGTTATTCCGCACCGGAGTCAGCCGTGGGTAAGATCTTTATCGATGCATCAACGTTTGCTGTGCTGCGTTACGAGATGCTGGTGAAGCGCAAGCCGCACACGAGCAAGCGGAATCCGCATCTTACATACGGACCATACGGTCACAAGCTGATCCAGACCTACGAAGAGTTTGAAGGAAAATATTTCCTGAAATACTCCAAGCAGATCATGTACGGTAATACCACCAACAGCAAGAATAATACAGTAACGCATGGCGTAAGCATTCACGAACTGGTGGCCACTGAGGTTAAGACTAATCCGACACACGTGCCCGAGCTCCCTATCATCCGGATCAAAACAGTTCCGGTTCCCTATAATCCGGATTTCTGGAAAAGTCATAATACGGTTATTGAAGATGATGTGAAAGCCTTGTACACCGAGTTTGGATTAATTAACGATAAATGAGATCCGTGCTATATTCAATGATTATGCAGAGTCGCTTCAGCTTGTCACTTATCTTCATCCTGATCCTGTTCAAGGCTCAGGGCCAATTCAGCGGTGTTGTTAAAGACAGTGTAACGCAACAGCCTGTACCCTTTGTCAACATCTGGATTGAAGGAGAATCGATCGGCACAACCTCGAATGAAAACGGTGAATACATTTTTAAGCAGGATATCACCGGAAAAAGAATTGTGCTTTCGTCCATTGGCTATAAAAAGAAAACTATCACGCTCACTGAGCAACGTGTTACCCTGCTGCAGCCAGAAACCGTTCGCCTGACAGAAGTGGTAGTTAAGGCAAAACGAAAAGGGAAGGCGAAACGGAAAACGGCAGGCGAAGACTTCCGGGTTTCAGCTGTGAAGAGGTTTTTCTTTTGTGGTGAGAGTCCGTATATGGCAGCCAAATATTTTCCGTACCAGGATAGCTATTCAAAAACTCCGTACCTGGCCGGATTTGAGATCGTTACAAGCAGTCCGCTGGACAGC
>CAZIGG010000110.1:6016-9983 GCA_964538575.1 uncultured Roseivirgaceae bacterium
TGCCCGCGCTGGGAACTGTTCCAACGGAAGAGGAGGGAAAGAGCTGGATTTACACCGGAGGAACATGGCAGAAAACAAAACGTAACAAAGGCGCACCGCAGGAAGAATACGAGAACAGATTCAGTGATGTGGCGATGCGGATTGTGCTGACGGATTGATACGGCTGGGAATTTCAGTCACAAGCTGTAAGCGACAGGCTAGGGGTTATTTCTCACGATATTGTTCAAAAAATGTCATGTTGGGTTCGAAAATAGTCTTCGGTGTAACACCTAATTCCACCTTCTCAAACATTTCCACGAGTTTGTCACCGTCAATTAGTTCAAGTTTTATATTAGTCTTCTCAATATCCAATGCAGCCTTTGCATAAGAACCAGTCGTAATTAACAGTCCCTTTTCAACGCTTCTCTTGTTTGTCTCCATTACGCCAATGAATGCTTGCACTTTCTCAGTCGGAACAGTCCCCTGATACCGCTTGCACTGAAAGAAAACACTCAGGTTCACAAAAGGATTTAGTTTTAGAGTTGCGTAACCGTCTATGCCACCGTCATGTGATCGCTGGGTGATCTCTATATTTTCAAAGTCATATTCTCTTAGCAGCCGCCCGCATAAATGTTCAAAACCTGTCGGAGATAAATTTTGCAAAACCTCGATTAATGAAAGTTTCAATTCGTTTTTTGAAGTTTCAGGTTCCGTCTCCTCTTGTATCTGTATAATTTTTTCAGCTTGCTTGTCAACTGTATTTGAATCCTTATCCTCTCGGAGCTCTTGAAATATTTTGACCCATTTTAAAAAAATCTCGTGCCCTTGTGTTTCGTCTAACTTTGTTTCCCAGCCTTTATTGCTCAAAGTCCAAACACCATGCTTTGAAGATGCCAATAACTCTTCCCAAACTAAATATTGTCTTGCCCAGGCTAATTGATTTTGAAATTTCAGTACACCAGATTTTTCGTATCTTTCATTTAGAATTTCGTCTGGGACGTTATATTTTTCACCAATCCATTGAGTTATCTCTCTTGGCTTAGCAGAACCACCCAAAGCTCTTAATGCGTCAAGTACTGGGCCAAGCCATTTTACAAACTCAGTCTTACCGGATCTTTTTTTACTCATATTTATTTTTTTTTTAATCTGTTCGTTGTTGCAATGCTGTCCCAAAATGTTCGCCAACATCCAATATTAGGACACTTTAACCCATCTCTATTTGGTTAGCACAAGATACGTTTACCGGCCGTTGTTTCCAATGGATATAAGGTCTGCTTAGTTCTGGCTGTTAATAAAAACGGGCCTTCAACTTCCGTCAAAGACCCGCTAAAAACAATTAACTAAACCTAAACTCTATTTCCATCCGCCACCTAACGCCTGGTACATATTCACCACGGCATTCAGTTGCTGTTTCTTGGTTTCAATAAGCTCAAACTTTGATTCCAGCGCTTCGCGCTGGGTCAATAATACTTCCATATAATCAGCACGGGCTGACCGGAACAACACATTTGCAATGTCAATCGATTCGGTAAGCGCCTGTACCTGCCTGGATTTCAAATCATAACTTCTCTCCAGGTTTGTAATCATGGATAATTGATTGGCAACTTCAACATAAGCATTTAAAATAGTTTGCTCATATCGATAAACCGCCTGTATCTGCTGCGCGTTTGCACTGTAGTAAGCTGCCTTAATGGCATTCCTGTTTATTAAGGGTGCCGTCAAATCTCCCGCCAGCGAATAAAGCAATGATTCAGGTGTCTTTACCAGGTACGATGGATTAAACGCCTGAAACCCTATGCCTGCAGAAATTCCAACAGAAGGATAGAATCTTGCTTTAGCTACCTGAACATCAAGTTTGGCTGCTGCCAGTTTCATTTCAGCCTGCCTGATATCCGGCCTGTTTGCCAATAGTTGTGCCGGGACACCAGCCTGAATCGTGTTGGGAACCAAATCATTAAACGTCAGGTAATCACGTTGAACAGGTTGGGGGTAACGCCCTACCAGGAAATTAATCCGGTTCTCAGTCTCCACAATATGCTGTTGAATATAGTACTGGCGACTTTCGTTTTTAAGCACTTCTGCTTCAAACCTGCGCACGGCTAACTCCGTAACCCGCGCAGCCTGTTTCTGTAGCTTTACTACTACCAACGCATCATTCAAAATGTCGATGTTCTTCCTTACGTTCATCAACTGATTATCCAGCGCCAGTAACTCATAATACGAATTAGCAATTTCGGCAATGAGGTTTGTGACCATAAAATTCTTTCCCTCAACGGTTGAAAGGTATTGCATCAGGGCAGATTTTTTAGCGTTACGGAGTTTGCGCCAAATATCCAGTTCCCAGTTAGCAACAACACCTACCCCGTAATCGGGTAAGGGTTCCGGGAATTCTTTACCAGGCATAATTTCTGTATTGGCGTCATTGGCTCCCTGGCTGGTATACCTGCCTACCTTTTCAACTCCAACTGCACTTTTAACGCCTACAAAAGGTAAGTACTCACCTTTCCGGGCACGCACCTCATTATTGGCAATTACAATTTCCTGTAACGTAATGTTGAGTTCCTGATTGTTGGCAAGTGCGGTATCAATCAATGCATTCAGGTAAGGATCAGTAAAATAATCTTTCCATTGAATTTTGGCCGTGTTGGTACTATCCTTTGAGGCGGTATAACTTTCCGGCACCGTAGCGATATCCGCAGTCTTATTTACCAGTGATGGAGCACAAGCCGAAAATGCGAATGTTATACAGGCTATTCCTAAATAGCGATTTATTATTCTTTTATTCATTTTCTTCTTTCAGTTTTTTGTGTTCGAATTCTTCTGATAAAGGCCGGTCTAATTCACCCTTGAGGAATTGACGGCCTTCCGCCAGGTTCGCGAAAATGTAATACAGTCCGGGAATAATGATTACCCCCAGAATGGTTCCGATTAACATGCCACCCAGCGCTGAACTTCCAATGGTACGGTTACCAATGGCGCCCGCTCCCGTTGCGACTACTAAGGGAATCAATCCCACAATAAAGGCAAATGAAGTCATTAGGATCGGGCGGAAACGAACCTTTGCGCCTTCAATAGCGGCTTCAAAAATAGTAGCCCCATGCCGGTGTTTTTGTACAGCAAATTCTACTATCAATACCGCATTTTTTCCGAGCAGCCCGATCAGCATGATGATTCCTATCTGTGCATAAATGTCGTTATCCAGGCCCATCAGCTTCAGCAGTAAAAACGAACCAAACACACCAACCGGGAGCGAGAAAATAACCGCTAAAGGCAAGAGGAAACTTTCATATTGTGCGGCCAATACCAGGTACACAAATGCCAATACAATGATGAAAATATAAATGGCTTCATTACCACTATTCGCTTCATCGAACGAAAGGCCTTCCCAGGCGATGTCGTATCCTTTTGGCAATGTCTCTTTTGCAACTTCACGTATCGCCTGAATGGCATCCGCGGTGGTGAATCCTTTTGCCGGAAGTCCGCGAATCGCTGCCGAGTTATACATATTAAAACGCGTAACCTCATTTGGCCCCTGTATCTTTTTAAGTTTCATAAAAGAAGAATAGGGAACCATTTCACCGTGGTCATTCTTTACGAACAAATTCAAAACATCGGATGGGAGCCTTCTGAATTCAGGAGCGGATTGAACATATACTTTGAAAAAGCGTCCGAACCGGATAAAGCCCTGTTCGTATGTACTGCCGATAAGAATATTAAGATTTTCCATAGCCTTGCCAATGGAAACACCTTTTTGCATCGCGGCTTTATTATCGATCTCCAGTTCGTATTGCGGATAATTGGCAGCGAAAAAAGTAAACAGACCCGTCAGCTCTTTTCGCTTACCCATATCTTCAATAAACTGCTTATTGACCTTATCAAAATCGTGGTAGTCGGTTTCGCTGTTTTTATCTAACAGGCGCAGGGAAAAACCGCCTGACGATCCGAATCCGGGAACCGCAGGGGGTTCAAAAAACTCCACGATCGCACC
>CAZIGG010000111.1:0-9952 GCA_964538575.1 uncultured Roseivirgaceae bacterium
AATATAATTCGTCTAACGACATTCTTAAATATTTCCGGATTGCAAAGTAACTGCTTGTAACTGCTACGATCATGCCCACAAAAATCAGGCAGATGCTTAACGTGATCATCCGGTCCCTATTTTGAATAAGCGCCAGGTCTTCAATATTCTTATTCGCGTAGCTGACCATTAACCATATTCCGGCCGATGCAAGAATACCGGAAAGAACACCGTACGCCACCGCTCGTAATAAAAACGGTCGCTGTATAAACCATTTACGAGCTCCAACTAGTTGCATACTTCGTACTAAGAACCGTTGCGAGAAAAGCGCCAGGCGAAGCGTGCTGTTAATAAGCAACACTACAGTTATCAAAAGCAATGTAATAATTGCGGCCAGGATAATCCCGAGACGGGTTACGTTTTTATTGATGGATTCAACTAATCCTTCGACATAAAAAACTTCAAAGACACCATTCATTTTTTCAAGTTCAACCTTGATCTTATCAACGCTTTCTTTTGAATGGTAGGAGGGATCAATCGTCAGCACAAAAGCATCGTGCAGCGGATTTTCACCCAGGAATTGATTAAAATCTTCACCGGTCTCGGCAATGAATTTCCTGGCAGCCTCTTCTTTTGAGATGAACACTACCGGGTCTTCCGTTACGGTTTTGTTGATGTAAGGAAGCTGTTCAAGCTTTTTTTCTACCTGCGTTCGCTGCGTTTCCGTGAGGTTGCTTTTCAGGTACACCTGTAATTTAATGTTTTCGCGAACCACGCGCTCCAGTTCCTGCGAGTAGATGATCAGCAAGCCAAACAGCCCGGTAACAAACAAGGCCAGCGTGATACTGATCACCACACCCACGGAGGGATAGCTTCCAAGCTTTTTTCGGGTATTACTCTGCTGCACGGCTCCAAAGGTAGGATTTAATCACTATAAAATAAAAAAGTCCCCCGTGCGTACGGGAGACTCTTAACATTTTTTTAAACCGCTTACTTGCTTCTGGTTGCCTGAAGCATTTTCAAAAGTTTAGGATCACGAATGGGTGTCAGCTTGGTTGGCTGTGTTTTCCCGATGTCAAGCAGGTAGTAATTTGATTTATAGAAAAGTACCACGGTACGCTTCTCGTCACCAATAAACTCCAGGATCTCGTACAGGTTTTTCTCGAAAGTGCCATACAAAATCAGCTTGCCGTTTTTGAATACGTAGTGGAAGCTGTATTTCTTATTCATTGTATCCGTTTCAACTTCGATCGAAGACGTTACGAAGGCTTTCGTGACGTTCTCCAACTGCTCGCGTTCGTATTGCTGTGTTTTCTCATCTGCTTCTTCCCCGGAAGGTTCGTAAACATCGAGCGGTTTAGCCGGAGCCGCTTTTTCAGGCTGAGGTTCAGACTTCTTAATCTTTTCTTCAGTTTTAGTAACGGGTGAAGATTCTTCTTTGTCAGAAGTTGGCTCAGATTCCGTTTCCGGAACTTCCGCAACTTCAGGCTTCACTTCTGATTTCTGTTCAGTAATAATTTCGGGTTCAACCGCACCTTTCTCTTCATCGTTGGAATAGAAATAAATACCGGTTACCACCAGGCCGGCAACCACTGCCCACATCCCCACTTTCACAAGCACACTGTTCCCGCCATTGACCGGGGAAACCGGTATGTTGTTGAGCATGCTCTTAAGTTCAACGGCCCGTGCCTGCCGGATACCATCTACAAGGTTTTTCTGAAGGCCGAGTTCCTGTACAAGCTGGGGGTCAGCCTGAACCTGCTGCTCGAACGCTGCTTTATCGTCAGCGCTGAGGCGGTTAGACAGGTAATCGTCCATCATTTCGAATTGTTGTTCTGTCATGTTGTTAATCTAAAAAATCATGCTCAGAATACTGAGCCTTTACTAAGTCGTCTAATTTCTTTTTACACTTATACTTCTTTGTTTTAGCCGTGTCGGTATTGGCGAAGCCGAGTTTATCGGCTATGTCCTGCATCGACATTTCTTCAAAGTAGTAGTACATCAAAACCTTTTTACAGGTTTCGCCAAGCTGGTCAATACACCGGGCTACGATCCGGTTGCGTTCTTCCGAGTCTGTATCCTGTACAACAGCAACATCCTTTTCTTCGTTCGATAACCGCTTCTTCCGATCCAGCTCCTTCCGCCACAAATTCTGGCAGATGCTGTAGATGTAGGTACTGATTTTTGAGGTCATTACCAGTTTTCCCGATGTGGCTTTCTGCCAAAAAACAATCAGGGCATCCTGGTAAATATCACGCGCCTCTTCTTCCGTGCCGCTGTTGGTAATGACCATTTTGGTCATCATCCGGTAGTATTTTTTGTAGAGGAATTCGAGCGTCTTCTCGTCACCCTTGCAGATGCGTTCAAAAATCTCTTGTTCCGTCATTGTTGAGCTCGCCTTAGATACCATTTGACTTTCTTTTGGTAACCGTACCGGGTACCGATTGTTTAAGATTTTGTCGGTGAAATATAATCAATGCAAGTTCAATGTACTTTTTTCCGCGTTTGTGCGCGGTAAAACAGGCCAGGGTTAACCCCTGGTTTTCAGATCGGGCACCTTTCCGCCAGGTTTACAACGATAAATCTTCCCATTATCAGGGGCCCTAAAACCGGGTCTTCTCCATATCTGCCAAAAATAAGAAAAGCCCCGATTCCCGGAGCTTTCGAAGTTTTTATACGTACTGTTACCTACAGCTTAACCGGCAGCGCTTTATCAGCCGGTACGCTTTCCGCGCTTACGGTTTCTACTTTAGGTTTTATCTCCGGTGATTTAGCTACCGATGCATCGCCTTTATAGATGTACGGAGCAATAACCAATGAAACGATACTCATAAGCTTAATGAGAATGTTCATGGAAGGACCGGACGTATCTTTAAAGGGATCACCTACGGTATCACCGGTAACAGATGCCTTGTGCGGCTCTGATTTTTTGTAATACATCTCACCGTTTATCAGCACGCCTTTTTCAAAAGACTTTTTAGCATTATCCCACGCACCACCGGCATTGGATTGAAAGATACCCATCAACACACCGGATACGGTTACACCGGCCAATAAACCACCCAATACCTCAGGGCCAAAAATAAATCCAACAACAACAGGAGTTATCAACGCTATAGCACCCGGCATTAACATTTCGCGGATAGATGCCTGCGTTGAAATGGCAACGCATTTTTCGTATTCGGGCTTGGCTTTGTACTCCATGATGCCCGGTATTTCACGGAACTGTCTGCGAACTTCCTGCACCATATCCATAGCCGCCTTACCTACAGCCTGGATACACAATGCTGAGAAGATGAACGGAATCATACCACCGACAAACAACCCTGCGAGAACAGGAGCTTTGTAGATATCAATTGCGCTGATGCCAGCGATACCCACGAACGCTGCGAAGAGCGCTAATGAAGTTAATGCAGCAGAAGCAATCGCAAAGCCTTTTCCGGTTGCGGCAGTTGTATTACCCACCGCATCTAGGTTATCCGTGCGTTCACGAACTTCCGGAGGAAGCTGGCTCATTTCTGCGATACCGCCTGCGTTATCTGCAATCGGACCAAACGCATCAATCGCTAATTGCATAGCGGTTGTGGCCATCATTCCGGCTGCTGCAATCGCCACACCATAAAGACCAGCGAAATAATAAGATACCATGATACCGGCAGCCAGTGTGATTATCGGGATTACCGTTGACTTCATTCCGACCGAAAGACCTGCAATGATATTGGTTGCATGACCCGTGGAGGACTGTTGAATGATTGACAGGACAGGGGCTTTACCCATCGCTGTATAGTATTCTGTTACAATGCTCATGATGGCACCCACTACCGATCCAACCACGATTGCCCAGAATACATTAATACTTGAGAATTCGTATCCCCGCAAGCTCAGCGTTTCCGGAAGCATCCAGTCAACAACAAAGTAGGAGGCAATCACGGTTAAAATAACGGAGGACCAGTTACCCAGATTCAAGGCTTGCTGTACGTTTGACTTTTCATCCTTAATAGTCACGAACCAGGTTCCCACAATCGAGAATAAAATTCCCAGCCCGCAGATTACCATCGGCAACAGGATAGGAGACATGCCGCCAAAGTTATCGGTAACAACAATTTCCTGCCCCAATACCATGGTTGCCAGAATCGTTGCTACATACGATCCGAAAAGATCGGCACCCATACCTGCAACGTCACCTACGTTATCGCCTACGTTATCGGCAATGGTGGCAGGGTTACGAACATCATCTTCCGGAATACCCGCTTCAACTTTTCCAACAAGGTCAGCGCCAACATCAGCGGCCTTTGTATAGATACCGCCACCCACGCGCGCGAACAAGGCAATGGATTCAGCTCCCAATGAAAAACCTGTTAATACTTCGATAGCTGTTTTAACGGTGCTTGTACCCAGGTCAGCAAAGATTGCAAGGAACGCAATGAATAATCCACCTAATCCCAATACAGCAAGACCGGCAACTCCAAGTCCCATAACCGTTCCGCCAGTAAAGGAAACTTTTAATGCTTGCTTTAAGCTTGTGCGTGCCGCCTGGGTGGTGCGAACGTTGGCCTTTGTGGCGACCTTCATACCGATGTATCCGGCAGTAGCCGAGAACACGGCTCCGATTATAAATGCAATTGAGATGATCCAGCTTGAGTGGATTTCACGGCCATTAATTTCATGGATTGTTCCGGAGTAAGCGAGAAGCGCTGCTGCGAACACTACAAAGATGCTGAGTACTTTCCACTCAGCCTTCAGGAAGGCCATTGCACCATCGGCAATGTAACCTGCGAGTTCCTGCATTTTTGCATCACCGGCATCCTGCTTGTTTACCCAGGCCGATTTAACGGCCATTACAATCAATCCTACAACTCCAAGTACAGGGATCAGATAAAGAATATTATTCATGTTTTAGAAAAAGGTTTACGCATAAAAACCACCGGAATTAATCCAAAATGGTCTTTTTTTAGAACCGCAAAGATATAATAACTCCGAAAACCCGCAAAACCTGTGTAATGGTCTTTAAATCAGGAGTTTAAGGAAACAGATGTTAAGCGAACGCCTGCTTGAGTGCGTTCCAAAGACTTTTCTTTTTGGTATCGTCAAGTTTGTTCAGGGCATCGCTTAGAATGATCCGGATTCCGTCAACTTCGCCTGGCGTGTATGGTTCAATTTTAAGATTCACTGCGGTTCCGAAAGAAATGATCACCGAAGGATTGAAAACATTCAGTTCATGAACATCAGCTTTTTCGCGGCATAATAGCTGAACACCTGTAAGCGATAGCCGGACAGAATTCAGGATTTTTCCCAGCAACGTAACCTGGTCGTCCGATAGCGTTTCCCATGGAACAGGCAGTAATACGATTACCCGGCCGGGAAGTTTGTAAAGCTCTTCTGTATAAATAAACTGTGTTGAAGCCGCGCTCATTATTTAACAGCCTCTTTTATGTCAAATATTGATTTGAGTTCTTTCGCCTCAGACGCCTTCATTCTACCGCTGAGTACCAGCCGAAGCTGTCTTCGTCTGAGTGCGCCTGCGTAAAGTTCTTTCTCGGCATCTGTTTCGGGCTCTACTTCCGGAACTTCAACCGGTTTGCCCTCTTTGTCGATTGCTACAAACGTGAAGTAAGCTGAATTGCTTTCGAATTTATGGCCTGTGGGAACGTCCTCTGCATCCACGTCAATCCGGATTTCCATCGATGAACTGAAGGCGCGGGTAACTTTTGCTTTGAGTGTTACTACATTACCCAAACGGATAGGGGACCGGAAGGAAATATTATCCACCGAAGCCGTAACTACTGTGCTGTTCGAATGTTTTTGTCCGGCAATGGCCGAAACAATATCCATCCAGTGCATCAATCGACCGCCCATTAAGTTGTTGAGTGTGTTGGTATCGTTAGGCAGCACCAGTTCTGTCATGCTGACGAAAGACTCGCGGGGGAATTTTTTCTTTTTGATCATCGTGTAAAGCTAATCAATGATTGTGATTCTTAGCTGCTCCAGCCTTCTTTCCCCAACAGCGGAACAAAGGCAAAGTTGTCGAACTCTTCGGTAATCAGTTCATCTTTCTTTTTGGTGATGCGCAGCATTACCTGCTTGTCCCGATTGCCAACCGGGATGATCAGGATACCGTTGTCAGCAAGCTGATCGGTTAGCGATTTGGGGACAATCGGTGCACCGGCTGTTACGATAATCTTATCGTAAGGCGCTTTTGCCGGAATCCCTTTGGAGCCATCGCCCAGAAAGAAGTAAGGTTTGTACCCAAGCCTGGGCAGAAGGACTTTGGTTCGCTCGTAGAGCTTCTTATTATATTCGATGGTGTAAACTTTCGCACCCATCTCAACAAGAATACATGCCTGGTAGCCCGAGCCTGTTCCGATCTCAAGCACTTTATCGCCTGGCTTTATTTTTAATTTTTCCGTCTGAAAGGCCACGGTATACGGTTGAGAAATGGTCTGACCTTCCCCGATGGGGAAAGCTTTGTCCTGGTAGGCGTGCTCCAGCAGGGCATTATCAAAAAAAACGTGCCGGGGCACTTTCCCGATGGCTTTCAGCACATTAGGGTCTGAAATGCCCTTTTTTTCGAGGATTTTAACCAGCTTATTGCGCAGTCCACGCTGCTTGTAATTGTCTTCTAACATGCGATTTCGGTGCAAAAAACGCATTTTTTAGCCGGTAACAAAGTTTCAGATAATTCTTAGGAAAATTGAAACCAACCGCTTTACTTTAGGGTTCTCTCATGCACAATGAATAAGCTTTTTGCCATAGCGTTCATGTGTATTTACCTGTTAATGTCAGTAGGTGTGGCCAAAACCACACACTACTGCATGGGCAGGGAAAAATCCACAAAAGTTTTCTCGTTCGAGTCTAAAAAGTGCGCGTGCAGTGCGTTTTTGCCCGAAAATAACGACTGCTGTAAGGATAAGCATGAATTGCTTATCGTTGACGATTCTCAAACACAAGCTCTTTCTTTAACTCCTCCGGTACCTGATTTCTTTCAAATCGGAGAAATTTATGAGGATCAGCCAGCTAAAGTATTTGCTTACGCGAGTAAGCAATATATTAAGCCTGATTTTTCACCACCTCCCAGGGAGGCGCTCTTTAAGATCAACTGCAGCTTCGTTTTTTATGATGATGAATTGAGTTAATCCGCGTCAGATCATTTCGATCTGTAAACTCAATTTTATACTCATCATTCAATAAATCTTATATATGAAAACGAACTTAATCATCATTACATTTTTTGCGTTGCTGACATCAACTGCGTTTGCGCAAACAACTCCTTCAGCTTCTGCTAAAGTTGTTACGGCCAACATTAAAGTTTATGGTAACTGCGGTATGTGTAAAGACCGCATTGAAAAAGCGCTTGATACGAAAGGTGTCAAGCAGGCAAAATGGAACATTTCGACCAAGAACCTGGAAGTTATCTATGTTCCTGAGAAGATCACGGAAAAGAAAATCCGGGATCTCGTATCGGCTGCAGGCCATGATACCGACAGCACCAAAGCGAAGGATGCTGTTTACGCCAAGCTTCCGTTCTGCTGCCTTTACCGCGACCACGATCACAGCGGTATGGACGACAACAAGAAAGATCACAAGTAATCGCCATGCGATCTTTAAAGATTCTGGCTGCTTTAAGTTTGGCAGCCGGAGCGTTTCTGTCCGCGCACAGCGGGCATGCGCAGCAATTGCTGGGTTTAGTGGTGGAACTGAATGATCGGGGTGTTGAAGAGCCAATCCCTGGAGCAAATGTTGTTTGGCTTGGTACATCAATAACGACTGTTACCGGTGAGAATGGTGTATTCATGATCAACCGGGCGGAGGGCGTTGATAAGCTTGTAATCAGCTTTGTGGGCTATCGTACAGATACAGTTTCCATTACTGCCGGTCAGAAGAGTGTGAAGGTAACACTGGTATCCAACCTGGTGCTGGAGGAAGTGACGATTGAAGGAAGACGTGCATCCACGCGTATGGATGTAAGAAATCCAATCAATACTTCCGTGATGACGGAGAAAGAATTGTTCAAGGCTGCATGTTGCAACCTCAGTGAAAGCTTTGAAACAAATCCGTCAGTAGATGTGGCGTTTACGGATGCCATTACCGGAACACGGCAAATCCAAATGCTCGGGCTTTCTGGACCCAATACGCTGATCACGATTGAGAATATGCCGGGGGTGCGGGGATTAGCGTCAAGTCAGGGAATACAGTTTATTCCGGGTACGTGGATCAACTCCATCCAGGTAACGAAAGGGGTTGGTTCAGTTGTGAATGGCTATGAAAGTATTGCCGGACAAATTAATGTAGAGATGAAAAAGCCAGAGGAAAGTGAGAAACTTTACCTGAACGGCTATATCAATCAGTCGGCACGGTCTGAACTCAACCTGAATTATACAGTTCATACCGGAGAAAAATGGGCCACAACGTTCCTGTTGCATGGAAGCGCTCGTCCGCTGGAGATGGATGAAAATGATGATTCATTCCTTGATTTTCCTACCGGGTCGCAGCTAAACTTTATTAACCGATGGGTTTTTAATAGCGGTACGGGCTGGCTTGGCCAACTGGGTGTAAAAGTATTGACCGATGATAAGCTGGGCGGACAAACTGGTTTTGATGCGGAAGAAGATAAGTTCACCACAAATCGTTATGGATTTGAGATCAACACCCAACGCTATGAAGTGTGGGGTAAACTTGGCTACCAGTTCAAAAACAAGCCATATCAAAGCGTAGGGTTACAGCTTTCCGGGTTGACTCATCAGCACGACAGTTATTATGGATTCAATGTCCATAATGCGGATGAACGATCATTTTATTCAAACCTGATCTATCAATCGATTATCGGGAACACCTCACACAAATTTAAAACCGGTGTAAGCTTTTTGTATGACGATTATGACGAGGAGTTGCAAATAGAAAATGGAATTAGGTACGAAGGTGAATTTACGAGCAGTTCCGTGTCGTTTGACCGCACAGAACTTGTGCCCGGGGCATTCTTTGAGTATTCGTATGATGACCTGGAGAAGTTTTCGTTGATAGCCGGGGTGCGCGTTGACCAGCATAATTTATTCGGGACAATCTTCACACCAAGGCTTCATCTTAAGTATGAGCTGACGCCCATGACTTCTCTCAGGGCATCGGCAGGGAAGGGAACGCGGGTAGCAAATATTTTCTCGGAGAATACAGGGATACTAGCATCTGCCCGGACAATTGTCTTCGATAATTTTCAAACCAATAAAGCCTATAATTTCAAGCCTGATGAAGCCTGGAATTATGGTTTGAGTATTTCGCAGGATTTTACATTGGATTATCGTTCAGGATCAATTCAGGTAGATTATTTCTATACAGATTTTAAGAATCAGGTTGTATTGGATCTGGATAACACTGCGCGTGAAGCAAGATTTTTTGGCTTGACCGGAAAATCGTACTCGCAAAGTTTGCAGTTTCAGGTGGATTATGAATTGATCAGGCGATTTGATCTGAGGCTTGCGTATCGCTGGCTGGACGTAAGAACGGATTACCTGGAAGGATTGCTGGAAAGACCGCTTATTCCCAGGCACCGGGCTTTTATGAACCTGGCGTATGAAACGAAATCGGCCTGGAAGTTTGATTACACGGTGCAATGGATCGGTAAGCAAAGGCTGCCCGATACTTCTGAGAATCTTTCGGAAAATCAACGCGGTGAATATTCGGATGACTATGTGCTGATGAATGCACAGATCACGAAAGACATTGGTGCGAAATGGAGTGTGTATTTGGGTGTTGAGAACATCACGGATTTTAAATTGAAGAATCCGATTGTTGATGCGAATAATCCTTTCCTCCCCGGTTCACAATTTGATACCTCGATGGTTTGGGGGCCAATCTTTGGCCGGATGGCGTATGCGGGGTTCCGGTTTCGGATTAAATGAAACGTTAAACCGTTAATTGTTATCCGGTAATGGTGATTCAACGATCAACGAATAGCCATTAACGGATAACGCATTTAAAACCC
>CAZIGG010000112.1:0-9859 GCA_964538575.1 uncultured Roseivirgaceae bacterium
CCATGCCTGGTAGGAATAGCAAATAATGCAAACGATGAAAGCAAAAAGCTGAAGTACCCTTTTTGTCATGAAAAATAATGCATTGCCAAGAAGTAATTTTATACTCCTGCCCTGCAGACACTTTATTCGGTCGCTAATTTAGTCAAATACTCCGCATGAGGGATGGTCTGACACACGTAATGCAGTCCGGTGTGTCAGGAGAATAGCGTCCGTTATTTTTTAAGAATCAGGTATTCATAACCCTGGAGTGATAGAGTTTCACCCAATGTAACAGGCGAATCATTCATCGCGTTTGTCCAACTGGTGGCCTGAAGCGCTGTGCCTAAGTTCATCTGCCGCTGTGCGTTACGAACGTTAACAAAAATCAAATATTCAGCTCCTTCAAAGCTCCTCTTAAAAGCAGCAATATCACGCTCGGGATAAGATTCCAGAGAACCCTTCATAAATACATCTGTCGAATTATAGATGCTGAAAAATTTCTCATACTGCTGTGTCATAGTTTGATTGGCATTCCAATCAATTGGATCGCGCGTGAAAAACGGAAGTTTTTCAGCCTGTCCAACTTCCTGGCTGCTGTAGATAAGGGGTACTGAACTGGTAAAAATAGTAATGACCGATGCTGATAATGCGCCATTAATTCCTCCAAACAATTCAACCGGAGTTGCTTCCCATGCAGATTCATCATGATTGGTGGTGTATCGTAATTTTCTTGCTCCGGCAGGAATACTATTATATTCTTCCTGATGCACCGTAAAAATCGTACTTGCTGCCTTCGGAGATGAGGCTTTGTACACCTGCTTCATATTGTTATAAAAATCCCAGGCATAATTAATCTGAAACCCTGCAGAAAAATTACTGGCCTGTCCTCCTTCTGCGAGCAGAATAAGCTTGCGTCCTTCAATGGATTTTAACTGATCCAATGCCTGTTTCCAGAAATCGGTGGGAACAAAATCAACGGCATCGCAGCGGAAGCCATCTACATTTGCTTCTAAAATCCAATACTTCATTGCACGGATCATGGCTTTACGCATATCGGCATTGGCATAGTTCAGATCAGCAACATCCTGCCAGTTGGTGCCTGGTGGAATAATAATATTTCCGGATCCATCCTGCGAGTACCACGACTTGTTGTTGATCCATGGATTGTCCCACGAAGTATGGTTAGCAACCCAGTCTATAATTACTGCAATATTTTTTGCATGTGCCTTATCAACAAGTTCACGCAACTTGGTCAGGTCACCAAATTCAGCGTTAACAGCCATATAATCTTTCACAGAATAGGGCGAACCAAGTCCGCCAGCCGATTTGATCTGGCCTACCGGATGAATTGGCATAAGCCAGATTGTATTTACGCCCAGGGCGCT
This sequence comes from uncultured Roseivirgaceae bacterium, assembly GCA_964538575.1. GTDB lineage: Bacteria > Bacteroidota > Bacteroidia > Cytophagales > Cyclobacteriaceae > UBA2336. The sequence continues at coordinate 1,365 of CAZIGG010000112.1, forward strand.
GATATCATCAAGCCTGTCGATTACGCCCTGAAAATTGCCTGCTTCGCTGAAAGCACGTGTATTGATTTCATACAACACAATTTTCTCAGGATCGGCTACACCTGCAAAAGGTGTTCCATACTGCTCAAACTCATCTTCTGGCGTTACAGGCTTAGGATCGTTGTTATCCGGGCTGCACGCCAACATCATCAGCGCTACAACGAAGTATTTTTTCATCATCACAAAGGTCGGGAAATTAAAAAGCATTTCTAAATCATTTTAAGGTTAGTTATACGTTGAAGAGGTGGAAAGCCGCAGGACGCGGCTTCCCGGTACACTCCTCTCTCTAACCGGTCTTCAATATTGGTCAACAATCAATTCTTAATAACTGAATAGGTATACTTATAAGGAGATTCTGATCTCGAAAAATCAAGCGTAATCGTGTAGTTACCAGCTTCCTTTATATCAATCGAAGCTGCATCAAATACCAGATTGCCTTTCAATGCATTTATATCTGCAACGCCATAGTTAACATCCCACCAATTATTTGCGCGGAACTTCAATGCGCCTACCGTTAGATTAGCAGTAACCGTCCATGAGTTTGAACCTTGGTTAAACGTCATTGGCGTGGAGACATCCCACCCACCGGATGTCGATGTTCCAATAAGCCCCCAGGTTTCGATTAGTGTAGCCGTGTACGTTAAATCTGCGGTGTTAACGTTAAACTTGTAATAACCCTGGTTAATGGAGAGATCAGGCGCACTTCCATCAGTTGATAATCCTCCAGGGGTTCCTGAATAGCCATAGTTGGTATGAGCCCAGTCTGGGGCACTGGTAAACTTAAAGCCCGTATTGCTGCTGATGTTCACATACCCTTCGTAGGTATTAGTTCCGGTAGCATAAATTTTTGGAGCGGCCGCTGGGTTATATCCCTGGTAGCCACCCGGCAGCCATAGCGCAGCGGGTTCGGGAATGTCGCTGAGCGGAGAAACCGAGTAAGTGTATCCATACGGGCTATCGGTTTGTGTGAAGTCAAGCACAACTGCATACATTCCCGGGGTGGTGATATCGATAGCAGCTGCATCAAACACAAGCGCACCTTCCAGGCTGCTGATGTTGTCCGTACCATAATTTATTCCCCAGCCATTGTTTGCCCTGAATTTTAATGCTCCGTTTGCTAAAGCAAGTTCTGCTTCCCAGGTTTTTGTTGTTGGGTTGAACGTCATAGGTGTTGAATTATCCCAACCACCGGGTGTTGCTGTACCAATCATTCCCCAGGTATCGATTTTTTCAATCTGGTAGGTCATGTTTTCCGTATCAAGATTGAATTTGTAATAGCCGGCATCTGTAACCGTAATATTCGAAGAAGTTTCCGCTGTTGAAAGAGTACCCGGTCCGGATGAGCCATAAAACGTATCAGCACAGAGCCGATTATTGGCAAACTTGAACGAGGTACCAGCTTCGATGTAACGATAACTTTCGAAAAGATCACCCGACTTATTCAGAACTACCTGGGCAGCAGCACCCTCACCTATCCAAAGCCCAAAAGGCTTCGGGCTCCAGGGGTTTATATGAATGTGAACGGGCTCAGATATGGATAAATAATTACCATTAATAGTTGATGTTACACGTATCTGTAAATCTGACAGCTCGTGCGGTGCAATTTTAAGATCATCCACAAGCATTGCGCTAAGGCTTTCGAGTGTCATCTCTACCGATGGATTGGTTGTGCTGGCTAAAACCACCGCATTATCAAATGAGCCGCATTCGGTTGTAACTTCAAGCGTGTAGTTTACTTCTGTGCTCACGCCATACCCTGTTTCATCCCAGGCAAATTCAATCTCTTCACTCCGGTTTGCATCCGATATTTCTATTGTAAAGCCGTCAGCCTGACTGATAATCTGAGGCGGTATAATGTCTTCTGCTGATTTCAGCTTCAACATGGTCTCATCCTTCTCGCACGAGAAAAGAACAAACGCTGTTATGTATACTGAGTAAAATATCTTTTTCATGGTCGATAGATTAATATCCTGTGTTTTGATCAAGGTTTGTATTCACCGCCCTGTCGGATGCAGGGATCGGGAAAACATTCAGGTGACCAGGTGTTGAACGGCCCTGTTTGACATTTCCCTTCCAATCCCAGATGTAACTGCTTCCGGTAAATTTTCCGAAACGAATCAGATCGGTTCTGCGGTGAGCTTCCCAATAAAGTTCGCGTCCGCGCTCATCCAGAATAAAATCCAATGTGATGTCAGCTGCGGAGATGTTACCAGCGTTATCTCCATATGCGCGCTGACGCAACTGATTAATGTACCCAACGGAAGTTGCTTCGTTCCCACCCGTGCCCCCGCGTTCAACAGCTTCGGCATACATGAGGTAAACATCTGCAAGCCTGAACATGGGAAAATCGGTATCGACAAAAGTTGAATTGACACCCTTTGCTCCAGTTGAAGTGATGTTTCGGTATTTGCTGCACAGGTAGCCTTCTGTGAAGATGGTTGGCGTGTTGATATCGAGTATCTGCCCATCCGTATAGGTCATGATCCTTGAATCCGCATCACCTTCTGCATCCGGGAATTTATTCACGAACGTATTGGTAAACCGGTTGCCCGACCATCCGCCTGAACCAATTCCATAATCGTTGTCGGCATCCATTGATCCTCCCACTGCAGCATGAATCACAAAGGTCATGCCTCCATAATTGCGGGTATTATTTCCGTCTTCGGCAACCGGGAAAATAATTTCTTCCCGCCACTGGTGGTTATCCGCCAGGAAAAGTTCCTGATAGTTATTATGCAGGCTATACGCACCAGAATTAATGATGTTATTACAATACGTTATTGCATCGGTGTTATGCTCTTCCCCGATGTACACTTCAGCATTGAGATACATTTTGGCCAGCACCATCCATGCTACTGCTTTATCCGCACGGGCATACTCGTTTTCACCCGGTTCCGCCATGTCAGGAAGTATTTCCAACAGCTCAGCTTCAATGAAGGCAAACAAATCTTTGCGTGAAATTTGTGGCGGCAGAAATGCTCCTGTAGCATCGTTCTCTGTAATGAACGGCACATTACCCCAGAGATCCATAGCAAAATAGTAATACAATGCCCGAAGGAACCGGGCTTCCGTAACATACATGCGCACATCATTTTGCATTTCGGCAGGCAGACCGTTAATCCGTTTAGGAACTTCACGCAGGTATTCATTGCAATAAGCAATGTTGAGGAAGATGCGCTGGTATAAAAGCTGAACATAATAGTTTTGCTCAGACCATAAATGACCGTGATACTCTACTAAGCCGGGGTCACCCCACGCACTGATACATTCATCCGTGGTGATTTCCTGTGCGCTCCAGTAGGTTCTCAGGAATGAAGTCGTTCCTTCATCAGGAGCAGGAATTTCGGGCTGACCGTATTCTCCGCGCTGGCCCGTTAACGTAAGTGCCCCATAAAGTTTCGCGAGAAATTCTTTATAGGAGGCCGGATTACTGAAAACCCGGTCGGCCGTAGTAACCTGTTTATTCAGTGGCTCCCTGTCCAGTTCACCGATGCAGGCACTCGTTAACCCTGCGGTTACAACAATGATTAGCGTTGAAATTTTATAGCGATTCATAAGCTGATTCGGTTAAAAAGTACAGTTAAGGTTTAACAAGAAGGCCCGCGTCCGTGGGAAGAAGTTGTTATCGATACCACCCGATACTTCCGGATCAAGTCCGGAATACTTCGTTATCACAAAAACATTCTGAACACCAAGCCCCAGGCGCACCGACAACTTTTCTTTGTACAAGCTGCCAAACGTGTAACCGAGGTTGATGTTATCCATGCGGAAGAACGATGCGTTCTCTACGTAGTAATCTGAAAAACGTGTATTTAATGCGGTAGTAAACTTAGTGTCATCTGCCAGCGTGCTCATGTTCCGAAGAAAACCCATGGAACTGTACAACGCAGCGTACGTACTGTTTGATGCAACGTTATTGTAAACATAATTGCCGAAGCTTGCGCGACCTGAGAATGAAAAGTCCCAATCCTTGTATGTTACGCGTGAATTAATACCCATGTATACCGTTGCGTCTGGTTTCTTATGGAGATACAAGTCACTTGTGTTAATAATGCCATCGTTATTAAGATCCGCATAGACGTCTTCAATCGGATTACCTTCCGAATCGTATATCTGTTTATATACATAAAACGTTCCGCGAGCATACCCAACCTTCTGAGCCTGGATCGTACCGGAGGTAGTCCCTCCAATTCCGCCAAGCTGAACAATTGTATTAGGATTATCGCTCAGGTTGAGGCGTGTGATTTCATTTTTATTATAGGTTATGTTATACCCTGCTTCCCAGTGCCAGTCACCGCGAGAAAGTAATTCCGCATTCAATGAAAACTCAATGCCTGTGTTTGTTATCCCGCCTGTATTGGTGAGGAGAACAGATGAGAAATTAGTTCCCGCGGGCACCGGAATAACGGCAATCAGGTCTGATGATTCGCTGCGATAAACGTCAATCGAACCTGTAAATTTATTCTGCATAAAGCCGTAGTCGATTGCTGCATTGATCATGGCTGTTTGCTCCCACCGAATGTTCGCGTCATAGGCATCCGGCCGAAGTGTATTATAAAACACACCTCCAAAATTGTAGCGGGCGGCATCATCACTGCGTGTGTACGTTGGTATGTATGGATAATCGCTGGAAACGTCCTGCTGACCCGTTACTCCGTAGCCAAGCCGAAGCTTCAGATCAGATAAGGCTTCAACAGATTTTAAGAATTGCTCCTCTTTCAGCTTCCAGGCAAATGCAAGGGCTGGAAACATTCCCCACCGTCTGCCCTCATCTTTTGAAAAACGTGATGTTGCATCCGCACGAAGGGTTGCGGTTAATAAATATCTATCCTTGTAGGTGTAATTGAGGCGTCCGAAGAATGATAACAGCGCGTTGTCTGTCTCATAGGCATTAACGCGCACTGCGGGCTGCTCCTGGTACTTATTCATAGTTGAATCACCGCCCATGCTATGGAAGTACGCGTACGAATAACCCCCGGTAAAATCTATGTTGCTTTCAATTGACTTGAAATCTTTTTTATAGTTGAGATAAAAGTCAAGCAACGTGTTATTAACCTTAGAAGAGTATGGATTGTATCTGCCTCCGGAAACCGTTGGCTCGTAAATCCATTGCGTGCTGTCTTGCACATTGTTGTGACCTTCTGTTTTGGCAACATCGTAGCCCATATTGAGCGTGGCTGTGAGCCCTGTAACAAATGGAACCGTGTAGTCGAGCTTAATATTACCGATGCTCCGCTTTACCTTGGACGTGTTATCGGTTAACTGAAGTCTTGCCAACGGGTTTGCCGGTGCAAGGCTGATCGCAGTTCCATCAATGCCTTCACCGGGATTCGTCCAGGTTGTATAACCTCTCCACCGAACGTTTCCATTGTGTACAGGTTTTGTCGGATCGTAGGCTATGGCATCCCCTATGGCGCCCTGATCAGCAAAATTATTATTGTTGATCATACCCTTCACGTTTATGCTCGCCTTCAGGGAATTATTGAAGAAAGAGGGATCAAGACCAAGGGTGGCAGTGGTTCGCTCAAAATTGTACGTCTTAAGAACCCCATCGGTGTTGTTATAGCCAAATGCTACGCGATATGGAACATTTTTAAGTACAGTACCGGAGAAATTCAAATTGTGATCTATGCCGACTGAATTCTGGTAGATCTCATCCTGCCAGTCGGTGTTATCTGTGCCCAGCAGTCCTGTAACTGCCGGACTATCGGCATATTGCTGATTGATCAGGTTGCGGAATTCATCACCGTTGTATACATCAACCTTTTTAGGAGTTGTATAAACAGTTGCCGTAACTTTATAATTGATCTTAAACCCTTTGCCCCCGCGCTTGGTTGTGACAATGATCACGCCATTCGATGCGCGAAGTCCGTATATGGCTGTTGCAGAGGCATCTTTTAACACCGTAAAAGTTTCTATTTCACTCGGGTTGAGCGTTGAAAGGATGTTAGGCGATCCACCGTACTCGGAGTTCGTTATCGGAACACCATCAATAACAATCAGCGGGTTATTACTTGCATTCAGGGAAGACCCACCCCGAATGCGAATGGTCGATGTCTGACCGGGCGCACCGCTGATGCTGGTGATTGAAACACCCGGAACTTTACCTAAAATAAGTTCTTGCGGAGAGTTTACAACCCCCCGGTTAAAGTTCCCTGACCCCACAACAGCAACAGCGCCTGTGGCATCTGATTTCTTAACGGTTCCATAACCGATAATAACCACTTCATCCAGGTTTGCGACATCAGGCTGCATCGTTATCGAAACCGATGTGTGGTTTGAAACAGATATTTCTTGTGAAGCATAACCGACAAAGGAAATAACCAATACAGGAGATTCGCTCGTTACCTGGATTGTAAAGTTTCCATTAGCATCGGAGATTACTCCATTGGGAGTACCCTTTTCAAGAATGCTAACCCCGGGCATCGGGAGTTTCTCATCTCCGGAAGTTACGGTACCGGAAATTGTGCGGCTTTGCGACCAAACTACTGTAGTCAGGCAGCAAAGCATCACGATTGTGCAATACGTTAATACTGTAAAGCTTTTTACCATAGAAATTGAGTTTTAGGTGCCTGCAAAGCATTTCAAACCGGATATGCCGAAATCGTTTGCAGACGCTACAAATAACCCCTGAAAGAGTGTCTGGCCGCAATTTGTTGGAGAAAAATCAAGAAAAATCTGAGCGCTGTTATTCGCTAACTAATTATCCATCAGTTCATTGATGTTAACGGACTTGTTGGGAAATCATAGTGTTTTATAGGTGCGATATTGCCCTGATACCCATAATGCGCTGATCAAATTCATCATTTTCGAGAATGGATTTGCTCCGGATCCGCGTTTTATAGGTATAGATGGTAGTGACTGAGTAGTCGAGGATCTTTGCGATTTTCTCGTTGTCATGGATGCCCATCCGCATCAGGGCGAAAATGCGGAGTTCGGTGTTCAGCAACTGACCTTCCTTAAGCACAATTTTATCCTCTTCCCTGAAGTAAGAATTGAAGGTGGTGACAAACCCCGGAAAAAGCTTCAGGAACACGCGGTCAAAATTGTTGTAAAGCTCTTCCCGCTCCCGCCTGATGTTAATCGAATCGACAATGTACTTGATCTCTTCCTGCTTTTTCGTCAGCAGTTTCAACTCAAGGGATTTTTTAAGGCTATCCAGCTTAGTGATGTGTTCTGCGGTAACCGTAAAGTAGTACCAAACATACTCTTCTTTAATTTTATTGGCATCCGTCAATTGATGGTTTGCTTCAAGCAGCCGCTGATTGGCATCCGATATCACGTGTTCGGCAAGTTTTAACTTCCGGTACTGCCGTAAAATAATCACCGAAAATATCACAATGAGAATTGTTAACGCAGTAATAACAAATGCATACATGAGCAATGCGCTGCGATGCGACTCAACCGTGCGTAGTCGTTGCCCTTCAATGATCGGAAATATTGCAGCTACCTGGATTTTGCGGTGACGGGCGCCATAAAAGTTCGCATCTTCCATGGCAATCTTTATGTACGCATACGCATGCTCAATATCTCCCTCCTTGTATAACAGGTCCGCAAGATTAAGCATAGCAAGTGTCTCTTTGGTGCATACGCGCAAATCAGCAATCGCTGCCCGCACCAGCATATCTTTTGACATTTCCGACCGCGCGGTATAATGATAAATAAAACTCAGGGTACTGGCGACAATGGCAAGCTGCTGGTTAGTAAGCGGCTTCTTCAGCAATGCTTCAAATGATTCCTGCGCTGCAGTGATGTCTTGTAACCTCAGGCTTTTCAGGCCGGTGAACATCAGGTAACGCAACGATGCTTTAGGGGAAATTGCGATGGCGGAATCCATATAGGCATTACCGTGCGCTGTATGGTAGGGCCGATAAAAATCATCACCACTGAAATCAGAGAGATCGTAATGTGTGCGTGCCATTAGGAAATACAATTCCGAACGCATACTGTCATCCAGGTGCCGAAGCTGTACAGTTCTTAACGTATCCAGTGTTTCATTGAATAACCCTGAGGAAACAAGAACAAATCCAATTTTGATTTTGCTCACCGCAATCTTCTGAGCATTCTTCATTCGATAAGCCGAAGTTTGAAGGATGCGTGCATACCGAAAAGCAGAGTCATAAATGAAAGATTTATATTCTTCATAAAGCTTTTCATAGAGCTCAAAACGATCCGTGGCGGCAGCCTGCCTCACATTACGTTTCAGAACCTCAATCCGGTTAAGCTTTTCGGTTAAAAAAAATTCGCGTTGAGCGATTACCGTATTGAGTTCATCCAGCGATTTCTGCGGATCGGAACTTCCGAATGCCTGAAGGGTTAAGATCAGGAATACGATCGGGAGAAGGAAATTCCGCACAGCCATAAACGCTTCAAGGTAAGAAAATTTGTCTCAGAACAACGCGCAAAACCGGCACAAAATTGCTTCGTCAAAAATGAGCGATAAAGCGTATATTCAA
>CAZIGG010000113.1:0-9747 GCA_964538575.1 uncultured Roseivirgaceae bacterium
TTCAATTCCCTCCGTCACCACTTCAAAATCCTGACAGTACCGTCAGGATTTTTTTGTTTCAGTCCATCCACGGCACAAACTAATCCTTCAAAAAAAGGAAAAATAGCTGAAAGAATGATTCTTTATTGAGCCCAGTCTCCAAAAGGTCATTATATTTTACCTCTCAAACTATGGGTGCTTATTTTGTTTACATTCTGCAAAGCAGGAAAAACGATTCCTTTTATTAAAGGCTCCACAGATAACCTCAAACGAAGATTTTCAGAACACAACCTTAAAAAGGAGATTTTTACTAAACATTATGCCCCCTGGGATTTGGTTTGGTACACTACAAAGGAAAGTCGCTCAGATGCCTTGTTGTTAGAGCGAAAACTTAAAAACCTATCTGTGAAAAAAACATTAGACTTTATTAAAAAATATCCGATTGAAAATCCTTGTATCGGAGGCCCTGATGTGACGCTACCGCGTCAATCAGGATGCTGACCGAAGCGTCAGCATTCAATTCCCTCCGTCACCACTTCAAAATCCTGACAGTACCGTCAGGATTTTTTTGTTTCAGTCCATCCACGGCACAAACTAATCCTTCAAAAAAAGGAAAAATAGCTGAAAGAATGATTCTTTATTGAGCTACGGCTGGATTTCGGGTAGATATTGGGCAGTGACATTGGTGAGGCTTTCTAACACTATTTTGTCAGTCGTTTTATCTCCTCAGAAATTAATTCAATGACGTTTTCATTTTTTATGCTATCGTCAATACTGAAAATAATAAAAACGTTTCCACCAAATTTTCTTTTAAATGCCTCAAAACTGGCTTTCATTCTTTCGGTGGCAGAATAGTTTCCAAAGTTTGCTTTAGCGGTAACAGGTTTGATTTGGATACCAAAGGCTTTGTCACCCACCCAGCCCAAGTAATCGATATCACCTGCATGGTCGAGTTGAGGATCACTTTCAACAAATTTTATAGTTGGAAAAGTCTTTGCCAGATTATCCTCGATTACAGATTTTTCCCGTATAAAACCATCATAGGTTCTATTGATCGTTAGGTTGTGAATGTAATCAACGCAATCTTGTAATGTAAGTTGATTAAACGCTTCTGTCCATTCTGGTATTACAATTTCCTTAATTTTCACAAATAGCCTTTCTCCCAATTCTTCCAGGCTTTCCTTTGTGATTTTTGTTGGAGTCTTCCCATCAGTTGTCGCATTAGCAAAATACCATTTTTCCCAGTCTTCAATAGTTTTAGGTTGGCATTCGCGAATTAGAGCCATTACCGTCCCAACCTTATTGGGTCTTGATAGTTGATACGTTTGTGTAGCGTAATTGAGAACTTTCTCTTTTTTGCCGAATTCTTTTGAATGCCTTTTGATCATTACAGGTTAGGGTGAAGTGTTTCTAATGCGGCAATTCTGATATTGGTACCTTTGCTGTTCTGGATTCATTTATTTCTTTGAATAAGCCCTGAAATTTTTTCTTGTATTTATATTCTGTTTTGCTGTCCACTTGAACTAAACCATTCTTAATTAAGTGCGCATTGATAAAGGTTTTATTTTCTAAATACACGTAACACATTAAATTATTTTCATCATCAAATTTTATAATATCGTATTTTAGAAAAACCTTCTTTCCTTTTGTTTTCTTCAGAAGAAACCTTGTAGCCTCACCATTTACATTTGGGTCTTCTTTAATACCAATCAATTTTACTGTAAGGTCATTGCTTAAACGAATCTTTTCCGAGCTAATAACTTCTTTTATTGAAAAAAGCTCCTCACGCTTTATTGAACTCTTGTTGTCTATTTTAGAGCCAAACTGTAATTTTTTAACATCTATCTTCTTATCCAGGGCGTGAGGATCTTTGAAGATATAGGGTTGTTTCGATATTTCGTTTTCAAAGTCAAGGGGTTCTCCTTGCTGTTTGATGAATTCATAAGTTGTGCCATTCAAGTCTTTTTGTTGAACTTCTAACTTTTCTTTTATGATCGGTATGAACTCTGGATTTATTTCAAACCCAATAGAATTCCTTCCAAGATTCTTCGCAGCTAGTGAAGTTGTCCCGCTGCCTGCAAAAGGATCAAGAACCGTTTCACCATGAAACGAAAACATTTTTATCAGTCGTCTTGGAAGTTCTTCGGGGAACATTGCGATGTGTCCGCTTTGTCGCGCTCCGGTAAAGTTCCAATGTCCAGCGAAAAAAGTATTCCATTCTTCTGCTGTCATCTTTGAAAGTTCTTTTTGCTCCTGAGTTGGCTTGGGCGATTCTCCAAGTTTTTTGAAAATAAGTATGAACTCGTAATCTAATTTTAGTATGCCATTTCGGGGATTAGGGTAAGAACCCATTTGAACCCCGCCACCTGTTGTATTTGACGTTGTCACTTTTTGCCAGATAACTGCGCCCATGTAGTCAAATCCAATATTCTCACAGAATTTGATAATCTCTTCTCTTATCGGGATTACTTTATAGCGACCGTAATAGACTGCTCTTGCGAATTGGTCTCCAATATTGACGCATAAGCGGCATCCATTGTGAAGAGTCCGATAACACTCCTTCCAAACTAAGTTTAAATTATTAATATAGTTCTCGTAGCTGTCGTGAAAACCTATTTGATTATCTGTCCCGTAGTCCTTGAGTTGCCAGTATGGAGGGGAAGTGATCGCTAAATGAACCGAGTTGTCCGGTAGTTCGGTCATTTGTCTGCTGTCTCCGTTAATAATTTTATGATGAGTCTTCACATTAATTCACTTTAGTTCAAATTTAGTCAAAAATACAGTCGGGTTTTTAGTGATTTGCCAGGCTGTACTATGGTTGTCAGTAACTGTCACTTAATTCGTGAGTGAGAAAGATCGGCTCTTGATAGCTTTGGATTGCGGTCAGGTGTGTATCTGATCGAAGCGGTCAGATAATAGCTGAAAGAATGATTCTTTATTTCTTTATTGAGATGGGGCATATTGATATAAAAACAGTGACGCAATCCCGATAGCTATCGGGATGCGTCCCTACATAAATACCATCATTAATATCAATTATTTATAATGCTTCAACCGCACAACCTCCTCGCGTGTGAGATGACGCCAATGCCCGCGGCTCAGGTCCTTTTTATCCAGGCCGGCATAAACCGAACGGTCAAGCTTCACAACGTCATAGCCTAACGATTCAAATATTCTCCGGATAACGCGGTTCCAGCCGATGTGAAGCTCAATGCCGACTGTTTTGCCGTCATCTGACACCATAGCCAGGTCATCCACAATAGCCTTGCCTTCTTCCAGGCGAACGCCCGCTTTGATTTTTTCGAAATCAGCTTTCGTTAATGGTTTGTCAAGGTCAACCTTGTAGATCTTCTTAACATTATAGGAAGGATGGGAGAGCTTATCGGTTAGCTCGCCATCGTTGGTGAGCAATAATAAACCTGTTGTGTTTCTATCGAGACGGCCTACAGGATAAACCCTTTCTTTTACAGACTCAGCGATGATCTGCATTACCGTATTTCTGTCCTGCGGATCTTTAGTGGTAGTCAAAAAACCTTTCGGCTTGTTCATTAAGATGTAAACGGGCTTTTCAGCACGAAGCGTTTTGCCATCGTACTTGATCACATCTTTGCGATCAACCTTGTGGCCCATTTCGGTAACAACGGTTCCGTTCACGGTAACCAGGCCCATCCTGATCAGTTCATCGGCTTCGCGTCTGGAACAAACTCCGCTGTTAGAGATATAGCGGTTCAGCCGGATTTTCTCTGCGCTTCCAAAATCTTCTTTGCCCTTTTCAATGGTCTTTCCGTATTCGGGTGCAGGCGCTGCTGTACGCGAAAAGGATTTACCGCCCCGGCTTAATTTTGAAAAGAAGCTCTTCTTGTCGCCACGCTCTTCTTTATCCGAAAATTTAGAGCGCTTTGATTCACCTTCATCCGAAAATTTGGAAGGACGCTTTGTATCGTCTTTACTAGCAAACCTTGAAGGACGTTTTGTATCATCACGATCACCTGAGCGCTTGAAAGGTTTTTCTTCGCGTGAAGAATATCCGCCTTCCGAACGTCTCTTAAAATTTCCTCCGCGTGACGGTCTTTCTGATGAATCGTCTTTACGATCGTATGATCTGCGCGGCTTTGAGAAATCTTTTGAATCGCCTTTGTCAGAAAATCTGGAAGGACGTTTTGTATCGTCACGATCATCGCGTGAACGCGTGAACGGTTTTTCGCTTCTGGATGAAAATCCTGGTCCTGCGGAACGCTTTCTGAAGTTACCTGCGGGTTTATCGGATGACTCGTCTTTGGAACGGCCATACGGCTTGCCACCGCGTGCCGGCTTTGAAAAAGATTTCGAATCGCCCCGTGTGGATTTGAAAGGTTTCTTGGAATCCCCGCGTGAAGATGATCGTTCACCGCGTGGCGAATCGGAACGTGAAGAGGTTGAGCGCGCTCCGCTACGGCCTGAAGGTTTTCTTCTGCCGCTGCTTCCTTCGCCTGAGTTATCACGCCTGGGCATCTGGTTCTTTTAAGTCTGTGCTTTCTCCGATGATGTTAATCTCCCCGGCAAAATCTTTCGGTACCGGAAGTTCCCCGATATCGTTGATGCCAAAATACTCCATGAATTTCGATGTTGTTCCGTATAACATCGGGCGGCCAACAGTTTCAGCTTTGCCTGTAATTTCAATCAATTGCTTATCTAACAACTTCTGAACGGCATAATCGCAGTTCACACCCCGGATGTTTTCAATTTCTGTTTTCGAGACCGGCTGGCGGTACGCAATGATAGAAAGTGTTTCCATCGCTGAGGTTGACAATCTTTTCTTCGATTGCTGCTTCAGCATGATGCCTATGCTTGCCTGGTAAGCCGGCTTGGTTAAAAACTGGTAGCCGCCATTCGAGCGGTTCAGTTGAAATGAAAATTCATCCTGACGGAATTTTTCATCCAGGCGTGAAATCGCATTCGTAATATCTTCTTCCGGAACATCCGCATTGAACATCTCCGAAAGACATGACTGGATTTCACCTACACGGATAGGTGTCGGTGAACAAAAGATTAATGCTTCAATATGATTTTGTAAAAAATCCATTTGTTACGCCTCCGCTTAATCTTTCTTCATCATTTTAGCCTCGATTGATTGCGTTGTGTGCGGAACAGCAATCAAACGTTCTTTCGAAATCAATTTTCCGGTTACCGTGCAGATGCCATACGTACCGTTTTTGATACGCACGAGTGCATTTTCCAGGTTAGCAATAAATTTCTGCTGACGTGCGGCAAGCTGGCTCAGGTTTTCTTTTTCCGCGGTTTCAGCTCCGTCTTCCAGAACTTTCGTGTTTCCACCGGATGTTGAATCGGTACCTGAATCGTTATCGCGGCTAAGCGTGTCTTTCAGAATTTTGTACTCGCCTCTTGCTTTCTCAAGCTTCTCATTGATCAATACTTCAAACTCCTTCAATTCACCATCCGAATAACGCGTTCTGTCATCTTTTGCGGAAGCCGGTTTTGCCGGCTTATGCGCGATCGGACGCTGGGTTAATACCGGGAAATTTACGAGTTGCGGAGGTGCTGGTTTTGCAGGTGCCGTTGTTTTCACGGGTGCTGCTTTTTTTGCGGCTGTTTCTTTCTTCACAATTGTCTTTTTTGGTGCCACCTTTTTTGCAGGCGCTTTCTTCTTAGGAGCTGCTTTCTTCGCTGCTGCTTTTGCAGGTTTTGCCTTAGCGGTCTTCTTGGCTGCCTTGGCAGGTTTTTTTGTCTTCGCCATGTCTTAAAAAAGTTGCGCAAAATTAAACGCTTAGGGCAAACAAAAAAAGTTATCACATTAATTCCCGGCCAGCTAAAAGTCTGAAATTCACCTGTATTGCCCATTTACGTAATTCCTGCGGCAAAAATGAAAACGTTTGCAGAGATTAGGGTCTTTAAGTCTAACCTGATCTTGTCATGAGGATTATTCTTCCGCTCTTCCTTATCCTGCTTATTTCTGCCTGTTCTACTAAAAATGACGAACAAAAAAGGTGGGAAGAACATAAAGCTAACGTTACCATCATTCGCGATGATTTTGGAGTGCCTCACATTTATGGAAAAACGGATGCCGATGCGGTTTTCGGATTGCTGTTCGCTCAATGTGAGGATGATTTTAACCGCGTGGAGCGGAATTACATGTGGGCGACCGGAAGGCTGGCCGAGGCAGAGGGGAAGGAGCAGCTTTACAGCGATTTGCGGGCTAACCTTTTCATGACCCAAGAGGAGGCGGAGCATTATTACAAAACCAGTCCGGAATGGCTGCGAAAATTATGCGATGCCTTTGCGGACGGAATAAATTACTACCTGGCCACGCATCCCGAAGTAAAACCTAAATTGCTTACCCACTTCGAGCCGTGGATGCCGATGTATTTCTTCGAAGGCTCTATCGGTGGTGATATTGAATCGATCTCAACGCGCGGCATTCAAAAAGTTTATGATTCAACAAGCGCGATGGCATTCGTTGAACCTGTTCAATCAATCGAAGAACCGCAAGGTTCAAACGGTTTTGCGATTTCCGGCAAGCTTACTGAATCGGGTAAGGCTATGCTGCTCATCAATCCGCACACCTCTTTCTTTTTCAGAGGCGAGGTTCACGTAGTGAGTGAAGAGGGTCTGAATGTGTATGGCGCTGTAACGTGGGGGCAGTTCTTTGTTTACCAGGGCTTCAATGAAAAGAATGGCTGGATGCATACCTCATCGTACACGGATGTGATGGATGAGTTTGTTGAAACCATTGTTGAGAAAGACGGGCAGAAATTTTACCACTATGGGGAAGAGCTTCGCCCGGTTATCCAGAAGCAAATAACCCTGAATTATAAGGAAGGAGATTCACTGAATGAAAAAACCTTTACATTTTACAGAACGCATCACGGCCCGGTTACGCATTTAACCGATGGCAAATGGACAACCACGGCCATGAACTGGAATCCCGCGAAAGCACTGGAGCAATCTTTTCTTCGCACCAAAACAACATCGCATGAAGCGTTCTTAAAAGTTATGGATTTAAGAACCAACTCTTCTAACAATACCGTCTATGCTGATGCGCAGGGAAACATTGCCCTTTACCAGGGAAATTTTATTCCAAAGCGTGATGTACAGTTCGATTACTCAAAACCCGTTGACGGAAGCAATGTCGCAACCGATTGGAAAGGACTTCATGAAGTAAAAGATGAGATTCATGTGTTAAATCCGCCCAACGGCTGGATTCAGAATTGCAATTCAACACCGTTTACTTCTGCGCTGGAGTTTAGTCCGAAGAAAGAAAACTATCCGTATTACATGGCTACCGAACCTGAAAACTTCAGAGGCATTCATGCACAACGTGTACTGACCGGTCGTAGCGGATATACATTGGATAAGCTTATTCAAACCGCTTACGATCCGTACTTACCGGCTTTTGAAAAATTAATTCCCGGACTTGTTGAAGCGTTTGATAAAAAAGGAGCGAAGTATGCAGCGTTAAAGCCCGCCCTTGATACGCTCCGCAAGTGGGATAAAAAAGTATCCAAAGAATCGGTGGGCATGTCGCTCGCGCATTTTTATATTTCAATGTACATGCAGAAGGGTAAACGCGATCCCGAGTTAGAATTAATTGATGTGATCAACTACTTCGGCACCGGAAGTCCGTTAGAAGAACGGCTTGAAATATTTTCATTAACCGTTCAAAAACTGAATGACGATTTTGGAACCTGGAATACAGCCTGGGGAGAGATCAACCGCTTCCAACGTTTGACCGGTGATGTCAAACAAACCTTTGACGATTCAAAGCCAAGCATCCCGGTAGGCATGGCTTCGGGGAATTGGGGCGCATTGGCTTCGTTTGGCGCGCGCGGGCAATCAAACACGAAACGCATTTATGGCGGATACGGAAACAGCTTTGTTGCCGTGGTTGAGTTTGGCGATAAAGTAAAAGCGAAAAGCATTCTGGCTGGCGGACAAAACGGTGATCCGGCTTCACCGCATTTTTATGATCAGGCGCAGCGGTATGCTGACGTTTTATTTAAAGACGTTGCTTATTATAAGGAAGACGTGGAGGCGAGGGCTAAAAAAACGTATCATCCGGGAGATAAATAAAAAACTGCTGTCTGGTTATTTGTTTAGGAACTCATGCCGTTGCTGAGACAGCCAAACGTAAAAGACACATAATCGGGTCACTTCTTAAAACCGCGAAGCAACTACTACACGTTTTCGAAATGCTTCTACTTTTCCGTCAGCATTAAATACTTCCATCCAGACAATGTAGTATCCCGTCCGGGCTTTGCTGCCATCGTTGGTGTCGCCATCCCACCGGAAAAAGCCGGTGGTGCCTAACGTTGAATTATTTACTAGCCGCTTGATTTCCCGGCCTTGCGCATCTAAAATCATGACATTTGCGACATACCCTCCTGTGTTGAAATTATAGTGAATCTGCGTAAACGATGGCTGCCCGGTAACCGGTTCAAAAATTTCAGGGTCTACTGTTACTTTATCGGCCAGTGTTTCGCCCCTTGCATTTGAGTTAACGTAACCCGGAGTCGCAAAGCCTGCTGTTGAGCTTGCGGATTGCCAGTTGGCTGCGTCATTGGTAAGGGCAGCGGCTGAAATCCGTTCGAGCGAAACACCTTCCTTGTTTTTTAAAAACGGTGAATGATAACCATCGGTGTACGAAAAGAAATCAACAACAGCATTCTGGTGATCAACTATAGCAACACTTCCCTCTTTGTCATTAAAAGAAGGGAGGCTGGAAACGGCAAACAGCCTGTCTTCTATTGCTGTTACATATTCCCCTTTAATCACATTACGGTTTGTTGTAAAAACGAGGTAGCTGTGGGGTTCAATCAATACGTCTTCTATTGTTATTGGCCTGATATTAAGCAGTTGTTCATTCACATAATTTGCAATCGACCAGTTTTTAAGATTAATGTATTTAGTTGAGTTATTGTATACTTCAACAAAATCGACACCCGTGGGGCGCGGGTTAAACAGGATTTCATTTACCACAACATCCTTTTCTTCAGCTTCTTCCGGCAAGGCAAATTCAGCTATTGAAAATTCCGGGGAGATTTCATTTCCGTTGCAATCGAAAACATCATTAACCCGGATAACGTAACGTGTTTTGGGTACAAGCGGTTCATTCAGGGTTATGACAATTGAACGGAGTGTAGCGTCTTCAAAAACAACGTTGCTGACAGGAATAGCAGGTGATAGTATAAAGTTGCCCGTGCCGGGAAGCTGCGCCTCAAGTTTTTCATTGAAGCTTACCCGTACTGTTGTTGGCGTGATTGGAAATGCCGATAAAAGTTTTGGTCCGGTTAAATCAGGCTTGTTTTCGAAAACAGAATTTTGTGCGCCCGGTGTTCCGCCTGTTGGCGATTCTGAGGCTGTCCAGTTGTCGGCTTCCCCGCACGGATTGGCGGGATCAATCAACTCTAACGTATAACCGCCTTGCTTTTTATCCGCATCCCGGTACCATGTGTCGGAATACGATACCTTATCAATTAATACATCATCGCTTCGTTTTAATTCCAGGTTATCGCTGCTGTTGTTCAGGGTCGGGAAATTGGCGACTCCTGAAACCGTCCCAAAGGACGTAAACAGCGAGGCCGAACCAGAAGCCGTAATAATCCGGTACGCTCCCGGCAAAAACAATCCCGACAATGAAGCGGTAGAGCTGCCATCCGTAAACTTCCAGCCGTTCAGGTTAATCACTTTTTCACTGCGGTTATAAATTTCTATAAACTCCGCTTCGGGCAGACCGATAACGGGTGAAGGATCGGCAAAGATTTCGGTGATGAT
>CAZIGG010000114.1:0-8159 GCA_964538575.1 uncultured Roseivirgaceae bacterium
GGAACAATATCGGTTGAAGTTCGCGATGCGAACAGCTGCTTGCAGACTTCATCCATTACAATTACCGCTCCACCCGCGCTTTTATTGACTCCGTCAGTGCCTACGATAACATTATTGTGCAACGGTGACACCAATGGCTCAGGCAGCTTTACGGCAACTGGCGGAACAGGCGCTTATACCTTTACTGTTACCGGAAACACCACCGGAGGAACGACCAGTATTGCGGGCTCTGTACTAAGCTTTAGCGGAGCGGGAGCAGGAACAATATCGGTTGAAGTTCGCGATGCGAATAACTGCTCACAGACTTCATCCATTACCATATCAGCTCCTCCCGCGCTCGTGTTAACCCCATCCGCACCTGCGATAACATTATTATGTAATGGCGACACCAACGGCTCAGGCAGCTTCACCGCAAGTGGCGGTACAGGTGCGCATATATTTACGGTATCAGTAAACACTACCGGGGCAACAACCAGCATTGTTGGGTCGGTGCTAAGCTTTAGCGGTGCAGGTACTGGAACAATATCCGTTGGAGTTCGCGATGCGAACAACTGCTTACAGACTTCATCCATTACAATCACAGCACCTCCCGCGCTTGTGTTAACCCCGTCCGCACCTGCGATAACATTATTGTGCAGTGGTGATACAAACGGGTCTGGTAACTTTACGGCAAGTGGCGGCACAGGGCCCTATGCTTTTGCTGTTACCGGTAATACCACCGGGGGAACGACCGTTGCTGCCGGCTCCACACTAACCTTTAGCGGAGCAGGCCCGGGAACAATATCCGTTGAAGTTAGCGATGTAAATAACTGCTTACAAACTTCATCCATTACGATCGCAGCACCTCCCGCGCTCGTGTTAACCCCTTCATCACCAACGATAACGTTACAATGTAACGGTGATACGAACGGATCAGGCGGATTTACCGCAAGTGGCGGCACAGGCGCATATACCTTTACCGTTACAGCAAATACAACCGGAGGAACGACCAGCATTGTTGGATCTGTACTAAGCTTTAGCGGAGCAGGCCCCGGAATAATATCGGTCGAAGTTCGGGATGCGAATAACTGTTTACAGACTTCATCAACAACCATTACAGCGCCACCAGCACTTACGTTGAGCAATCCGGGTGATGTTACGTTAACGTGTGCGGGTGGTAATGATGCAGCAGGAACTTTTACAGCCGGTGGAGGTACACCTCCTTATACATTTACAATTTTACAGAATACAACGGGCGCTACCACCAGTTTTACGGCTACTGCTTTTAGCTATGCAAATGGTGGCGGTGGAGTACTTGAGGTTCAGGTGGAAGATGCCGGTGGTTGTACCCAAACTCAACTCGTTACGGTTACTCCGGTTGTAGTAATCAACGTCACTACAAGCTCCACGGATGCGGATTGCCTGGGAATAGACAACGGGTCAATTACCATTACCGGCACAACCGGAGGCACCGGACCATACGATTATTCACTTGACGGTGGAAGCTTCAGCACCTCTCTTACGTACCCGAATCTGGCAGCAGGGAATCATACAATAGTAGGAAGAGATGCATTGGGATGTACGTCTTCACCGATTACTGTAATCATAGGAGCAACATCAACCATCACATTTGATCCACTGATCAGCTCGGTGCCAACTACATGTGGCGGCAACGATGCAACCATTACGGTTTCAAACGTAACAGGAGGATCAGGCTCATACATCTACATTCTTAATGGTGATTCAAGCACACCTCAGTCCGCTGACTTTACCTTTACAGGCCTTACCGCAGGCACATATCAGATTCAGGTGCAGGATGATGCTACAGGTTGTCTTTCTGCGATTGCAACTGTAATCATCACCAATCCCACCGGCTGTGTGTTAAACTGCTTTGCGTTCGAGGTGGATACGGATGCTCAGTCCAAACGGCCAAGCTGCCACGGTGGAGCGGATGGAGTAATTGCATTAACCGTTTCAGGACCTCCTGGAAATTATATTGTTTCGTTGATTCCTTCGGTAGCCCCTCCGGTAATTCTTCCTTCCGGATCAACGTTTGTATTTAGTAACCTGTCCGACAATACATATCAGTATATGATTACAGACGGATCCAATATTTGCGTTCAAAGTTTTGATTGGGGTGTTGTTAATGATATTCAGGCAACAGCTACTGACCCGGAGGATTCAAAATGTTTCGGAACAGCATCCGGCTCTGTTGTCATAAATGTAAGCGAAGAAAGCTCAACCGGAGAATATTTCTTTTCCGTTGATGGAAATACCTGGACAGAATTCCTTCCAGGTAGTAGAGTAACAGGCCTTCCCGGAAATGGTACCTATAACATTCTTGTAGGGAGCAAGGTAAATGACGCATGTTACGATGTGGTAAGTGTAACCATCAACCAACTTGGGACAGAAGCTCTTGACACATTGTATGTTTCACCGGTTAGTGGCTTCCCTGCTGTATCGTATCCTGAAACACCGACTGCAACACGTGTAATTGGTATTGATGGAAGTGGAGCTCCTCCGTATAAAATTAAGTTGCGGCTGGTTGACCCCTACGGAATAGAACTTGATCCTCCGTTCAATGTGGACTGGACATTAGTCGATGAAACTACACCACTCGGCATACCGCAAAA
Organism: uncultured Roseivirgaceae bacterium; assembly: GCA_964538575.1. GTDB lineage: Bacteria > Bacteroidota > Bacteroidia > Cytophagales > Cyclobacteriaceae > UBA2336. The sequence goes on from CAZIGG010000114.1 coordinate 2,613, forward strand.
GCAGATGAACGACCTTTATGCCGGTGTTTATGAACTTACTGTAAGTGACGCGATAGGGTGTGAGAGAACATTCTCGTTTACCATCGAACTTGATGACCGGATATTTATTCCAAACATCTTTACACCGAACAGCGATAATTATAACAGTACGTTCTATGTAAGAAATCTTCCGGAGAGCGGCTCCAGGCTTTCGGTAATCGATCGCTGGGGTAAGGAAGTGTACTCATCGAATAACTATAATCCTGACACACTCTGGGATGGCGGTGAGACCCCGGACGGAGTTTATTACTATCGCCTGCAGATCAAAGGCGGTAAGACGTACACCGGCTGGATAGAGATTTTAAGGGGAACAAAGCCTTAAAGCTTTTCCAGGAACGCAAGCGTATCCACATTGTCGGCATAGTCCCAGACTTCAGGGTACTGGGCTGAACCAAAAGCTGCTGTGGCTAATGGATTGCCTCCGACAATGCATTGAATCTTCTCTTTGTTTACGGTTAGTTTGTTTTCCAGGTCTGCCTGATTAGTATAATATTCATAATACAAAACAGAAATAGGAGAGACCAGCTTCTCATTTTCCTGTAACAGGATAAAGCCATTGTCCAGAAACGGGATCAGGTTAACCAGCAGGATTGATTTCTGATAATCGTAGTTGTTGCAATACTTGTGGTGATGGATGATGTCCTTATACGACTCCCACCGGGAAAGAATTTTTGCAAGATCATATCCTTTCGGAACAAACGCTTTGGAAACGTTCCTGCAGCCCAACCCGAAGTAGCTGAAGATATCTTCACCCAGGGCTTCCATCTCTTCTTCCGGTTCATTTCCGGTAAGGATAACACAAGAGGATCTGTTTTTACGGATGATATTTGGATACTTGCCGAAGTAGTATTCAAAATAGCGGGCTGAATTGTCGCTGCCGGTTGCAATCACGGCATCGAAGTTTTCAAGTTTGTTCTCCTTTACAGTGATAGCTTTTTCAAACGCTGGCTCAAGCCAGATCAAATGCCTGATCACGTATTGAATAAGCTTTGAATCTTTCGAGCTGAGCTTCAGTTGTGCGTGATGGCCGCTGATGAGTACACATAATAAATCATGAAACCCTACCAACGGAATATTTCCGGCCAGCACCAGGGCAACCTCTTTTGGTTCTTTTGGATCAAGTGTGTACGCGGAAGTCCATTGCCTGAGCTTATCTTCCTTAAGATATTGAGTGATACCGGCTAAGGATCTCTTTACATTTTCTGCTGTGAACCACGGGTTCTCCAGTCTTGCGTTTAGCGCAAGCGCTTCAAAACCTTCTTCGCTCAGGTTTGAAAGGTGGTTGCCAAGCTTAACAAAAGCGCTTATCCGTTGCTCGAGGGTCATGAAACGTAAAACTTTTAGGCGTTGGCCGTTGTTTTGATGGTTGCTGATTGCGCTGTATTTTTGCAGCGCTTTTTATAAGGCCTCAAAAATAGGAAAATGGCGATAATTATAACGGACGAGTGTATTAACTGTGGAGCGTGTGAGCCGGAATGCCCGAATACTGCCATTTACGAGGGCGGAAGGGAATGGAACTGGGCCGGAGGCACTAAGCTTGAAAAAGTAGAGCTTGAAGACGGAACGCAGCAGGATGCCAAAGCTATGCAACAGCCTGTGTCCGATGAATTCTATTATATCGTTTCCGGCAAGTGTACGGAGTGTACCGGGTTTCACGAGGAACCGCAGTGCGCGGCAGTTTGCCCTGTGGATTGCTGTGTACCCGATCCGGATTATGTAGAGACGAAACCTGAGTTGGAGGCTAAGAAAGCGTGGCTGCACCAGGAGAATTCTTGAGGATTTTAGATTTTAAAATGATGATTTTAGATTCTTGATTAGTTTGAAAATCTCAAATCAACAATCTCAAATCAACAATCTTAAATCTAAAATTCATTACCTCATCTTCGATCGCTTAATCAAATACGTCTGCAAGATCATATTCACGTCCTGCCGCACATCCGCTTCTACAAAGTCGATCTTGTATTGATTACAGCGCATCTTTAATGCCTTGTAGAACTGATCGGATTCTTTCTTATAAACCTCGCGCACATCGGCCGGGTTAAGCCTCAGCCTGTCACCGGTCTCTATGTCCACAAACTCGTGCGGGCGATCATCAAAGTTTAACAATAACTCGGTTTCGGTATCGGTAACATGAAACACGATCACTTCATGCTTGTTGTGCTTGAGATGTTGCAGCGCTTTGAATAATTCCTCGGTATGATCGCCATCAAACATGTCGCTGAAGATCACCACGAGCGAGCGCTTGTGAATCTTTTCGGCTACTTCATGGAGCACGCGGGCAACATTTGTTTTCGAGGTCGTCTTGTTGGTTCCCGCCAGGATACGTTCGAGGTGAATGAACAGCTTTTCAACGTGCGTAGGGGTGGACTTTATAGGCGTTAACGTGTCAATCTTATCCGAAAACAGACACAATCCTACGGCATCCCGCTGGCGGCTTAGCATCATCGCCAATGCCCCGGCAACATACGCGCTGAACCTGATCTTGGCCTTGGTATCTACCGGATAAAACATGGAGGAGGAGGTATCCACGGCAATCAGACAGCGAAGGTTGGTTTCTTCCTCGTATTGTTTAGTGAAAAGCTTATCCGTACGGCCATAAATCTTCCAGTCGATGTGGCGCGTACTCTCGCCTTCATTGTATAACCGGTGCTCCGCAAACTCAACCGAGAAGCCGTGGTAGGGCGATTTATGAAGTCCGGTGATAAATCCTTCTACCAGTTGTCGCGCAAGCAGCTCCAGGCTTCCGGGCTGGGTCGTTTCTCTGAGGTTAAGCTTCATGTCTTAAAAATGGCAAATCCTTATCATTTTAACAGTTTTTGCCGGGTTTATATGCATCTTTTATACGGGAGGAACCGATTGAAAAGATTTTCAACCGTTTGCAATCATTAACCAAAACGCTATATTAACACAGTTATTTTACCTAAACCTAACCCTAAACTAAACCCAGAAGGACTGTGGAAGAGATTAAGAGCAACGGCAGAGATGAAATATATTCTGCGAAAGTAAAAGCTGGTAAGAGGACCTACTTTTTTGACGTCAAGTCAACCCGCTCAAACGATTACTACCTTACAATTACCGAAAGCAAAAAGCGCTTTAAAGAGGACGGGTTCACCTATGAAAAGCATAAAATATTCCTCTATAAGGAAGATTTCAACAAGTTTGTCGAGGCATTGAACAACACGGTTAATCATGTGAAAACCGAGCTCATGCCGGACGTGGATTTTACCCAGTTCGATCAGATGCGTGAAGAAGCCCATGCCGAAGAAACTGTCGGAACCGTTGCTGCCAACGGCACGGTTGCCAAAGCCGGAGGGTCGGACAGCGAACTGAAGTGGGATTAGCCAATCCCGACTTCAAAATTCAGTACCAAGCCTTTGTTTACAGAGGCTTTTTTGTTTTCTGCCCTTCCGAGTATATTTGCGGCCTTAATTTCAAGATCAGATGGGAGTACAATGCGGAATAGTAGGGTTGCCAAACGTGGGTAAATCGACTTTGTTTAATGCGCTTTCGAACAACAAGGCGGAGGCTGCAAACTTCCCGTTCTGTACAATCGAGCCGAATGTGGGCGTAATCTCCGTTCCGGATCCGCGCTTAAAAGTACTATCTGATCTGGTGAACCCTCAAAAGGTAATTGCCACCGCGATGGAGTTTGTAGACATTGCCGGCCTCGTAAAAGGCGCCAGCAAAGGCGAAGGTCTGGGCAACCAGTTCCTGGCAAACATCCGCGAAGTAGACGCTATTCTTCATGTAGTACGCTGCTTTGATAATGATAACATCGTTCACGTAGATGGCCGGGTAAACCCGATTGCCGATAAGGAAATCATTGATACTGAGCTTCAGTTGAAAGACCTGGAATCGGTTGAAAAGAAATTATCCCGAGCAGAGAAAATGGCGAAGAGCGGTGAGGCTAAAGCCAAAAAGGAGGTGAGCATACTGCAGCATTACCGGGACGTATTGTTGTCGGGTAAAAACGCCCGCTCCATCGACCTCCCCGAAGAAGATAAAGCCGCGGTGGCCGATTTGCAGTTGCTAACGGCTAAGCCGGTGCTTTATGTAGCAAATGTGGATGAAGCGTCAGTGATTACCGGCAACAAGCACGTAGATGCTTTACGCGACCTGGTGAAGACCGAAGGCGCAGAGGTAGTCATTATATCAGCAGCCATTGAAGCGCAGATTGCTGAGCTTGAAAGCCCGGAGGATCGCCTTGTATTCCTTCAGGAGTATGGCTTAAGTGAGTCTGGTCTTGACAGGCTTATCCGGGGCGCTTATGCCTTGTTAAACCTGATTACATATTTCACCGTGGGTGAGAAAGAGGTTCGGGCGTGGACGATTAAAAAGGGTTGGAAAGCCCCTCAGGCTGCGGGAGTTATCCATACCGATTTCGAGAAAGGGTTTATCCGGGCGGAGGTGATCAAGATCCCGGATTACCAGACTTACAAGACCGAAAGTGGTTGTAAGGAGGCCGGAAAGATGTCGGTGGAGGGGAAAGAATACGTGGTTCAGGATGGCGATACAATGCATTTCCGCTTCAACGTCTGAGTTTTAGGCAGTTTTTTAGAGGAAAATCCGGCTTCTTTCAATTATTCCTTACATCGGGTTTAGTTCATTTCTTTATTTTTATTAGTTTTATAAACTGCTCATAGTCAGTATAAAACAGGGGTTCACCAGAATTGATTTTTTAACACCCTACTAATTTTTTAGAAGTGAGAACCAGGATTATTTTTTCGTTGAAGAACCGCGGGGCGTATGTACCGTTTCATCACCAGTTTTTGCTGGCACAATTTATTAAAGGCATTCTGATCTTTGGTCCGGAAAAGGAGTACAAAGACTTTACACAATTCATTTTCTCGGGCCTGAAGGGTCAGACCAAAATCAGCCGGAAAGGGCTTCATTTTTACTCCTCCAAAGTTACGCTTGTGTTCTCCTGTGCGGACAATACTTTCTTAGATTATTTCCTGGCCAGGCTGTTCGAGCAGAAAGAGATTGTAATCGGAAGTCTTCATTTATCTCCGGAGTCATTTGAAAAGGAAGAAACTGTCCAGATAAACGAAGAAGCCAGGTTCTTATGCATTTCACCTATCGTACCGATTCAGGCTGCAGGTTTTAATGACGACCAGGGCAAGAAGTTCATGTCGCCCGATACGGATGAATTCTCCGATCTTTTATATGATGCCACCATCAGCCGCATGGAAGCAACAGGCAAATACACGCCTGAACAGCTTGCATCATTCTATAAATTCCAGATCGTACCGGACGCGGATTACCTGAACCGCATCCAGGCAACCCACAAGAAGTTCGCCCGCATCTACCCGGTGTATGACAACGATGTGAAGTTTGAAGTACGCGGGTACACATTCCCGTTCACGTTGTATGCAGCTCCCGAAGTTCAGCGTTTCGTGTATGAAAACGGATTGGGCTATTTCTGTCACAAAGGTTTCGGAATGCTGGATATTGCCGGTAATGATTCGATCCGCAAAGCAAACCAGCAGGAAGTGGTTTACGCGTAAT
>CAZIGG010000114.1:8259-9625 GCA_964538575.1 uncultured Roseivirgaceae bacterium
TTATCTCGGATTCTGCACAAACTGCATATACCCGATTAACAGATCAGCCTGCGGTTGAAACGACCGGTAGTACACAAAGACCTCGTACTGATTTTCTGTTTCAAAGTAGCTTCCCTCAAAATAGTAGTATGGAAGCGTGGGCGACTTGACCACATACTGGTAGTCATAATACCCTTGCCTGAGGAGAACGGCAGCCTGGTATTCTTTTTTGATGGCATCGTATGTCATTTGATATTCGGGTATCAGGTTCCAGTTTGTAAAGGCTCCGCTCAGGTAAACATTTCCATCAACCGGTTGTGGCGATTGCAGGGCAAAATGAACGTAAGCGTAATTGGCGGAAACGGGATTACTGTAGTCGTAGTTGGCGCTTTGGAAATTACCGTTCAGATCAGGATTATACGCGTATGGCTGGCCCTGGCGTGAGGCATCCGGTTGAATGAATACATGATAGGGGATTTTGGTTTTGTCAACACTCAGTACATTCCTTCCCGGGTAGTTTAAAGATTTCAGGTCAAACCACCGGAACTGGTTGTTGCCTTTGAACATTTTGTTCGGATCGAAAAAACGATACTCTAACTGATGGATATTTTCATTTAAAAAACTCGGCTTGATACCGGAAGCTAAGTTATCCCAGCGCTGGTTTTGCCGCATCGTAACGTTAACGTTATCCATGGGGTTCATCAGGTCAATGTTCTTATAGTTTACCGTGAAATTGATCTGCTGGTTTACACTGGCAACTGCGCCAGCCCCCAGTAAATTTTCTTCACGGGAAAATGTGACCCGCGAATCGTACACCATAAAGCGTTTACTCAGGATGATATCGCTGCGGTCGGAATTCCGGTAAACCACCAGCACATAATTTCCGGGAAGTTTAACGGCCGGCAACCTGAATGTATAATGCACGTATGGAACATGGGTGTCGAGCGAGAAATCGAAGTCGAGGAGTGAAAATTCGTTGTATTGAGGCATGAAATCCAGGTCTGACAGGCTGGATTTGGTCCAGTCCTGGTTACAATGCACGATGCGGGCGTAATAATTGTCACGCTGGCCCTGGAAATCGTCAAACTCAAGCATCAGGTTCCAACTGCCCATTTTGGTTACGGCAGGGAGAAGTTGGAATTGAACGTCTGAACCTGCCGGGTAAACCCGGACAGTTTTAATTTGGGGTTCGTAGGTTAAGTCGGCCAGTTGAAGAACCTTTGGTTCACCGGAAGCGGTAACCGAAGTTTGAGTTAAGGGAACGCAGCTTGTAAGAACAAGTAAGAGTAAATGCCATTTCTTCATGTTCAAAACTAAAATTTTAATTCAACCCTTTCCAACCTTTTATTGAATGGTTGGGTCTAACCATGTATAACGATCGAATACA
>CAZIGG010000115.1:0-5010 GCA_964538575.1 uncultured Roseivirgaceae bacterium
TATAGGAACATCTTTTATACCCTTCCGGGGGTAATCGCTTACAGGGACATCTTAGTTTGGTAATATTGCGGTAAATTTGTGGGCTGAAACATGGCCAAAAGCCTGAAATCAGCGTTATATCACCCAAAAACACAGCACAAACCCTATGAAATTGAAGGATTATCCAATTTTTGAATTTACCTCCCCGCTGAAACCCGAGCAAATCAAATTTTTTGAAGATCATGGCTTTCTGCATTTCCGGGGCTTCATCAATCAGGATACGGTTGACCTCTTCAAAAAAGAGATGCGCGCAATCGAAACAAAGTGGGCAGAACAAAACGTGGAGAAAGTAAACGGAGTACCCATTAAGTGGGGAAAAGACATTGATGGCCGCAGGATTGTACAGCGGTTTGCCTTCAGCTCCCAGCACAGCGATGTGCTGCATGAATTTGTACAAGACCCGCGCTTCACTGCACTTTACCCGTTATTAGGACCTCATGCGAAAAATCCCCGCATGGGCGAGAATGAAAAAGACGGTTTGGTAATTAATCACTACATCAATATCGACAGCAGTAATTTCTCACGGCTGGGCTGGCATACAGATTCTTTGCGCGATGTGTTCTACGGCAAGAGAATTATGCCCATGCTGAATGTGGGCGTTCATTTAACAGATGCCGTGCCCAACAATGGCGGCCTTAAAATTCTGGCAGGCACACATAAGCAGAGTATTTTCGGGTTGTTGTTCAGGAAGCGGTATTTCATGGATCACAATGCCGATAAGAATGAAATGGGACTGATAACCAAAGCCGGGGACTTAACGATTCACGATGGCCGCCTATGGCACCGCGTGGAGCAATCGTCCATTATTGGCGAACCAAGCCGCAGGCAGGTGATGTATGTTCCCGTAATTTGCGGAGAACCTATGATTAAAGACGAAAACAGCAAAACACAATTCTACCAGCGTTTTCAAAAGATGGCAAAGTAATGAAGCAAGCTATTGTAACCGGTGCCAGCAAGGGCTTGGGTAAAGCCCTTGCACATCAGCTTGCAGAAAAAGGATACGACCTTCTGCTGGTCGCGCGTTCTGAAAAAATATTGAACGAGCTTGCCGATTATATTTCAGAAAAGTATAATGTTCAGGCGTATAGCCTCGCACTTGATTTAAGCGATGTGCGTTCGAGCAAAGCTATCTATGACTGGTGTTTATCAGAATCATTCAATCCTTCGGTACTCATCAACAATGCCGGTTACGCCTGCTGGGGGTTTTTTGATACGCTGTCAATTGAGCAGCAGCAGCAAATGTTACAGGTCAATACCGGTTCGTTAGTAAATCTTACCCATGCGTTGCTGCCGTTATTGAAACAGCAACCTGCCGCCTATATTATGAATATTGCGAGCACCGCAGCCTACCAGGCCGTACCAACTATGGCGCTGTATGCAGCCAGCAAGGCTTTCGTAAAATCTTTTTCACGCGGACTGCGCTATGAGTTGCGCAAGACAACTGTTTCGGTAACGTGCTTAAGTCCGGGTCCGATGGCTACTAACTTTATTCAGCAGGCAGGCATGGAAGCTATGCAGGAAACAGCCAAGAAATTCGAAATGCCTGCTGAGGACGTGGCTAAAAAAGGGTTAAATGCCATGTTCAATAAGAAATCGGAGAGCATCCCCGGATTGGTCAATTATCTCACGGTCAAGTTTTCAAACATCCTTCCGGATGCACTGCTGGAAAAAATTGCCGCAAATCTTTATCTGACAAAGCTCAAATAAAAGCTTCAGTTCTTGAGGATTTCAACCTCCACACGTACGTTTTTCTTTGCATTTACGCTGTGCTTATCGAAGATGGGTTTTTTACCGCCCCAGGCTTTTATTTCAACCCGGTCGGCTGAGATGCCATTCGTTACTAAGTACTCTTTGATAACGCCTGCGCGCTGACCGGAGAGTTCTTTTGCCGAACCCTGCCCCTGCACGGTACCCTCCATGTCGAAAAAGTTTTTATTCGGACCGAGGGCCAGGATTTTCCCGCTGCCATTGCCGTTGGAATGTCCGTGCAGCTTGATTCTGAGATTTGGATTCTCCTCCATCATCTGCACCAGGCTGTTCAATTCGTATTTCGATTCCGGCAGCATGATTACCGCATCGTTATAAAAATAAACATGATACAGCGTTTGAATATCACCCCGGTGATAGCGGATGAGATCGAACGTGATCACAAGCGCTGAATCCCCTACACTGATGAAATCCTGTGTTGCATCATCCGGGGATAACGGGTATTTTATTTCATGCTGTACTTTCCGGTATCCGAAAATGTCTGCAACCAGCGTAAGCTGACCGGTTTTACTTTTCGGATCAGGCAAAACAACAACGCGGTTAGCTTTTACTTTTTCAATAAGTCGTGCGCGGTCGGTATCAATCAATTCAACTTCACCGGAAACCTGTTCGTTTTTGGTAGCATAGTTCAGGTTTAAATAAGCCCGGACACCCGGAGATTCATCCTTAGGCGTTTCACGTTCAGCCGGGGCGGCAGGTTCCTGAACTGCGGGAACTGGCTCAGGTGTTTTTTCAGGGGTAGCCTGAACTACAGGCGCAGCAATAACCGCTGGCGGAACTGCATTTTTTTCTTCCACTGCCGGAGGAACTGCTGGTTTATCTGTTTCTGCTTTTGCGACTTCTGCCGGAGGCTGATCACCTTGCACAACACGCACCCAGGCATCGGGGAACTCGCCTTTTTTGCGTTCGCCTTTCATCGCGGCTAACGATTCGTTGCGGTCGTTATCATAATGAACATATACCAGGTATAGCTTCCCGGATTTACTTAATCCATAATGCGCATCATGTCCTTTAGCTTTTAATTCATCGGTATACTTACTGGCGTATGCTTCGCGTGTATCCTTATACGCAGCAACTACAACATAATATCCGGATGATAAGGGTGCCTGCGCAACGCCTGCCTGAGCAAGTAACAGCAGCGCCAGCAATACGAGCAATCGGGTGGGGGTCATACTACTATCGGATTAAGAAAGTAATATCGGTTAAATACCTAAGATTTTCAATTTTTGACAGGAGCGCCTATTTGCCAGGCTTGAAAACTTGCCTTAAAAAGCCGGAACCGTAGCCGGTAAGCTGTACGAATGCCGAAGGGATACTCAGGAAAGCAACCCGTAAGCTTTTGTTCACACGCCACGAATCCATGAAAATGGCGACAAAATACATCGCATAAATAATCAAAACCATTAACGCGACCGGCTTACTGACGAGCCATAAAAATAAAGGTGTGAATAACCCGATCAGGAAAACAGCCGGGAACCAATGTGTAATTTTTATTTCCCCCGGATGCTCGCGGCCAACCCGAACCCTGCCTTTTCCAAACGATGAAACCTGGTTATAAAACTGCTTCAGGGTTGTTCTGCGTTTATGGTATACAAACGCTTCTGCCAACAGCACAACATTGAATCCAAGCTTGCGCATGCGAATGCTCAGTTCAATATCTTCCGCAAGCCGGTTGAACTTAAAGCCATTCGTCTTCTCAAAAACTTTTCGGGAAATACCCATGTTAAAGCTGCGCGGCTGAAATGAACCCACACCTTTTTTGCTTCCGCGGATACCGCCTGTTGTTAATACGGAGGACATGCTATACGCCATCGCCCGCTGCAGCCATGTGAAATTTTCATGAGCACGGTCCGGCCCGCCCCACGCATCGAATGAATGGCGGTTCAAGGCTTCTTCTACAACTTGAAAATATTCAGCAGGGATAATGCAGTCTGAATCAAACACGACCAGGTAATCGCCTTTGGCCATCGCGTACCCGACATTGCGGCTTGGGCCGGGGCCGGAATTTTGCTTAACAATATATTCGAGCTGAAGCCTGTCGCGAAATGAGTCTACAACATCGCGACACGGATTGGTTGAACCGTCTTCAACAATAATCACCTCAAAATTCCGAAACTGTTGCAGGGTAAGACTTTGCAGCAGCTCCTTTACTTCGTCAGGACGATTGTAAACGGGAACTATGACAGAATATTTCGGGCGCTGCATTCAGCAAAAGTACTCAGATTTCGGATTTATGCGTGATGCCTCAGCGCTTAAGCGCTGCTTCCTCACGCTCTTCCATCCCCACGCTGCTGATCACTAAGTAATCGCGTGAAGTAAGCGATTGCATCGCAATCATTTCAGCTAAAAACCCGGTAACAAAAAGCTGCACGCCAATGATGATGGCGACAAGGGCAATGTAGAACAACGGCTGTTCTGTGATGCCGCGTTTTAATGGAATTTTAGAAATGTAATAAGAGTCGAGCTTGGCCCAGAAAATTGACAGGGTTATGATAAATCCGACCAGGAATGAAACCGTACCCAGTAACCCGAAAAAGTGCATCGGCTTTTGACGGAACTTACTTACAAACGTGATCGATAATAAATCGAGGAAGCCATTCATAAACCGCTCCCATCCAAATTTGGTGGAGCCGTATTTACGCGCACGGTGTTCAACAACCTTCTCTCCGATCTTCTTAAAGCCCGCCCACCTGGCAATCACGGGGATGTAGCGGTGCATTTCACCGTATACGGTGATGTTCTTGATAACCTTTTTATCATAAGCCTTAAGTCCGCAATTGAAATCGTGGAGCTTAATGCCCGAAATGATGCTGGTAACTTTGTTAAAAAATTTTGACGGAATGGTTTTCGAAAGCGGGTCGTTGCGTTTTTTCTTCCAGCCCGAGACAAGATGGTAGCCATCCTCCTTGATCATTTTATAGAGGTCAGGCACTTCATCGGGGCTGTCTTGCAGGTCCGCATCCATGGTAATAATCACATCGCCTGCCGCAGCCCGAAAACCGGTTTGAAGCGCAGCTGATTTTCCATAGTTCCGGTTAAACCGGATGCCTTTGATGTGACTGTCTTCACGGGATATTTTTTCGATGACCTCCCAGGTATCATCCGTGCTGCCATCGTCAATAAAAATTACTTCATACGAAAAGCCGTGCGGGGTTAACGCACGGCTTATCCACTGGCAAAGCTCGGGAAGAGATTCTTCCTCGT
>CAZIGG010000115.1:5110-6891 GCA_964538575.1 uncultured Roseivirgaceae bacterium
TTTAGGTTGTTTTCTTAAAATTACTGATAAAATAATACTTAAAAACAGTCCAAACACCAGGCTTTGACCAAAGTGCTTGCCGGCTATTTCTTTACCATTTGTCGATGGAAGCTGCGCTAAATTACGGTCGAAAACTTCTTTTCCGATGCGGTCAATATCCTCTTTGGAGTAATTTTTAAGGGTTTCCATTCCCTGTTTAATATAGTCGCCAACAAAATCCGGTTCCCATACGCTGAAAATCCAAACACCTGCCGCGGCCACGGTTGCCATTACCATTACTAACATAAAGCTTCCCAGCATGCCCTGAAAAAAATGCAAAACACCGTCCTGATAACTGTCTCTGAATTCCTTCAGCGTAAAAAAAATAAAAATTCCAAAGAGTATAAGCCTGAAATCAACAAAGGGGAGTATCAGCATTGGGTGCGGCCCGGTGTAATACATGGCGATCAACAGGATGACAGAAAGAATTCCCCCGATGAATCCGTTACGTAAGCTGATACCAACTAAAGGTGATTTTTTCATTACAGGTCAAGCCACTGCTTATCGTTGTTAAACACGGCTACCGTTTTGCCGGTGAGCGCCTGCTTAAACCAGGGCGAGTTTTTTGATTTTGAAAAATTTGTTTTTTCATCGAGCGTCCATGCGCGGTTGGGATCAAGCAGCGTAAGGTTGGCTTTTGCTTCTACGTCAATTACCGGCTGCTCCAGGCCAAGCACGGCACGCGGGCCGCTGGTAACTTTTTCGATGAGCATGTCCCACTTCACTTCTTTGGAAAGTGACACGAGGTTCGCTGCGAATGTTTGCAGATTGATAATTCCTGCATCCGCATGATCGAACTCAATGCTTTTACTTTCATCATCCTGCGGGGTGTGGCCGGAGCAGATCACATCAATTGTTCCGTCTTTTAATCCTTTGATCAGTGAATCGTTATCGCTCTTCGTGCGCAGTGGCGGATTCGTTTTATAATTCGTATCAAAGCCCGAAAGCATGCTGTCGTCAAGCAATGCCTGGTAGGCAGTGATGTCACAACTAACATTCATTTTCTTTTTGGCTGCGCGAACAAGACCTATCGATTTCGAAGTTGAAAGTCTGGAAAGATGCAATCTTCCGCCTGCATAAGTCAACAGCTTGATATTTCGGCTGATCGCAATTTCTTCGGCAATGCCGGGCATGCCTTTCAATCCGAGTAATGCGCTGTTTAATCCTTCGTGCATCTGCCCGAACATGTTCAGCCAGATATCTTCCGGATGATCGATCAATACCCCGTTAAACTTCTGTAAATATTGAAGTGACTTCAGGAAAATATCGGTGTGCCAGATAGGCTTGAGTCCATCGGTAAAGCCAACCGCTCCCGCTTCGTGCAGGTCGATCATTTCGGTGAGTTCTTCACCTTTATTGTTTTTGGTTACCGATGCCAGCGGATGAATCTGTACTAACCGATTGTTATTATTGCGGGTAAGGTACCGAACATCGTTCTTGGTTTGAATGCTGGGCGATGTATTGGGCAGTACGGCTATTTCGGTAAACCCTCCCGCGGCAGCGGCTTTGCTTACCGATTCAATATCTTCCTTGTGTTCAAGGCCCGGGTCACCGATGTGCGTTCCGAGGTCGAACCAGCCGGTGGAGAGGATCATGCCTTCCGCCTTAATGATCTTGTCGGCCTGGAAGTTTTTATCACCGATTTCGGCTATCCGGCCATTCTGAACGAGGATGTTTTTTTCTTTTTTATGGAACGGAGAGTTACTGTCGAGGATTTTGGCGGCCTGGATGAGTATTTTCAT
>CAZIGG010000115.1:6991-9565 GCA_964538575.1 uncultured Roseivirgaceae bacterium
AGGAAGCAAAGCGCGAGAATCAGCGTGTATTTCCATAATGGCTTCCCCAAATATCTCGCTTTTATTTCGTTGCTGAAAGCCTCTTCTGAATTTGATTCAAAAATACTGACGGTTTGCGGGTTGCCAAGCTGCTGTTTTACCGCCTCACCGGAATACTGCCCCAGCAATGACTCATATTTATTCAGGTTAAAGGCCAGCAGTCCCACCGTGTCGCGCTCGTGTGTTACTTTATAGAATCCCGCATTCATGCTGAAGCGGGGCAAGTCCATGATTACCTGGTCGGCCAGCTTGCGCTGTGCGGGAACAATTTCCTGCTCGCCCACCAGTTTCATCGGTTGTTCGCCTTCAATGCTGTCGAGCCGCAAGGCGATGAACGGCTCATTTAAAGAATAATACGGTTTTACCTCGCTCTTTTTGCCGGATGCAGCCATGCGGTACATGACGGGTACAAATAAAGCCGAGTTATGAAGCGTTGTGAATTCATTTTCCAGCGGAGCGCCTAATAAATAGATTTTGCCCTGCTGGTTAAGTACAGATAAATAAGGCTGCTCGTTTTTAAATTTCAAAATAGCCGAACGATCCGTTCCCCAATCAATGAGTCTGGTTGCTTGCGGCATAGCTAATCGTGCAGAGCGTTCTTCAAAAACATTTTCAAAGAACGGGTTTTTGAAATCCGGGTAATCGAGCTCCGCTAACGGAGTTGCTTTCACCGGGTTCAGGGTAGCTATCCGAAGTAAGCTCTTGTAAGATGAAGCATCCGGTGTTGTTCCGGGAATTACGAATAACGCTCCGCCTCCATCAACAAACGTTCTCAGGGAGGCAGACAGCGATGCATCGAACCGGTCAATTCCGTTTATGACTACAAGATCAGCTTCATCCAGCAGACTGTAATTAAAATTGCTTACCGTAAACGAGCGGAACGCAAACACCTGTTTGTTTCCGAATACACGTTCAATGGGTGTAATGAGGTTTCGGTCTCTGATCTCGACCACGCGGATCTTATCCGAAAAATTAAGTGCCAGGTAAAACTCATTATCAAAGCTTACCGGGTAATCGTTAAAGCTTACAACGGCACGGCTTATACCATTCAATCCTGCCGTCAGGCCGGCCTGCCGGGCAGGCAGGTCGAACGAGGTTTCAACCACACCTTTTGCTGCAATGTTCACCGAGGCAGTTCCGGTTTGGATACCGTTTACGGAAAGCTTAACCAGCAATTGCTCAACAGCCTTTCCTCCATCGTTGCGCATGCGGACGTGAAGCGTATTCTTTTCGCCACCCACAACGAACGGATTTTCTAAATAAGCAGTGTCAATAAAAATGTTTGTGTTGTTCTGATACGTTAACGGCACCAGGTGCCAGCGTTGTGTTGTATCGTATACGGAAGGATTCAACGATCCAACGGTAGATTGCTGAAAATCGGAGATCCAGAACACTTCACCCGATGCCTGCGCGCGCGAAAGGTTTTGAATGCGTTCTTTCACTTCGTTCAAACTCCGGCTCACGGGTGACAGCCGGACCTGCGTAAGCAGGTCGATAACTTCCGCCTTTGTTTTGTACGAATTTGAAAATGGCGCAAAGTCATTGGTGAGCAGGCGATAACGTGTATCGGGCGGAAATACTTCTACAATTCTTTTTACATAGCCGATGCCTGCATCTAATGCGCTTGTCTTCTCGCCCACGGGCACCGACATGCTCAATGAGTTATCGAGGTAAATGGAAATATTACGGTTGGCAGAAAACTGTTCGCTGGCCGGAATGATGGGCTGGGCAAACGTGAATACGAGGAAAAGCAAAAACAACATGCGCGAAGCAAGGATCAGGTAATGCTTGAGCTTGCGTTTGGCAGTGGTGGCTTCCTGCACATTGCGCAAAAAGCGGTTGGTAGAA
The DNA here is from genome assembly GCA_964538575.1 of uncultured Roseivirgaceae bacterium. Lineage (GTDB taxonomy): Bacteria > Bacteroidota > Bacteroidia > Cytophagales > Cyclobacteriaceae > UBA2336. Next base: position 8,879 of record CAZIGG010000115.1, read on the forward strand.
AAATAAATGCGTTTGGTCTTTCGGAAATTGAAGAGGTGAATGATGACCGGAATGGAGAGGGCGGCCAGTGCCCATAAAAACGCAGGATAGAGAAAACTCATTGTGGCGAAGTTAAGGGTTTTTCCCTCACCCCCGGCCCCTCTTCCGGGGGAGAGAGGTGTCCGAAGGACGAGGTGAGGGAAAAAACAAAAAGCCACCCGGAAATTATCCGGATGGCTTCCTGATTTAATAAGCGGTTAACACTATTGTTTCCCGCCCAGCATCACCAGGTCGTTCACGGTGATCTCCGTGATGTAGCGCTTTTCACCTTTGTCGGTTTCGTAATCGCGGTGTACGAGCCTGCCTTCTACGGCAATCTCCTGTCCTTTTTTGAGGTACTTCTCGGCAACGCCTGCAAGCTTGCCCCAGATCACCACGTTGTGCCACTGGGTGTCTTCCACCTTTTCGCCTTTCGCGTTTTTGTAGGTGTCGGATGTAGCGATGGAGAAGGAAGCCTTCTTCTTTTCGCCAAACACTTTCACTTCCGGATCTTTGCCTAAACGACCGATCAACTGCACGCTGTTTCTCAAACTTTTCATAACTGTACTATTTAAATTGTTTAACATACATTTTTGGTTGTCATGGGGTTCGTCCCGATTGACAATGCAAATGTCTGGTGAGAAAAAAGCCCGACTCGTATGTTAATCG
>CAZIGG010000116.1:0-3746 GCA_964538575.1 uncultured Roseivirgaceae bacterium
TTGGCTATCTGGAGTGGGGCGCAGATAACCGGTCATTTTTATTCCAGGCAGAAGGCGAAATTTTTGTAAAATTGCTGAACGATCCGGAATCGGTTATGCATCCGTTCACACTCCTGCCTTTATCCGGACAGATTCTTTTGCTCATTACGTTGTTTCAAAAAACTCCGGGAAAAATAATAACCTGCATTGCACTGGCATGCATTGGCCTGTTGCTCGCGTTTATGTTTGTGATCAGCCTGATAAGCTGGAACGTTAAAATTCTGATTTCTACCTTACCCTTCCTGATCACTGCGTTCCTGGCCATCCTGCATCATAGCCGTAGTCAATCATCTACCTAAAAGCTCAGATGAAATCTTTAAAAATCAAGATCTCCGAAAACATCGGTTCTGTTTCAGCAGCTCTGCTCAAACCACCGAAAATGAAAGCGCTCGTTGTGCTGGCGCATGGCGCAGGCGCGGGAATGAATCATAAATTTATGTTAGCACTTTCCGAGGCGCTGGCAGCCAAGAACATTGGTACGCTGCGGTATAATTTTCCCTACATGGAAAACGGAAAGAAGCGGCCCGATGTTCCGGCTGTTGCCACGAAAACAGTAGAGATGGTTTTAACGAAAGCACATGAACTGTTTCCCAAGGCTAAGATTTTTGGCGCTGGTAAATCGTTTGGCGGGCGCATGACTTCCCAATGTCTTTCTAAAACCGACATGGATTTTGTTAAAGGTTTGATCTTTTACGGATTCCCGCTGCACCCGGCCGGAGCACCGGCAACTGACCGCGCTGATCACCTGAAAAACGTGAAGATACCGATGCTTTTTTTGCAGGGTACGCGCGATGCCCTGGCGGAGCTCACGCTTATCAAACAGGTTACTGCCAGATTGAAGAAGTGTTCGCTTGAACTCTTCGAAGGCGCTGATCATTCCTTCAAATCAGGTAAAAAGGAATTTATTCCCGAACTGGCAAATGCTACCCGCAACTGGATTGATCATCTGTAGGATTATTTATCCAGTACAAGATGCCTGATGAAGAATTCCATCATCCGTTCGCGGTTTATGGCTGTATGGCCCAGGTCGGGGCCTACCTGCACTTCAAAGCTCTTCCCTGCCTTTTGCAAGGCTTCAATTAATTGAAGGGAATTTGAAGGATGCACATTGTTATCAGCTGTGCCATAAAAAATCATCAGCTCTCCCTTTAAGTTTTTAGCCATCGGCATCAGGCTGCTGGCTTCGTACCCTTTCCGGTTATTTTCCAGCAGGTTCATAAAGCGCTCGGTATAAATGTTATCGTAATTTCTCCAATCGGTTACGGCCGAACTCGCAACCGCTGCCTGAAAAACATCCGGGTACCGGAGCAGCAGGGTTGCCGCAGTGGTTCCGCCATACGAAGTGCCAAACACCCCGACATGATCTTTATCCACGTAAGGCCGGTTGTATAAAGATTTCACGCCTGCTGCAAAATCATCCATCTCTACAATTCCCAGGTTTCCGTACAGAACATCCGATAATTTCTTTCCCCTGCCTCCAACGTTGCGACCGTCAATGTTCAGCACCAGGAACCCGTATTCGGTAAGCGCATCCGGATAGGTGAACGTTTCGCGGAATGCATTTGTACCCGGTCCCCCATAGTTGCTGAGCAGGACGGGGTACTTTTTATCCGGATCAAAATCAGACGGGAAGTGGATCATGCCGTGAAGCTGTGTTACACCATCCACGGAAGTAAACGTAAACACCTCCACTTTCTTCAACCCAAGCGATTCAAACGTGCTCATGTCGCTTTTAGCCAGCTCAGCAACCACTTTACCTTTTGCATCCAGTAATGAAGTAACGGGCGGAGTGTCGTGCGTTTGTGCGACATCCACAAAAAATTTATTATCCGGTGAGATGGTAACAGCGTGATCGAAAGCCGGGTTTGTTAACCTGATGTCTTTCGTTCCGTCAAGCTTCACTTTATGCAACTGCTGTTTCATGTGGTTCTCCCCGCTGCGGGCCATGTAATACAGCACGTTTTCTTTTTCATCGACCTTTACAATGCGTGAAACTTCAAACGGGTGCTTCGTAATCACATTAATCAGCTTGCCGCTAAAATCATACAGGTAATAATTATTGAAGCCGCTTCGCTCGGATGCCCAGATGAATCGCTTGCCATCCTTTAAAATAGAAATTTCCGGATGATTCTTCGTATAGCTTGCCAGCCACTCTTCCCGTACCACCGTACGGCTCTTTCCGGTTGCGGGATCTGCAGCCCGGTACTCCATAATATCCTGTTTGCGGTTGGTGCTGTGATACAACAGCTCTTTACCATCGGGCGTCCACGACAGGCCATAGATGTATGTTCCAGGCTCACCGTCCTTAAACGGTTTGCCATCGCGAATGTCGAACTCAATCAGTTTTTTCGTATCCACGTCATATACCATCAGGTTAACCGGTAAATTATCAGCGCCTACTTTCGGGTACGCTTCAATTTCAAGCGAGTCCTGCAGCTTCAGTTGGTTAAGCAGTACATAATATTTCTTTACATCCTTCTCTTCAAATTTATAGAAGGCAATTTTCCTGCTGTCGGGCGACCACCACATGGCAGTCCGCTGGCCAAGTTCTTCACCATAAACCCATGTGGCAATGCCGTATTTGATTTGCGTTTGTTCGTTACCATCCGTTGTGATGGTTATTGCGTTGCTTCCATCGGGCGCACTGATATACATGTTACGGTCTTTTGTATAGGCTTTCCATTTGCCATCGGGCGAGCTGGCAAAATCGAATTGCCGGCCGCGGGCCGGGCCGGTCATACCTCTTCGTTCTGGTGTTGGCGCATCGCCAATTTCGGCAACCGTTTTAGTTTTAACGGTATACCGGTACAGCTTCTTATCGCGTTCATACTCAAACGAACTTCCGTCATCGCTCCACTTCACGGTAAGCGCCCCGGTTTTTACAGACGTACGGATCTGAGGTGAAATTTTCTGATAGCGTTCATACCCCGGCATTTGCTTAAGCTTGTCCTGGGCGTACGAAAGCTGAAAGGTTAACACAAGGATGAGCAGAAAAGAGAAATTGCTTTTCATGAAAGATGGGTTTAGGATGCCTAATAATACTGCTTTTCAATTTAAAAAACAGGCATAAATACACGTCCGGGCAGGGAATGCCACCAAGGGTTCGTCCGTTGCGTTCCGCGGGGATTACGTAAAATAAGTTCCGGATCGTCAAGAAAATCCTGCATTACATCATACCCGACTTCCGGTGATTGTCGAATTGCGTTGATTCATGTATTGATATAAAATCCATGTTCAACTTAAAAATTCAAACATTATGAAAAAGCTCATGAAGAACAGGCGAAGCATGTTGCTCCTGTTTGCCGTTATCCTTGTTGCACCCCTTGCAGCGTTTACCCTCCGCGGGGGCGACAGCTTTGAGATTTACATAGGCAAGACACTTGCCGTACAGCAATTTCTTCATCAGGATAAGGCTGTTAAAACAGTTGACCTTTCAACCGCCAGTGCCAACGATGAATTGAAAGTCAGCTTTAATCATTGCGGCCAGACGGGCACCCATCGTACGGTTTCGGTAAAAGACAAAAACCAGGTTTTGAAAGAATGGAAGTTTGCCGATATCAAGCCCGGGGCCTCTCCGCAGATGGTCATTCCGGTAAAAGACATTGTGGCCATACAAAAAAACCTGAAAGGAAAACAATTGTCGCTTTTTTATGCCTCCGATCTGATGAAGGAAGGAAAAGTACTGGCCACGCTTACTTCGAACCCTG
>CAZIGG010000116.1:3846-9463 GCA_964538575.1 uncultured Roseivirgaceae bacterium
GAAAATCAACACTGGATTGAAGAACACCTGCGGCTTGACCCGGATTACTTTACGAATTTATCCAAAGGGCAAGCCCCCGAAATTTTATACATCGGTTGTTCCGACAGCCGCGTAACAGCCGAGGAAATCATGAGCAGCAAACCGGGCGAGGTTTTCATTCACCGGAACATTGCCAACATTGTGGCCAACAGCGACCTGAACGTTATGTCGGTAATCAATTATGCTGTTTCCTTCCTCAAGGTTCAGCACATTGTGGTTTGCGGGCATTATTACTGCGGAGGTGTAAAAGCAGCCATGGAATCGGCCGACATGGGTATCATGAACTTATGGCTGCGCAACATCCAGGATGTTTACCGTCTTCACAAAGAGGAATTAAACGCGATCCGCGATGAAGAAGCCCGCTATAAAAGGCTGGTTGAGCTTAACGTTCAGGAGCAATGCGTGAATTTATTAAAGACCATTGATGTGCAGCAGGCCTTTCGCGAACGTGGCATTGACATTCACGGCTGGGTGTTTGACGTAAAAACCGGCAGGCTGATCGACCTTAAAATTGATTTCGCTAAAATTCTCAGGGGACTCTCCGATATCTATACATACAAGGAATCGGATTAGCTCTTTCCTAACGAAGGATTATTTTTCCGTTAGCAGTCTTCACTTGCTTGCCGCTGCGCGTTAAAATCATCCGGTATAAATACATGCCCTCCGGCACCGTACCTCCGGCAGCATTTTGCCGCTGCCACATCAGCACATTGGTTCCGACAAATAAATCGTGCGTGGTAAATACGGTAACGGTCTGGCCGTTTGCATTTATGATTTCCAGTTGCAGGGCATCCGGGTGCTGATCGCCTGTGAGGATAATTTTAAAATATACATCGTATGCTGAAGGATTGGGATACGGCTTTTCAATAACAATTGAATTGTCGGCCAGCACCTTAAAATTTAACACGTATGGCTCCTTTCCGCCCGGGTTTCCTTTACTGTCCGCTGCATTGATTTGTAACGTATACGTTCCTTCCGGAAGGCTCAGCGGTCTAAACTCAACCCGGAAATCCGAAACGGATGTGGCCGGGAACCATTGCACATCTCCGCGACTAAAATAAACAGGTGTTGTTGCCGGTGCACCGGGATATTTCAGGAAAATCTTAACACCTGTAGTATCCGCTATAAACGTAACCGGGTTCTCATCCCAAACTTTAATTACGATCTCCGGACTGGCCGAAACATAATCTCCGTCCATAACATACCGGCCATCGATGGTAACATCCAGCACCGGGTTGAAAATATCACCCTGTACATCCAGGAAATCCGCTAAAAGAAGTTCGTTGTTGTCATAGTACAGCTCAGGCAGCACGCGCGGGTTCACAAAAACCTTTACATCGTTCAGCCCGGCTTTGCTTTCCGTATGATACGTCAGGTCAAAAGAAGTTTCTGTTCCGGGCGCAGGCGCCATAATTCTTTTTGTCCGCACATCGGAAGTTCTCAGGGTTTTATTATAAACCGTATACTGAACCAGCAGTGAATCGCTGAAGAGCTTTTCGGAAATGTTTAAAAATCCATAGCTGTTCGTAAATGATTCGCCTTCATGGAGTTTTTGCGAAACTGTAGTGCCGGCATAGGTCAATACACCCTCCGGTGCAGGCGTGTACTCCACCACCCAGTTCTTAAGCTGAGGCGAGGTAAGATTGATCTCATCAGTTGCATGAAATACAAGCTGAAGATAAGGATATTGCACGGCATCAACTCCGGTGAGATCAACTTCTGCAACGGTAACGCCTTGCAGCCACTCATCTTTTGTTCCCTCTAATGAAATCCGGATTACATCAAAACTAAACTCATCGGTTTGCGGCAGTTCCGAAACAGCTGCAGCAAACGTAATTTTTTTCCAGGCAGTGGCAGGGCCGATGAGCGATGATCTCATCTCACCGGAAACATATCGTCCGGTTATAGTAGCCTCTTCAAACAGCGGCTGTGCCTGTTCAGGCGCCACACTTGTCCTTTTTACTACAGCCGAACCCGGGGCTGATCCTTTGCGGGCAAAAATAATTACCGGCTCTCCGGCCTGCAGCGTAGTTATCTGGCCGGATGAAATACCCAGTTCCCCAAGCTTGGTGAATACCGTGGCAGGCCATGATGCATACCCCGGACTGCCCAGTGAAAACAAAATAACAGAATCGCCCACACCAACATTGGTGATGTATTGAATCAGATCCCTGTCGCCATTTGCAATATCCGAAATTGAATAATTTGTAATGATCTCCGGTCTCCGTCCGCAGGCCCGCGCATCCGGGTACTGAACAAATACGGGCATGTAGGGTAATGCCGTTGTTTTGTTAAAGGCAATCAGGTTGATTGAGTTTTTCCGGCAGGCCAGCAGTTGAGCAGTTTCGATAAGCGAAAGCGGATGATACTCGGTGCCGTCTACCTTAATTGATAATTCAGGATGGTAGGTTCTTGTAAAAAATTCGTTCGTAAACGTAACAAAACCCGGATGGTCCACGCCAAATGTTTTGATCGCTACGTCTGTAACAGTTTCTTTCAGCTCAAGCTTTCTTCCTTCTGTATCCTTAACCAGCCCGATTGTTTCATTGCTGTTATACTGAGGAAAGTGAACCTGTGCCCAGCCTTCTGAACCGTCTTTGATGTACGTAAAGGAAGTCATTGCCCATTGACCGCTTTCATTCGCCCCGGCCTGTGCCAGCCTAACCCGCCAGTAATACGCTAACGTATCAACTGAAGCAATCAGGTTTACCTGCTTCATAACAATCTTTCCGTTTACAACAAATTCCTGCTTGTACGGACTGTCAAATGTGTCGGTAGTGTCCAACTGGATCACAAAGTCGCGGGCCTCATCGAGCAGGTTCGAGCTTTGAACCACAAGATTTGTGGTAAGCGAATTAACAATCGCAAAATCCTGGGGGTACAAGCCGCGTGCAGCATTTAACGCAATAAGCATGGTGAAGGAAGCCGTATTGTTATCTTCATTAAGTTCGGCAGCTTTGTTCAGCGGATCGATGGTAACCGTAAATGTGGTGGTGCCAAATCCTTTGTTGTCTCGCGGGATGTTAAAAGTAAGCGTATCGCTGTACAGAACCGGGAGAAAGGTTGAGTCGTAGGTTACCGTGGAGTTATCGTTCAGCGTTCGGGTAACGCTTACGTCTAATGTGTCCTCTTTCGCGCGTCCGAAATTGCGGACAATGATCTTCAGTGCAAATGAATCGCTCAGTGCAGTAATTGGTTCGCTCGTATAGGATTCAGCAAATACGCGGGTATTGTTTACCTCATAATCGGGTTTATTGGCGCCAAACAAGGCAACTGCCGGATCGCCCAGCAACAACATCTGCTGCGCCTGCGTGATCATCGCGAGTGAAGTGTCATCGTTGGTTGTCTGGCGGACTACCTCTTTCTGGATCTCTCCTACACCTTTATGAATAAATACAGAGTCTCCGTATCCGATGGAATAGAACGCGCGGGAATATCCACGCAGGTAAGGAGAATACCCAAAGGATGTATTAGCCATAAAACCGACAGCGCCTTTGGAAGCCGTATTAATCCAGTCTTCACCATAACGGGTTGTAGTCGCGAAAAAATCGCCTGCGTTACAGCCATTAATCAGGAACATCGGATATTTACCGGTATTGTTATAACCCAAATCAGGTGCGCTCACGAATCCGATATTCACATCATTCTGGCCGGGCGATGAGTGACCGAATAAAGTGACCAGGTTAAGACCTTTATTCACATGCTCGGAAATATTAAAAATCTCAAAGCCTGAGTTGCTCTTGGAAATTGCGGTAACGTAACCTCCCAGGTAGTATCCTTTTGCACTGGGCTCAAGTTCCTGAAGATAAGATTTGAATTCCTCAGGCTCTCCTGCTAACAATCCCCCGCTCAGGTGAAGCAAATTTTTTCGCCATAGTGCGTCAAACGGCTGTGCTTCCATTTCTTTTACCTTGTTCAGGTAAGCTGCTACTTGCTGCGGGGTGCTGGCGGTGATTCTTCCGGTAGGAACAGCCGGTTCATATCCGTTGCCGGCAAGGCCTGCCGTGAAATAAATATCCGATGCCGGCATTCCTGCTGTCGGAACAAGATCTTTGAATCCGAAGCCGGAAGGATTACGATGATATCCGTACGCAACATCAAGCCCCTTACCGATCAGGAAAAGGAACTTTGGATTCCCATTCTCTACCAGGTATCGCATAAACCGTGAAATGGCAAGCGGAGAAACCTCACCGTAATTAAACTGATTGTAAAGCTGATCCATATCAATCACCAGGGTATCGTACGCACCGCCTTCCGGAGAGGCGCGATATGCTGCGTATGCTTTTACAACATCCGTGTACGGTGCGGCAGGCTTCATGAGCGCTTTATTGCTGATGATCACATACTCACCGGAAGCGGCAATAATATTTCTGAAACTCACCCGCTTTACCGGGGGCGTTGAAAAAACCGAAGTGGCCAGAATTTTTCTTGGAGAAGATGTATTTTCGATTACACGTTTCAGCAGACCGCTTCCGGGTTCGCCAATGGGAACCGGATTATCCGGATGCGTTATGTCAAACAACTGCGTATTGGGCGCGGCATTTTGAATTTCAACATACGATTTGTTGCCGGCATTTGCATTGAGCATAAATACCTTTTCGGAGGCGCCCGCTGCATTAAATGTTTGCGGACAGGTGAGTTTAATATATGATGCACTCAGCCGGCCTGAAATAACCCTTACCCGGATTACAAGTTTTCCGTCTGCACCGATATCCGACCAGTTTAATGCCCCGCTTAACGTTGCTGTTTGAAATTCAGTAACGGTTTGAAATCCAAACACGCGGGAAGGTGTTGATGGCCCAACTAAAATTTCAACCTGTTGGTTAGAGGCCTCTCTACCGACAACCTGAATTTCCAGCACCGGGTTACCCGAGGCCGGAGAAGTATTGACAAGGTTAGTAAACGTATAATCGATAAAGCCTCCGGTTGAAATTTGCGCTCCGGTCCACCCTTCGCCTGTTTCAAAGAATGTATTTTGAATTACATCGTAGCGGATGCCGGTGCTGTACTGATCGGCCAGCACCATCAGCCTTTCATCGGTATGAAAAGTTTCAGCCGGAAGACCGAAGTTAACTTCTGAGAACGGCTCCATCCGCAGGCCGGGCTGAGATAAATTGACCGTAAGAAAATAGGAAGTGGTATCGCTGTAAAGATTATAATACTGATGAGGTTGTGTACCGGGCTCATAAAGCTCAGTATCGCTTATCCCGGTATTTTTAACTCCGTAAAATTCGATATAGTCGGAAGGATGGAAAACACCATCGGTATCACCTGCAATCCGGATGCGCTGCTCAATCCCACGGTGAAAAATCTGGATGCTTGACGGGTTGGTTGTGCTTACAGGAAAACCCGCATTTTGAAGATCTGCATAAGTAAGCCGGTACAGCCCGTTCTTCGCTACCGGAATTTTGTAATACGGCTGGTTAAATTTCACCCATTCGTTCCCGTACTGGGCATACGCCTGCAGGCCCAAAAAGAGGCTGAAAAATGTAAAAAACAGACGTTTCATCCGGAATTTGACCACCAACACCAATTAACGCGCAATATACGCAAAGCTGATTTGGGGCTTAATACGCAA
>CAZIGG010000117.1:0-5101 GCA_964538575.1 uncultured Roseivirgaceae bacterium
AAAATAAAGCTACTTTTCCAGTTGCCTGAGAATCTTTTTTGAACGCGAGAGGTAGGCTGCAGTTCCAAAGGGCAGTTGATCTTCAATCGTCAGCTTCAGTTCTTTTTTAAGGTCGGGATGCTGCCTGGCGAGGTTGGCGAGAACCGTCATCGCGAATACCCTCACGGCCACCGGCTCTTTCGGATCCATCAGGCGGAAGCAATGCTCAATAACCTGCCCCTGGTATCGCTTCGGAACCTTAACAAATTGTAACAGGCGCATGATATTTCGTTTTACGGCATCGTGAATGCCGGGTTTGGTAAGGATTTTCAGCACGGGCCCATAGTGGCGGTCTATAAGAAATGGGTGATTTTTTACGCAATAAGAGAGCGGCCACGCAGCACGTTGTGTTATCTGGTAGGGGCCTTCTAAGAATATGGTTATCAGCGCATTAAACCTGACCTGATCAGCGCCAACGTACTTCACGAGTTTATCGGTCAGGGCCTTTGAATGGCCTTTCGAAAGCTCTTTTCTTATATCCATAGTTCAATTAACACTAAAATATTTATACATAACTCATTGAAAATAAGGTATTTTATATACCTTTATTAAAGTTTAAGTAAAACTAATAATCCGATGAGTATGGAGCTATTTTTTGCCATCGTATCAACCGCGCTTTTCCAGATTGGATTTTGCATTTTCTGCTTTCTCAAAAAGTCAGGCGAAGTTCGGTATATCTGGAGATAAATTCAGCACAATCCGCTGCTATCAGTAACCAGCCGGTACTCTTGGGGAAAGAGAATCCGGGTGCGTAATCTATAGTTATTAATGGTAGATTTGCGCCTGTTTTAACGTGCGGTCGTGAATTATCTGTCAGCTGAGTCTATCTCGAAATCATTCCACGATAAGTGGCTTTTTAAAGACATTTCCTTGGGCATCTCGCAAGGAGAGAAATTTGCCCTTGTGGGGAATAACGGTGTCGGTAAATCGACATTGCTTAAAATACTTACAGGCGAACTGCCTTCCGATTCCGGGAAAGTCAGTGTCCGGGAAGGGATAAAGACCGGGTTCCTTACCCAGGAGCCGCGCGTAAACGATTCCGTTACGGTAAAAGATGTTTTGTTCAGCGATTCAAACGAGATCGCGAAGGTGGTTAAGGAATATGAAGACTGCCTTCAGCATCCTGACGTATCGCCTGAGCGCATGCAGGCCGTACTGGAGAAAATGGAAGAGCTCAATGCCTGGGATTATGAAGCAAAAGTCCATGAGATTATCGGTAAGCTGGGCGTGCCAGACCTGGATAAAACGTTTGGGCAGTTATCCGGAGGTCAGCGCAAGCGTATTTTCCTCGCACAACTGCTTTTAACGGAACCGGACCTCATCATTATGGATGAGCCTACCAACCATCTTGACCTGACAGCCATTGAATGGCTTGAGAATTACCTGGCGGGCCAGCAGGTAACACTCATTATGGTAACGCATGACCGGTATTTCTTAGACAATGTTGCTACCGAAATTATCGAGATCGATCGTGGGCAGATATTCCGGTACAAAGGAAACTACGCTTACTTCCTGGAGAAAAAGAATGAGCGTGAAGAGATGCTGAAAGTTGAAGTGTCGAAAGCACGGCAGCTTCTTAAAAAAGAATTAGAGTGGATGCGCAAGCAGCCCCGTGCCCGCGGAACAAAAGCAAAATACCGGGTAGAAGCTTTCTATGACATAAAAGAAAAAGCCTCACAGGATATAAAGAAGGATAAACTTGAGCTTGATTTCAAAGAGTCACGGCAGGGAGGCAAGATCCTTGAAGTTGAGCATGTTTCTAAAAAATACGGTTCGCAAAAAATTATTGATGACTTCTCCTACGTTTTTAAAAAGAAAGACAGGATTGGCGTTGTTGGTAAGAACGGCATTGGCAAGTCTACTTTTCTGGATATCCTCACCGGGAAGCTTAAGCCGGATACGGGTGAGGTAATTCCGGGTGTAACAACTAAGTACGGGTATTTCACACAGGAAAGCATCACGCTTAACCCGGCAAACCGGGTGATCGAAGAAGTTAAGGGTATTGCTGAATACATTGTGCTGGCCGATGGCAGCCAGGTATCGGCTTCTAAGTTTCTGGAAACTTTTTTGTTCACACCTGATAAACAGTACAACTACATTGACAAGTTAAGCGGGGGAGAGAAGAAAAGATTACAACTGCTTAAGTTGCTGATCACGAATCCAAACTTCCTGATCCTGGATGAACCTACCAACGACTTTGACATTGACACCTTAAACGTACTCGAAGATTTCCTGGAGAAATTTGGCGGCTGTTTGCTGCTCGTCTCGCACGACCGGTACTTTATGGATCATCTCGTAGATCAGCTCTTTGTTTTTGAAGGTGACGGGAAGATCAAACTATTTAATGGCAACTATTCTGATTACCGGAACTGGGCTGATGAGCAGGAGCAGTTAAAAGAGCAATCGCCCGCGGTGCGCGAAGTTGTTGCTCCGGTTACGAGTAAAAATACGATCTCGTATAAAGAAAAACAGGAACACGCCCGGTTGCAGGAAGAAATTGCGGCCCTTGAATTAAAAAAGGCAGAGTTGAGCGAACGATTAAATACTTCATCTTCTGATGCTGCGTTATTGATCGAAACGGCCAGGGACATTGAGAAAATAACTGCTGAAATTGACGCCAAAACCAGCCGTTGGTTTGAGCTTTCAGCGCTTATTGAATCAGAATAATACATTACAGCACGTATGAGAATACATTTTAAGTTACTTGCGATTCTCTTCTCGGTGCTTTTAGTCGCTTCGTGCGATCGTGATGAAAACCAATCATCCGGGAACCCGGAAGTTCCGGATGAGATTGATCTGAGCGCTTCATTTTATTATGAAATCAACCTGAAAGACAGGAGCGGTGATACGTTTAAGGTCAGAATGTTTGTTAGTGACTTAACAGACGCCAATAAGATTTATCAGTTTCCGGCTACCGTACCCGGTGTGTATGATATTTTCGACATCGGAAGATTTGTTACGAGCTTTAAAGCTTTTGATGAGAAACTGAATGAGCTTGTTGTTACAAAGGTGAGTACAAATCAATGGGAGCTTGCTGATCCGTCAGCTACCTATATGATTGAGTTTGAAGTAAAAGAAACGTTCGATACTCCGGTATCGGAGCATCCGTTGTATCTCATGGGCGGAACTTCCATCGAAAATGACCACGTATTATTAAACACATTTGACGTATTGGGGTATCCGACTGGTTTGAAAGAGCGGGACTTTTATCTTAAAGTTCATTATCCCTCTGAGTGGAAAATCGCAACCTCTCTTCCGAAAACTAAGGAAGGATTGTATTTCGCAGAAGACTATGATAAGTTTGTTGATTCACCCTTTTTGCTGGGCGACATTACAATAGCCAGTATAGTAATAGATGGCGTAAAAATCAATGTCAATACCTATTCCGCGAGTGACCAGATTTCAGCCGGCCAGGTTTTGAATGATGTGGAGCAAGTGATGGAAGATGCAAGGGCTTTCCTCAAAGGACTTCCGGTGGATCACTATAACTTTTTGTATTTCTTTGATAATTCACCCGGTATAGGGGGAGCGCTGGAGCATTCCTACAGCTCTGTTTATACACTTTGGGATCAGCCGTATTCTGCTTCGTACGGTGCGTTTTTACGCGATATCTCTGCACACGAATTTTTTCACATCGTTACTCCGCTGAATATTCATAGCGAGATTATTGAAGACTTTAATTTTGCAGAGCCAACGGCTTCGCAGCATCTTTGGCTGTATGAAGGTGTGACCGAGTGGGCATCTTTGATGATGCAATACCGGAATGGATCGTACACCACGCCCGGCATATTAAACGAATTCAGATTCAAGAAGAACATAGCCGATTCATACAATCAGTCGATGAGTCTTGCAGAAATGAGTATAACGTGCTACACCCCGGAGGGAGGGTCGCAATTCGGCAATGTGTACAACAAGGGAGCCTTAGTTGCTGCATTGCTTGACATAAAATTGCTGGAGCTTTCAAACGGACAGAAGGGTTTACGCGAACTTATCCTGGAGCTTATTGATACCTACGGCCCCGATAATGCTTTTTCGGAGGTCAGTTTTTTTGATGACCTGGTATCCATGACGTACCCGGAAATTGAAGATTTTATTGATTTGTATATAAAGGGAACGGCCCAACTCCCAATGGAGGAATATTTTAATAAAATAGGCGTTGATTTTATTCCTGAAACCAACTCCCTGAATGAGATGGCCGTAAAAACAACCGAACAGCAATTCCTGTTCGGTAAATGGAAAGTTAATCTCTGACCCCCTGGACTTTCCGGTAAATCTTATCGTTTTTATGACTTCGGGGTTAAGGCAAAAATCGAAGGAAATAGTACATTTGGATATTGTCTTAACCTATCCTCATGGCTTTTACCCGCTATTTCAAAACAATTGCCGTAGCTGCGATTATTTCCAGCGGCTTTGTTACGCATGCCCAAATTGATTCTGTAAAACTGGCAGAAGAGTACTATAACCAGGGCATGGATGTTTTCGATTTTTCTCACCGGAAGCAAGCCGCGGAAATGTTTGTTCTGTCCACTCAGATGAATCCTAAAAATGCGAAAGCTCAGGTTATGGCCGGCCGGTCAATCATGCTGACTATTCAAAAAGAGAAATCACTGGAGTACTTTAGAAGAGCCTGGAAACTCGATCCGGATGTTGACCCGGATATTTTGTATTTCCTCGGGCAAGCGTATCATTATTCTGAAGAATTTGACAGCGCCATCCTGTTTTATGATCGCTATAACCGAATGCTTGCGCGTTCCCTGAATTTTGATAAATCGGTAAAAATTAATGAAGTAAACCGGAAGATATTTGAGTGCCGGAATGCAGTGATATACAGGGAAAACCCCGTACAGGTTACGATTGTTGACCTGGATGATAAGATTAATTCAGAATACCCCGATTATGCACCAACCATCAGCGAAGATGAAACGCTCATGGTGTTTACGACCCGCAGGCCCGGAGAAAATATGAATGAACGTGTGGCTATAGATCACGAATACTATGAGGAAATCTTTTATTCCGAAAAAGTAAACGGTGTATGGCAGCCGGCAAAAAATGCCGGTGTTCC
>CAZIGG010000117.1:5201-9322 GCA_964538575.1 uncultured Roseivirgaceae bacterium
CTGGATGAAGAAGGTGTTTTCATTTCCGCGAACGGACAGCATTTGTACTACAGCTCAAACGGATTGGCCGGTATGGGTGACCTGGATATTTACCGGTCAACATTTGATAAGGATAAACAGGAATGGGGGGAGCCGGTCAACATGGGATATCCGATTAACTCTGTTGAGAATGATATTTATTTTGTTCTGACAGCCGATGAAAAGTATGCTTATATGTCATCCCTGCGCCAGGAAAATTTAGGGGAGCAGGATATCTATAAAATCGATATGCAAAACTGGAAGCCGGTGTACCTGAACCGGCCTGAGTATTCTGAAGTTTTCGCTGAAAGCTCTTCCATCAGGCGCGATGCTGAAATTATTCCTGCAAAACCTGTTCGGTCTGACGTACGTATCGCCTATCAGATCGTTGACGATGAAAACAGCAAGCCCTTAGATGCAGACATTGATTTTGTAAGCCAATACGGTAAAGTTGTTAAGCCTGTTCAAACGGGTACGGGCTCATACCGGGTCACGCTTACTCATTCTGCCGATTCATCTGTTTACTATAAAATAAACATTCATGGCGCGGGGTATTTGTCTTACGCATCTTCGATGTATTTCCATGGAGCAGCGTTGGCACCGCAGGACATCTCCGAAACGGTCAGGCTTAAAAAGATAGCGGGCAATGTTAACGTAGGATATGTCCTGAATGTCTATTTCAGTCATGATGGTGTCCAGCCGCTTTCGCTGGAAGGCATACAGGGTCTGCTGCAGATGATGAAAAGCTCACCCACCATGCGGGTTGAGATTGGCGGGCATACCGATAACTCAGGACCGGATGACTATAACCTGGAGTTAAGTAAGCGAAGAGCAAATGCAGTTCGTGATATGCTTATCAAAGGCGGTGCAGACGGTAACCGCATTACGGCTGTTGGTTATGGTAAAACAAAACCGGTTGCCCCGAATGATTCCCGGCAGGGAAGAAGTCAGAACAGGCGAACGGAGTTTATTATTCTTGAGCCCTGATGGGCAACAGATTTATATCCTGATTCCTTAACCTCGCTCTTTTTACACGCAACGGCTTTATTTAACCGTTAAGCAAAGAATTTTTTTGCACACGAGTACCCGGTTACTTACCTTAAAGATTCTTTAGTGATACCGTGTGACGCTTCAGGAATTTTTTATTGGCATTTTCAGAAAAATAAAGAAATGGGCTGTAGGGCTTTACCAATGGGCATGGCCTTACTGGCTTAAGGTCAGGCCATACATTAAATCTTATTATGCCAGGGCAGCAGCATACTTTCAAGCACACCCGGGGGCAAGAAAGGCAGCTTACATTCTCGGCCCTCCATTTCTCCTGTTCATAATTTTATTATTTGTCGTATGGATAGAAACTCCCTCGAAACGCGAGCTGAGAAACATTCGCAACCAGGTTGCTTCGGAAGTTTACAGTGCCGATAGCGTGCTGCTCGGCCGGTATTATATCCAGGACCGAACAGAAGTTAAGTATGAAGATATTGCTCCCGCAGTTATCGAATCGTTAATTGCTACGGAAGATGCGCGCTTTTATGAGCATGAAGGCGTTGACTACCGAAGTCTTGGCCGGGTGATTGTGAAATCAATTATCCAGCAGGATGAATCTTCCGGGGGCGGCAGCACACTTACACAACAACTGTCAAAAAATCTTTACCCAAGAAAAAAATACTGGTTTTTTTCGATGCTCGTTAACAAGCTGCGGGAATTCCGCACGGCCATTAAGCTGGAAGGTATTTACTCCAAAGAAGAAATCATTACACTTTACCTGAATACGGTTTCGTTTGCCGATAACGTTTACGGTATTGAGGCTGCTGCTGACCGGTTCTATTCCGTTAAAGCAAGGGATCTTACCATTGATCAGGCCGCTGTTCTTGTTGGAATGCTCAAAGCTACCTATAACTACAATCCCAGGCTTTTTCCGGATCGTTCCCTTACCAGGCGTAACGTTGTGCTGAACCAGATGGTTAAGTACAGCTATCTTGAAAAAACAAAAGCAGATTCGCTGAAGAAGATCCCGCTTGAGCTTGAGTACAATAAAATTTCACATCACCAGGGGCTGGCGCCTTATTTCAGGGAATACCTGAAGGCAGAGCTGTTAACGTGGTGCAGGAACAATGAGAAAGGAGATGGCGAACCCTATAATTTGTATACCGATGGGTTAAAAATCTATACAACCATCGATTCTAAGCTGCAAGCGTATGCTGAGACTGCGGTTACGAAGCAAATGACAGAAACTCAGCGTATATTCTTCAGCCATTGGGGAAAAGAAAAGCCCTGGAAAGGCAAAGAGGCAGTGCTTGAGCAGGCCATTCAGCGGTCTCCTCGCTACCAGAAATTGAAAGAGAAGGAATTGTCGGAAGATGAGATCATGATTGAACTGCAAAAGCCGGTGCCCATGAAACTATTTACCTGGCAGGGAGTAGAGGAAAAAACGGTTAGTCCGATCGATTCAATCATTCATCATTTACAGTATTTGAATGCCGGGCTGTTGGCCATGGAACCTTCAACAGGCGCCCTTAAAGCGTGGGTGGGCGGGATCGATCACGACTTTTATCAATACGATCACGTTAACCTGAATACAAAACGGCAGGTCGGTTCAATTTTTAAACCTATCGTCTATGCGATGGCGCTGGAGGAAGGCATTGATCCCTGCGGATTGATTTCGGCTTCACAACAAACGTATATCGACAAAGAAGGCGAGAAGTGGACACCCCGAAATTCACAATCTGATTATCAGGTTGAGTATTCCATGCGCGGGGCATTGGCGTATTCGGTCAATACAGTTTCGGTTAAGCTTATCCAGATGGCCGGGGTTGGCAAAACCATGGAACTTGCAAAAGAAATGGGCATTAAAAGCGTAATGCCCGATGTGCCATCCATTGCATTAGGCGCTTCCTCAATCTCGCTCATAGAAATGACAACCGTCTATTCATGTTTTGCGAATGGAGGAGTCACAACTGCACCCTACTACATCGATGCTATTTATGACCTTGGCGGAAAGGTGTATAACAATTTTAAGCCGGAAGGATCAGGTAAACGTGTTTTCTCGGAAAAAACTGCGGGGCTGATTCTCGCCTTGATGAAGAGTGTTGTGAATGAGGGAACTGCCGGCAGACTTCGGTATCAGTACGGGGTGTATAATGATGTTGCCGGTAAAACAGGAACAACACAATCCAATGCCGATGGCTGGTTTATGGCGGCAACCCCAAACCTGGTGGTGGGTACCTGGGTAGGGGCAGATGATCCGCGCATTCGCTTTCGCAGAACAGATCTTGGGCAGGGATCGGCCACTGCATTGCCAATTACCGGAGCGTTTATGAAACAGATTAACAATGATCCGAAGTATAAGAATATAACTTCCGCTAAATTCCCGGCACTTACAGCAGAAATGTATAAGAAACTTGATTGTGATCTCTACGAGCTCAACGATGACCTGATTTACAACATTGAACAGTCAATCATTAAACGTGACTCAACCATAGCAGCAGATACTTTGGCCATGCCGCCTCCTGAAACATTTCTGCAAACACTTTATAAACGCAAGCTCAAACTGGCGGCAGCGAAACAGAAAAGAGATTCCCTGGCCAACGTACTTGCCGCACCTGTAGAAGGAGGATAACCTGTATAATCTCTTATTGCAGGAACACGCGTCAGGCAATCTTGTTAATCACTTACCAATCACTGTTTTCTTCGCCTTTATATTGCAGTCTGTCGGTAAAGGCTTTATCCAATAATCCGAGCTGATTGGGCCGGCACCAGTCCGGGTGGAGTATGGTTCCGTTATTCTTGGTTGCGTAGGTAGTCAGCGGTTCTTTCGTGGTGATCTTTTTGTAAACATTATCGCCTGTTAACTGGATTGTTTTAACGGTTACGCGGTATCGTCCGTCTTTAGCACTAACCGAAACTTTGCCGCTGTATTTGCCCGTCTGGATGATAGCCGGAGTCGCAACCTGGCTGAACTGAAATTTTTTATAATCAACGGTCATATCGTTCACATCAAACTCAACACCATCGGCTTTGGCAGTAAGATTTGATACGTAAGGGAGTGTCGTGTAGTACGCTTCCAGCTTTGCCGGAGTGATTGAATCCTGCTCAAATACTTTCTG
>CAZIGG010000118.1:0-9068 GCA_964538575.1 uncultured Roseivirgaceae bacterium
CATGTTTCGATAACAGTGGTTTGATCAAACACCGTTTCCGGGTTAAAGATTTCTTCCAATAGCACGCGCAGGTGTTCTTCAAATTCCGGCAGTAAAAATTTTACATCCTGCACCGGAGCCTTCGCCATCTTTAAGCCAAACTCAGAAGCTTCTTCAAATAAATTCATCCGGTTGATTAACCCCGGAGAAACCCGCGTGTTGATTGCAGCGGGATTCATGTTTGTTTTATAGAGCAGCGCATAGATTAATGTCTGGAAGGCCGCCTTGTTTCGTTTGCCATCGCGCGTGAAAAGGGAAACCACGCTGTCGAAGTCGAGCTTGTCTTTACCGGTTTTGTAGTCGATGATTCGCAGCAAGCCGTCTTTGCTGTCTACCCGGTCGATTTTTCCGCCTACTACAGCCCAACCCGGAGACTGGTTAATTTTGATGCGGTACAGCACACCGCTTTGCTCCACGGCTTCCATCACAAACGGAGTGTAGTCTTTATCTTTTTCGAGGATTTTCAAGGCAAAACGCTTCACTACTTCGCGTACTACCAGGCGCTGACCTTCAAACTCAACTTTCTTTGCAGGATCGAGGTTGTACTTTTTAATGAACACTTCATTCAGCAGGGAATCAATAGCCGGTTCCATCCGGTCAAAATCACCGGCAATAATATCCTTGCTCTTTTTCTTTTCGCGGATGCGCGTATAAAAAAGCTCCATCACATCGTGGAGGAATGTTCCCATGATGCGGGCATCGATATCTTCTTCCACTTCATTCGGTTCGCGGACTTTGGCGATGTAGCGGAAATAAAACTGGAGGCGGCATTCGAGGTATGAATTTAAGGCCGAAGGAGAGATGCCTTTGAAGTACACATTCCCTTCGTTAAGCCTGTTCAGCGCTTCTAATGTTTCCGAATCTTTTTTAATAATGATCGGTTTGATCTCTAAGGGCTGAACCGGGTTGTGCAGCACGTGCCGTTCAGGCTTTAACCCGCTTTCATATAACAACTGCTGTAAATACCTGCTCATTTCACCCTGGCCTAACGGATCGGTTTCCGAATTATAAAACAGGAAGATATTTTCAGCGCGTTGCAGCACACGGTAAAACAGATACGCGTAAATCGAATCCTGATGCTCAATCGTTGGTAACTGGTACGCTCTGCGGATATTGTAGGGGATGTATGAACCCTTTCCGCCACCCGAAGGCAATGAACCTTCATTCAATGAAAGGATAAATACATTTTTAAAATCCAGGTTACGGGTTTCGAGTACGCCCATTACTTGCAAGCCTCTCAGGGGTTCGCCCGTGAACGGAATTTTTTGAGTTTTTACAAGTTGTCGGAACAACTGTAGAAACGCTTTAACACTACTGTATTGCGTGCCCAGCACATCCTGCATGCGGTTGAGAAAACGAAGGAAGTAAACTGCAAACTCTTTATCTACCGCTTCGGTTTGCGGCAGGCGGCCAACTTCTTCAACAACCTGGCGGATGTAATCCAGAATACTGTTCTCGGTTGCTTCACAAAAAATCAGTTTTTGCAAAACATGATCGGTGCGCAGCATGCTGCCCGGAACCATCACCCAGTTTTCACTTTGGATGCGTTTACGTTTTTCATTGGCTGAAGCGGGATCGGCAGAAATAACATGCGGATGATTGAGCAATGAAATAACCTGCCGGTGATGATAAAAATCTCCCCTGCGCTGCGTCTGCAATTCGATCAGCAACTCGATGAGGTTGAACATGGGCGTGCTGCTGAGCGGATAACCCATCGTTACGTTCAGCTTCTCCACGCTGGATGAAATGCCATGCAATACAGGAAGCATCAGTTTTTCATCCGGCAGCACGATCAGTGTTTCTTCAGGGATCAATCCTTGTTGCAATTGCTCCTGTAGCAACTGCGACATGATCTTGGCCTGTCCGACCGGCTGCGCAGCACCGATTACGCGCACATTCTTTTTCTGATTGAAGTTGGCGGGTATATCGCTCGGGAATGTTTTTCCTAATACCGGATGATTTTGATATTCCCGGAAGAATTCGCCTGCTTCCTGCGTTTTGTTGTTGAGATAGTAATCGTCCAGATCCCAATGAACCTCAGCTTGTGTATTTTCTACAAACCACGACAGGATTTTTTCTTCTGCTCCCGTTAACGCGTTGAAGCCCACAAACCAGGTTTCGGTTGAATAGTGAGGGGAGCTTTCCGGTTTGATTTTTCCGGTCACGAGGTCTTTCGCCACCTCGCTGTGAATCATGCCCTCGTAGGCAAGACCATCGGCTTTTAACTGCCGTTTAAATTCCGTGTACACTTCCGGCAACTGACGCCAGAGTTCTAAGAATTTGTGCTTGTTCACCCCATCTTTCGCATCGAAGTTTCCCCAGAACTTTTGCAGGAATTCAAGCTGTTCGGGTGTCAGAAAATCAAAGCGCGCGTCAAGCTCTTTTTGATTGCTCAGATCCTGGAACAGCAACGGAGCGTTAACCATATACTTATCCACTTCATCAAAGTCGCGGATGAGCATCTCGCCCCAGAAATAAAACCGGTCGAATTGTTCTTCGGTGTGTGTGATAACCTGGTAGGCTTTATATAATCGATGAATAAGTTCAAGCTTATCCGGAACGGTTAACGCGGAATACGCGGTGATGAATTCTTCAACCGTGATCAGCTTCGGGGAAAACACCGGCTTATCCAGCAGTTGCGAGAAATATTTCCTGAAGTACAGCGAGGCCCTGCGGTTTGGGAACACAAGGGTAACAGCATCCGGCTGCGGATGTTCGCGGTACAGTTTTTCGGCAAGCTCGTATAAAAATGCTTTCACTTTTTAAAATAATCCGAGTTGGTCTTTGTCTTCTTTTTTCTTTGAGCTTTTCAGCTTCAGGTCGTTTACGTTGATTACTTCGCGGTCTTTCAAATACAGGATGTAACCTTCCACTTCCGTAAAATTCATCTGCCGGAGAATATCTACATACGCTTTCACCTGCTGCACGTCATTTTTACTGTGTGCACCGGTTTTAAAATCCACCACGATTGCTTTTTTGTCTTTGATCATCAACCGGTCGATCCGGTTTTCATCGCCACCCGGAAGAAGGATGGGCACTTCGGTACGAACGCTCCAGGTTTTTGAAAACCAGTCCTTAATTACAGCATTGGATAACAGTTCATTTAATTGCTCCGACAGGGCTGGTTGCTCATCTTCTGTAATCAACCCTTCCTGTACAATGGCTTTTAATGTTTCCGGAATCTCATCGGTGTATTGAATGCGCGAAAGCACTGCGTGCATGTGAATGCCATGCTTCACGCGTTCCTGCTGTTCCGCTGAATCTTCAAAATAAGAGATGGATTGCCGCTTGATCACCAGCTTATCGCGCCAGCGTGAGGCGGGGTAAACGTTTAGCTGAAGAGGTTCCGCCCCGGCTTTTGTTTCATCTTTACTTGCGGTAAGATCGCCTCCTGTCCACGTTAACGTTTCTTCATTCCAGTTTTTTTTCAGTTCTTCATCGCTTCCGATGCTTTCGAATAATAACCTGGCTACCGAATAAGCCTGGGAACCGCCTGTGCCATAGTTTTTGAAATACGGTGCGGTTACCAGAAGCGCGTGCTCAGCCCTGGTGAAGGCAACGTATAATAGATTAAGGTTATCCAGGTACGACCGCATCAGCTCTTCCTGGTAGAAAGAAGCAAAATAGCTTTCATTAATTTTTGATGAATACTCGATGGGCAGGAACCCTGCATCTTTAAAAGGCGGTTTTTCTGAGTTGACCCAGAGCAGGGGTCGTCTTTCATGATCCATGCTCCACGAACAAAAAGGAATTAATACATACTTAAACTGAAGCCCTTTTGATTTATGAACCGTAATGATCTGTACGGCATCCGCTTCACCGGATACTTGCAGTGATTTCTTTTGCTTGTTATCTTCCCACCATTCGAGAAATGCGCCAACATCATTTTTTTCGCGGCTGTAAAATTCAAGTACGAGTTGCTGGAAAGCCTGCAGGTACGCCAGTTCGCCCGCTACTTCCCCGAGGCCAAAAATATCAACCAGGGTTTCGGTTAATTCAAAAAGCGGTAACCGCTTCAGCCAGGGTTTTGATTTTGTAAATCCTGCCGGAAGATTGTTTTCAAAGAAAAGCTGATTGGCTACTTTAAATATTTCACCGGGCGGCAGATCGCTTTGTTTAATCCTGGAAAACTCATAGCTCAATTGCGCTCTTGCTATGGAATCTTCCGGGAATTGTAAATACCGCATAGCCGCCAGCAGTAAATTAACGGAAGCTGCACCATCCAGGCGCAACGACTCGTTTGATACTACATCATATTTACAATTCGGCCGGGCATCGGGTGAATTTTTATAGTGTAATAACGTTGCGGCAACCTGTTGCCCTTCGGAATTTTTCCTCACGAGAATGGCAATGTCTTTTAGCGTTACGCCCATCAATTGCAATTGCTCTAATTGTTTGGGAAGCAGTTCCAGGGAAAGGGCATCCCAGTCCTTTTCCTCTGTCTTCTGAAGAAATTGTATTTGCACGAAGCCGTCTTTCTTTTTGAAATCCTTTTGTGCGACATCGGTGTAAGATGCTTCCGGTAAATCCCCGTTTACTATCGTGTTAACGATTGCCGCGGCATTTTTAAACAGAGCATTGTTAAAGCTGATAATCTGTGCCCCGCTTCTGTAGTTGGTATCAAGCTCAACGGTTGTTACCCGGTCTTTCCCGATCTGCTGCTCTACCTGCTGCTGTAATAATTTAAGATCGCCTCCGCGCCAGCGGTAAACGGCCTGCTTTACATCGCCTACAACAATGCTTCGGTTGCCCTGATCTAAGCTGTTGGTTAACAACGGTAAAAAATTTTTCCACTGGTAGCCGGAAGTGTCCTGGAATTCATCGATGAGGAAGTTCCGGTAAAACGAACCGACCTTTTCATAAATAAAAGGCGTGTCACTATCCGCGATGACGCCATTAAGAAACTTTGGCGCATCGGCCAGCAGCATCATATTGTTGCGCTCTTTGTATTCGCGCAGCTTGCGGGAGATATCAGAAATAATTCCGAAGGAATAAAATTTATTGAGTGCAATTTCGGCAGAGAGCGCTCTCGTGTAACTGTTTTGCCAGTACGCGTTTATTTCTTCGAGCAACGGCAACAATTGCTTTTCCGCGAGGGAAAGTATCAGCGCTGAATTTGAGGTGTCTTTATCGGGCCAGTTACTGATCTTTAAAAACTCGTTTCCGGAACGTTTCCCTTTTTCTTTTTCGTTAAAGTCGCTGACGCTTTTAGTGCCTGCCGCTTTTGAAAAGAAATTAAAAATTCCGCCACCGTATTTAAAATCATCCCGCGTTAACCCGTTATTCCGGATGACAGCTAACGCTGTCTTTGCGCGGCCGGAGATAAAATTTACAAAACCGTATTTTTCCTGGCTTAGTGTATTCTTAAGTTCCCTGAAAAAATTATGATTATTGGTTTCGTTAATAATTCCGTCCTCAATCACTTTAAATTCTTCCCTGAAAATTTCCTGCGCAAATTCACGCAAGCTTAACCGCACATCCCATGCGCGTTCATTTTCCAAGCTGTCTTTTGCAAACTCAACAACCCATTCGGTTAGCTCTTTATTTGAGCCGAGTTCATCAATCAGGTCATTGATTACTTCTTCCAGCACAAGGTCCTGCTCGATCTCAAGCCGGTAGTCGCCCATTATTCCCGACTCGCGCGTAAACGACCGGATGACCCGCTGGAAGAACGCATCGATCGTGCTGATGGAAAACTGGGAATAGTTGTGCAGGATTTCCCGCTGAACATCCTGGCTGCGTTCCCGGAAAGTATTGGCGTCAAGCTTAAGCTCTTTTTTTAATTCTTCCGCCAACTCATTGGGCCGGCCATTGGCAAACTCATCGAGATAGGCGAGGATGCGGTCCTTCATTTCCTGCGTGCTCTTGTTGGTAAACGTTACCGCAAGAATGTGCCGGAAATAATAGCCCCGGTGCTCAAGCGCCAGCTTCAGGTATTCTTTCGCCAGCGTGCGGGTTTTGCCCGAACCTGCCGAAGACCGGTATATGGAAAAGGTTTTAGTCAAAAAAGGGCGTTCATAGTGGTTATTCCATGCAAGTATATTCAACCGGTTTGACAAATTCTGTCGGGGCGGGGCATTTGTTTTTTGCAATCAAAATTTAGCTAACTTTCAAGTATACTGTCTATGGTACAAAGGCTCAACAAGTTTTTTGCCGCGTTTATTTACTCCTTTCCGGTTCAGCTGCTGTTTAACAACTTCAAGCGAAACCATGTGATGATGCTTTCCTGGGTCATCCTGTTTGCCATGATTACGGGCTCGTTTGGCAAATACCTGGGTATTCCGTACCTCTTTCTCGACCCGGAGTATCTCAACAAAGTAAATTTTACGAGCTTTTTCATCCTGGGCATTACTACGGCAGGGTTTACAACCGCCTTCCAGATCACCAGTTATATTAATGACGGTCACCGGTTTTCATTTGTCGGGGCGCTGTCCAAGCCCTTCACCAAGTTCTCTGTTAATAACAGCATTATACCGGTTGTTTTCTTTGCGGTTTACCTGTTCCAGATCATCCGGTTCCAGGTAAGCAACCAATATTCCGATGGCGCAACGCTGGCATGGAACATCACGGGACTTATTCTCGGGTATATTTTTATGTCAGCGATATTCTTTACCTACTTCTGGCTGACCAACAAAGACATTTTCAAGTATGTCGTTTGCCGGATTGATGAGAAGCTGAAGGAAAAGGTACAGGTAACGCGCGCCAGCGCCATGAAAAAGCTCGACATTGCCCGCAAGAAACAGGTACGCGTTGATAACTATATCGATGGATTCAGACTCCGGAGGGTATATGATGAATCGGATTTTTACGACCGGGCTGAAGTGCTGAAAGTATTCGATCAGAATCATTTCAACCTGGTGATCATCGAGCTCTTCATCTTTGCGCTGATTTTGTTGTTAGGAATTTTTAAAGACTACCCCGCTTTTCAGCTTCCGGCTGCAGCCAGCTTTATGATTTTTCTCACCGTGTTTGTGATGCTGTCGGGAGCGTTCTCGTACTGGTTTGGCAACTGGTCGGCTACAACGGCATTAGTGATCTTTCTGATGGTGAACTTTTTATTCGGAAAAGATTTCTTCTCCAAAAAATATGAAGCCTTTGGATTAGACTATCACAAAAAACCCGCTGTGTACACCGTAGCGGCACTGAAAAAATTAAACACCGACAGCATCATCTCGCTGGATAAGGACAGCACGATGGTAATGCTTGAAAACTGGCGCAATAAATTCCCTACAACACAAAAACCAAAAATGGTTTTCCTGTGCGTGAGCGGTGGCGGCAAACGTGCAGCCTTATGGACATTGAATGCCCTGCAAACTGCGGACAGCCTCACGCAGGGTAAACTGATGGAACAAAGTATCCTGATTACGGGCGCATCGGGCGGATTGATCGGGGCCTCGTATTACCGGGAGCTTAAGCTGCGGGAAAAGCAAGGTGAAGCCATTCATCCGTTCTCGAATGCGCACCGCGATAAAATTTCTACCGATAATTTAAATCCGCTGATCTTCAGCCTGCTGGCAAACGACCTGTTTGTCGGCTTTTCAAAGTTTGAGTATGCGGGCAAGCAATACATCCGCGACCGCGGGTACACCTTCGAGCAGCAACTGAACCAGATTACGGAAGGCTTAATGGATAAACCCATCACCGCGTACCGCGATCCCGAGCGAAAAGCAATAGTGCCGATGATTATCTTAACGCCCACCGTAGTGAACGATGGCCGTAAGCTTTATATAGCTTCCCGGCCTGTTTCGTTCATGAATAACGATGTGCTGAGCTATCCGGAATATACCTCCGCCAAGTTAAGCGGTGTTGATTTTCATGCCCTGCTGAAAGACCAGGATGCGGAAAACATCAGGTTCTTGTCTGCGTTGAGAATGAGCGCAACCTTTCCGTACATAACACCCAATACAACGTTACCCACCGAGCCGGCTGTTCAGATTATGGATGCGGGTATTTCTGATAACTTCGGCCTGTCGGATGCCGTACGATTTGTTTATGCGTTTAACGACTGGATCTCCGAAAATACTTCGGGGGTAATTTTTATTTCGATCCGTGATTCCCCCAAACTGTGGACGGTGAGCGCCAAAGGCGGCCAGACCCTTATCGACAGCTTTACGCAGCCCATCAGCACGGTGTATAACAACTTTGAAAACTTCCAGGATATTAACAGCGATCTGCTGATCGGCATGATGAAATCGTGGTTTAAGGCGCCCGTTGACCGGATTGATCTTCAATATACGGTGGAGAGTTATGTGCCGGTGTTACAGGAGATGGACAGCCTGCGGCAAACCAATGCCCGGGCTTCGCTCAGTTGGCGGTTAACAACCCGCGAGAAGCATGCGATTACGGAAAATATCCAGTCACCGGAAAATACACAACAATTGGTGAAGCTGAAGATGCTGCTGGAGTAAAACAACACTACTTCTTTTTAGATTTCCCGGTTGTTTCTTTTTTGTTGCCTGCTTTCAGTTGCAGGGCTGTTTTGGCATTCAATGAGGTAACTACTTTTTTACCTGTTTTTGCTTCCAATTCTTTCCGGGCTTTCCGGGCGACATTGCCTCCCTGTTTGGCTACAATTTTACTTTCATCAAAAGTTTTCGGGTTCACTGCTTCAGAAATATCTTTTGCGGATGCTTCGGCAAGCATATTCAAAATCAGTTCGGTGTTCGTCATATTGTCCCGAAGGTTTTCCTTTTTCAAGCCTTTCAGGATTTTATATTCCTTGGTGGTTTTGTCCGACCATGCTTTGGTGATAATGTCTGTAAGTGTAGCAAACTGCACACCTTCTTTCAAGCCTCTTTTTTTCCATTCATCTGTCAGCTCTTTTCTTATTTCAATGCTTTTCAGGCGTTGGTTAATCCAGTTTTCAGAATAGCCCAGGTTCAGGTATTGTTGCAATGCCCGGTCGATAGACAGCTCAGGGTCTTGCATTTCGTCTAAGCGTTCGGAGGCCACCTGCGCTAACCAGAGTTTGAAGGGTTCGGCCTTTGGCGATGGGATGGACTGGATAAGGCGGAAAAGCTGCTCGGTAT
>CAZIGG010000119.1:0-9018 GCA_964538575.1 uncultured Roseivirgaceae bacterium
ATCTTTAATTTCATTTCCTGCGCGGGATTCGATAAGTTGCGCGTCAAATTTACTATGTATGAACATATGAACAACACAATAGTAATAAAGAAATTTATCCTTGCCGCAGCGTTTTTTCAGGTATTCACATGTAATGCTCAGAAAATTGAGCCTGGCTGGCCGGTAAAAGCATCAACCTTCATCCAGGGATTCGAACAAGTTGTCAATGGTGAAACGCTTGACTTCTTACCCGGATTAACCAACGGTCAGGTTGCGTTATTGGTGCGCGCAGGTTCGGGCACACAATCACTTGAATTTAAATCCGCTGTCATTCCATCCGGCTATTCTGAAAAATATGTTAGTCTTGTCTGGAGCGCTGCGCTTGCAAAACGTTTACAGGAGCCAGCGGGCGCGTTCAGCTTATACATTAATGAAAAACCTTATTTTACTTTTTATACTCACCGTGATTCATTGAGTTCCAACTGGGCTCTTAAATCCGGGGAAGCCGACTTATCATTTGTTCCGACTGAAATTACAAAAGGTTCCCAGGATGCCTTTGGCTTCATGTTTCTGAACATTCCCACCGTATCCATTATAAAAGGTGAACGCATCTCCATTAAAGTTATCGGTGGAAATCAAAACAGTATAGACTGGTTTATGCCGTTTGGTATTCCGGTTGTCAATGAACAGTCTTTTTTGGCAGAGCCGGCACTCGTAAATACTCAAACAGGACTCAAGCAGCGGATTCGGGCAGAACTCAAACATGCCGCAAAACCTGCTCCCGTACAATTCAAGCTCGATGGAAAACTTGTCCGGCAGACTACGCTAAAGCCCGGTAAAAATGTTTTTCATTTTATGGTTGACCCCGTGGAAACGACCCGGGAAGCATCACTGGAAATTATCATAGGGGGAAAATCCAGTGTAAAAAAGATAGCCTTGCAGCCGGTGCGAAAATTTGAGGTGTACTTTCTTTCACATTCGCATGTTGATATCGGGTTCACGCACAAGCAGGACGATGTTGAAAAACTGCAGTGGCGGAATTTTGAAAAGGCCATTGAATTGGCAGAAAAAACAAAAGATTACCCGGACGGTTCGCGTTACAAATGGAATACAGAAGGCACCTGGGCCGTTGAAGGATACCTGAAAAATGCCTCTCCGGAAAAAAAACAACAGTTTATCGATGCGGTAAAGAAAGGATGGATTGGAATTGATGCGCTCTATGGAAATCAGCTTACCGGGTTACAGCGCGAGGAAGAAATGATCAACAACCCGCGGTATGCGCTTTCGCTCAACGAAACCTACGGGCTTGATATAAATTCCGCGATGATCAGCGATGTGCCCGGATACAGTTGGGGTATCGTTGAATCATTAGCGCAAAACGGTATCAAGTATTTTTCATCCGGACCTAACCACATGCCCCACCTTCCGCATGGCGGGTACCAGGTTGGCCACTCGATGGAGACCTGGGGTGATGTTCCGTTTTACTGGACGTCAGCCTCTGGCAAGCAAAAAATTCTTTTCTGGATGACGATTCATGGATACTCCTGGTTTCATGACTGGTCGATCGATATCCTCAGTAAATCGGATGGGTATGCGGTTTTGAACTTCCTGAATGAGCTGGACCAGAAAAAATATCCGTACGATATGGTTCAGCTCCGGTACACCGTGGGAAATGACAATGGTCCACCGGATGCCACCATGCCCGACTTCATCAAACAATGGAATGAAACATATGCATATCCGAAACTGCGCATCGCCACCACAACAGAGATGATGGAGGAATTTGAAAAACGGTATGCCGGTAAGCTTCCAACGTTTACCGGAGATTTAACACCGTATTGGGAAGATGGCGCGGCTTCTTCTGCGCTGGAAACAGGCATTAATCGCAAAACTGCTGACCAGCTTGTTCAGGCGGAAACACTTTCTGCCATGCTTGGTGAAAAAAATAATACCATTAACCGCTTTGATGATCCCTGGCGGAATGTGATATTATTTTCAGAGCATACCTGGGGCGCAAACATCAGCAAGTCGCAGCCGGAAAGTGAGTTCACAAAAAGTCTCTGGTCTGTGAAGCAAGGATTTGCGCTGAATGCTGAAAAGGAAAGTAATAGTTTACTGAACGAGGCACTGCAAACGTTGAGGTCAAAAACAAACCCAGCTGAAGCTTTTCAGGTAGTCAATACAACATCATGGAACAGAACTAATTTAGTAACCTTACCAGCTTCCTGGAATTTGTCTGATACTTACATTACAGATGACACAGGAAAGAAAGTTGCGTCTCAACAGCTCACCAACGGAAGCTGGGTGTTTGTAGCCTCTGATATTCCCGCACTAAGCTCAAGAAAGTACTTCCTTAAAAAAGGAAAGCAGAAATCAAAAACCACTCCTGCCCCATCGGGCTATACGATCTCAAACGGAGCAATTAACGTTACGTTAGATTCAAAAAACGGAGACATCACAGCAATCAATTTTAAGAACGGACCAAATCTCGTTGATCCAAACGATACGCTCGGATTCAATGCGTATTGGTACGGTGGAGTTGTAAAGGAAAACCTTTCGAAACAAACGGGTGCCACACTAAAAGTTGTTGAACACGGAAATGTACTTACCCGAATTCAGGTTGTTTCTTCCGCTGCAGGCGCAGTAAGTCTGACACGTGAAATCCAACTCGTAAATGGATTAGATGAAATTTATCTGACTAACATCGTTGATAAAAAGAATATTGTAGAGAATGAGAATGTACGATTCTCATTTCCATTCAACCTACCAAACAGTCAGGTTCGGATTGATATTCCGTGGGCAACAACCAAACTCGATCAGGATCAATTAGCCGGTGCCAACAAAAATTTTTACAGCGTTCAGCGATGGGTCGATCTTTCAAATGAGTATTCCGGTGTTACCCTCGCCCCGATTGAAGCGCCCATGCTGGAAATCGGTGACATGAACGGACAGAAATGGATGACCGACATGGCCATACGTCCGTGGATAAAAAAATACGAACCCTCTAACCGCTTATTCAGCTGGGTGATGAACAACGTGTGGTTTGTAAACTACAAAGCGTCTCAGGAAGGAATGATTCCATTTAACTATGTACTCAAGCCACATGGAGTGTATAATGAATTCGCTACCAAGAAATTCGGAATCGAGCAGACTCAGCCATTGTTAGTCGTACCGGTTGCTAAGGCCACTGAAACAATAAAGCCCATTGTTTCGATGCAGGAAGGTGCTGCTATTATGATTACTTCGTTGAAGCAAAGTCGTGATGGCAAGGCATTGATCATCCGGTTTTTTAATCCTACTGAACAACCAGCAACAACTTCCCTTACCTGGAAAAATGTAAATCCCAGAGGTGTTTATAAAAGCAGTCCGAAGGAAGAGAAATCAGAAGCTATCAAGAATACAATTACACTGAGTCCTAAAGAAGTACAAACAATCCGGGTAGAGTTATAACAGCATCAAGCATCTTTGCCGGACCTGTTCCGGCATCCCCTAGATGGATGCAAGAAGGGGATCGCGGCACAGGGCCGCGAAGGAGTTACTTACTTTTGTTTGCTGCCGCCAATGGAAACACCCAGACCACCATCTATCCGATAGGCCTGCCCGGTCATGAACGATGCTTTTGATGATGCGAGAAATGCGATGAACTCCCCTACTTCTTTAGGATCGCCAACTTTCTTTACCAGATGCATTTCTTCGCATTCACGGAATACTTCTTCCGGGTTAGGTGATTCATTTACTCCATTTCGTAACATCGGAGTATCTATAGATCCGGGACAAACAGCAACACATCGGATTCCTGGCCCATAATCTACCGCGATGCTGCGCGTAAGGCCTAACATAGCAGTCTTTGAAGTTGTATAGGCTGCCACCTGACTTTGACTCACGAAAGCCTGCACACTTGAAATGTTAATAACAACTCCTGTACCGTTCTTCTGCATGGATGGAATTGCATATTTAGCGGCCAGAAAAGCGCTCTTCAGATTTACATTCATCACCAGATCCCACTCTGCTTCGGTTGTTTCGGTAACCGTGGCATATCGGTTAATGCCTGCATTATTTACCAACACGTCCACCTCGCCAAATTTGCGGATCGCTTTTGTAATGTTTTCTTCCACCGAGTTTGCATCAGCAACATTGCATTTGAGAAATGTGATCTTTCCCCCGGATTCTGCTTCGAGTGTTTCTCCCGATTGATCAATATCCAGAATAGAAACTTTTGCACCTTCCCGCACAAAAACCTCAACGGCTGCAAGGCCGATTCCTTTTACGCCTCCGGTTACAACAATATGTTTGTCGTTAAAATCTTTCATAGGTGACACACAAGTTTTAAGCCTTTAATACCCAGTGAAATTTTAGCAATGTGCCAGCGGCCGATGTTGGCTACAAATAATTCATCAAAATTACGTCCGCCAAAAGCAATATTTGTTGGATTGGATAGGGTATGCGCTTCCCAGTCATCCACCAGTACACGTACGTTTCGCTCGGGAGAAATTGAATATATCTTATTCGGTGCATAACACGAAACCAACAGATTCCCCTGGTTATCAAATGCTAATCCATCGGGTACGGATTCCGGTAAGGTTGCAAAAATTTCCCGCTTGCCTGCTGAACCATTTTTCTGAATTTCAACCCGTTCAATACCCGGCATAAAGGAGCATACAACATAGATAAACTCTTCTTTTGCATCAATGGCCATCCCGTTAGCGAAGTTAAACGGCCCGTCCGACCAGATTTCTCCTTTGCCTTGTGTATTGAATTTCAGAATCTTACCGGTAATCTCTCTGAAGGCCCCGCTTTCGGAAACATAAACATTTCCCTTGCTGTCAAAACATGCATAATTAGGGATGTTGAAGGAATGCTTTTCAGCGCCTTTCGCAAAAGTTGTTAACTGAAACGTAGTTGTATCCAGCCGCCACAAACATTTATCAGCCGAATCACATATCAGCAGCCAACTGCAATCGGGGCTAAAGGCAATACCCAGTATAAACCCTTTTGTAGTGGCCACCTGTTCAACCTTAGCTCCGTCCGAACTGATTTTATAAATCTGTCCGGCCTCACCCCCTGCCCACACGGAGCCATCGCGATGGACAGCAACACACTCGGGATGGTCAAGACCGTCAGCGAATACAGTTGTTTTTTGCAATACACTCATGTTATTCTGACTTAAATTCATTTTCAAAAGCTGAAGCTACAAACGAAGTTGTGACCCTTGATCCGGCATCAATACCGAGCCATTCATTATTCTTAATAGCTTCGTTTGGTTTATTTGTCCACTGAGAAGTCCAGGGTTCTAATGCAACCGTATAGCAATCACCCCACCACGGGAAATCTTTTGTCGCGTTTCGCTCCTGCCAATACCAGAGATTTGTAAACAATTCACCATCCCACTGCAATGCAAAGCCTACATTTCTTTTTTCATTCCTGATCGCATAGAATGCTTTTGCTTCATATCCGGCCAGGTAACAGAGATCGCTGTATTGATCTATGCCCCGGGCTGAAACAATACTTGCATCGTCACTTGATCCTTTTTTTGACCTGGCGTTCGGCCATGCATATTCTTCACCTCTTTTAAACCGGTGATACTCGGGCATACCCGCCTCAGTCTTCATTGTTTTTGCATTGGTATGAATTTTCACACCTTCTTCCAGGAACGGAAGGCCAAATGCGATGTGCTGACCCCACATGATATCCAACTGCGTTTTACTGGTATTGGAAACCGTCTCTTCAATCACCAGGTCAGGCGAGTTCTTCGTAATTGAAAAGGTTCGTTCTATTTTTATGGGAATCCGAAGTGGCTGTGCGCTGCATACTAAACTTATCCGATCAACTGAGTTCTCAACGATTTTAACCTCCCACGGTATCAATGAAACTTCACCATGTTGTCCCAGTTCAGCTCCACGATAATTAAACGCAGGGCTATTGGGCAAACAAACCTGCCATCCGCCATAGTAATAATCTTCAAATTGACTTTTTGTATTCCTGATCTGACTAAAATGAGTTTTCGGATTGCGAATACCTTTTGATAACCGAAGTAAAAAATCGATGTCTTTTGGTTTGTAGCGGAATTCAAAAATATCGCTTCCACGGTCAACCAGAATACCGATCCTCAACAAATCGTTTTCGAGATGCAGCGCCCGCAGGCCATCGATTGTCGTTTCGGTTAGTTTGCAACTCATACACCTGCATTAACAGCCTGCATGGCGCCTTTCATATATCCTAACGCATATGCCATTCCTGTATGCCATCCTGCTTTGGTTGACATTTCAGGTGTATGATCAGGAATTAATATTCCTTTGTACTGATTGGCTTTAAGAATCTTAAGCGCTTTGATCATATCAATATCACCTTCATCAACAAACGCTTCGCGGTAGTGCGGAACTTTACCGATAACATTCCTGAAATGAATATACCCGATCCGGTTTTCACGACTGTATTTATCCAGCATCGCATATACATCGCTGCCCTGCATTTCCTGGATGGTTCCCATGCAAAATTCAAAACCATTGGAAGGACTGCTGCTCAGCGTCATCAGCTTTTCATACTCCTGCGTATTATAAAACAGCCGGGCTGTTCCGCGCATTTCCGGTAGTGGCGGGTCATCCGGATGCGCAACAAGCTTTATACCGTTCTCTTCAGCAATGGGAAGTAATGTTTTTAAAAAGTGATCCAGTCGCTGCCACATTTCTGTTCGGGATACAGGCGACAACACACCTTGCTGCTCATCTTCATATCGCATGTTCCAAACCATTCCTTTTGGAATCGGCTGATTAACATCGACTTTTGCCTGATCAAATACCACCGAGTTAGCTTTTCCTCTTCCGTTTGGTCCGCTTGTCCAGCCCCACACACCTGCCAGACTGAAATAGTAGCCCATAACCGGGATACCGACCTTACCCATATTTTTCAGGATGGTCTTTAAATCTTCAAGCTGTTGCTGTTTCTTCGGGCCATCCAGCAATACATCGTACCAATGTGAAGGGTCAAAGTTTTCAATCGCTTCCCATATAAGTCCGTGTGATGAAAGTTCTTTCTTTATTGTACTCAACGCTTCATAGGTCCAGAGTTTTCCCTGGTTGCGCGTTTCGCCCCAGCCGTTCAGGTAGTTTTTTGTGAGCGAGGGGTTCTCACCTTTTATATAGTCAACAAGCTGAACAACAATGTGTGTTGCTCCGGCTTGCCGGGCAAACCGAAAGTTATCGCTTGTTAAGACACTCTTATATAATCCTAAACCCAGTTTCATTTTTGCTCAATTTATTTTTCAGATAAACAATCAAACGCTTTTACTTCTCAGGCGCACAGTGTTACTTTGTTCATACATATGAACGTAATGTAAACATATTGATTTTAACATCAATTTCAATCTAAAAAATGAGCGTCTTTAATCTTACCGGGAAATCAGCAATTGTAACGGGCGCAGCGAAAGGTATCGGTAAAGCAATTTCCACCAAATTGGCATTACAGGGTGCGCGCGTTGCATTGATCGATATGGATGAACGTATGTTAGCGGAAGCGGTTCAGGAGATTAATGCAAAAGGCGGAAAGACAAGCAAGCATGTATGTGATATTACCAATCGCCAGCAGGTCGCGAAATCATTCGAAGCGATTACTCAAGCACAGGGACTTGATATATTAATCAATAACGCAGGTATTGCCCATATTGGAAATGTGGAACAAACCCGTGAAGAAGATTTTGACAAAGTCTATCAGGTAAATGTTAAAGGAACATTTAACTGCCTGCAGGCCGGTATTATTGAAATGAAAAAGTCAGGAGGCGGCAACATTATTAACATTGCTTCCATTGCTGCTGTAGTTGGCTTAGTTGACCGGTTTGCATACAGCGCAAGTAAAGGCGCAGTGTTAAGCATGACCTATTCGATTGCCAAGGATTATTTAGCGCATAACATTCGCTGCAACAGCATCTCTCCCGGCCGCGTTCACACTCCGTTTGTTGACGGATTCCTGGCAAAAAATTATCCTGGAAAAGAAAAGGAAATGTTCGACAAACTTTCCCAAACCCAGCCGATGGGCCGCATGGGCCAGCCGGAAGAAATTGCCAACCTCGCACTTTTTTTATGTTCAGATGAAGCTGCGTTTATCACGGGAAGCAACTATGTGATTGATGGCGGACTTGTAACCTTAAATACCTGATTAATGAAATTGATTCGTTTTGGAGAATTTGAAAATGAAAAGCCTGGAGTTGAGTTACCGGACGGAACGCGTATTGATGTTTCGGAACATGTAACGGATTATAACGAGGCATTTTTTAAAAACGATGGAATAAACCAGTTAACGAACTGGCTAAGCAGTAATGCAAAGACTGCTCCCAGGATCAGCACGGATGTGCGGTTAGGCTCATCGGTTGCCAGGCCAAATAAGATTATCTGCATCGGGTTGAATTATTCGGATCATGCGGCAGAAGCCGGAATGGCTGTGCCTAAAGAGCCCATTATTTTTTTTAAGGCAACAACTTCCTTATGCGGCCCGAATGACAACGTCATCATTCCTAAAAACAGCAAGAAAACAGATTGGGAAGTAGAGTTGGCCCTTGTCATTGGTAAAAAGGCTCAATATGTTGAAGAGGCTGAGGCACTGGACTATGTAGCCGGCTATTGCCTGATGAATGATTACAGTGAGCGCGAATTTCAATTAGAGCGTGAAGGACAATGGGTAAAAGGAAAGAGCGCTGATACATTTTCTCCGCTCGGCCCATGGCTGGTTACAGCCGATGAAATTGAAGATGCTCACAATCTTAATCTCTGGTTAAAAGTAAATGGAGAAACATTACAGAGGGGGAATTCAAAAACATTGATTTATAAAATTCCAAAGCTGGTTAGCTACATATCACAGTTCATGACATTGCTGCCCTGGGATGTAATTTCAACCGGAACGCCTTTTGGTGTCGGGATGGGATTTAAACCCCCGCGTTACTTAAAAGAAGGAGATGTGGTTGAACTGGGAATAGATAAGTTGGGTAGCTCTCGTCAGGTTGCCAAAAACTATACGAAGCCGTGATGTGCATCCTGCACAAGATTCAGTAAG
>CAZIGG010000120.1:0-2326 GCA_964538575.1 uncultured Roseivirgaceae bacterium
GGAATCTTCTATGTACAGCGGAAGCTTGTTTAAACCCTTTGAAAGATGCGATTCCTCGGTGTAAATACCTTTTTGCATTGCATCGTTCTTGATCTTGCTTACCTCCTGCTCAAGCTCACGGTTACTGATTTGTTTCGCGCGTTTATCGGTTGGCGGATTCAACTTTTCGCTGCGTTCAAATTCAACAGCTTTTTCAAGAATATCTTTCGGAAGATCTGCATCGCTTCGGTACAGCAATTCAAAAAATTGCTTCGCGAAGAAGCCATCGATTTGAATTCTGCGCTTGGAGAGATGAACAAACTTGCCAATCACACGACAAATGTTCTCACGCTCTTCCGGGCTAAGCTTCTCCGCAAACTCGTAGTCTTCAATTTTACGCATCGCAAGGATGATCGGCTCCAGTGCTTCGATCGGAATAACAAATACAGTATAGTCGCTCAGCCTGAATTCAAACTGCTGCAATACTTCAAGCGTATTCGCTGGTACAACTAAGAAGATTTCTCTTCTTACATTTTCTTCCTTTACATATTTTCCAGCCTGCTCGGACTGTGCTTTCAGGTAAAGCGGGAAATTTGAAAGGTCATCGTTAGCAGGGCTTTTCGCATCGAAGATGATGTACTCTTCATTAATCTTTAACGTATTATCCGGCTTGCCTTTAAACGGCACCTTTTCACTGTATTCAACTCCATGCCGGTTGCAGATCAGCTTCATGCGGCTTTTTACATTATCTTCGTGATTCATCCACGTTTGCTTGAGCATTTTCAACCGTTCAATTTCTTCCGCATGACGCTGTTCCTTTTCGTCATTACGGTCGCGCTCAAGCCGCTTCATGGTTTCGCTCAGGCCGCTGATGCGTTCGAGGTAATCTTTTGTACGCTGATCGTCTGAACTTTTAAAGCGCGTGTTTTCATTGCGCAACAGCTTCAGTTCATTT
Organism: uncultured Roseivirgaceae bacterium; assembly: GCA_964538575.1. GTDB lineage: Bacteria > Bacteroidota > Bacteroidia > Cytophagales > Cyclobacteriaceae > UBA2336. Next base: position 935 of record CAZIGG010000120.1, read on the forward strand.
TCGTAAGATTCTATTTTCTGCTTTAGTGCGCTAAGCTCATTGGAAAGCTCAAGTCCGCGCTTCAGGAAATTTTCATTCCTGCTTTCAAGTGATACTTTGTCCTTGAGGAGTGAATCCTTTTCAGAACGTAAGAACTTCAGCTCTTCGAGCGATTCCTGGAAAGAAATGTTACGGTTTTTTTCAAGGTCAAGCTCATGCTTCAGCTTCGACATGCCTTCGTAGCCCGTGAGGATACGCTGAAGATCAGCGCTGGCATCGACCAGGGTCGAGCGAATGCTTCCCCATTTAAAAATCCTGTCCCAAAAAGTTAACGTTTTTAGTTCGTTAACCAGCCTTTTAATGCTATCAAACCCTGTTTCCATGGTTATAAAGGTAAAGTAAATACCAGCGTTTCCGTAACAAGAACGCAATGGATTCAGACAACCTGTGTCAGTCCGTATTGAATTGCCTCTCAGGAGCGGATTCGGTACTTTTAGGTCAACATCTTAAATATATGACAGATACCATCTTATCCAGCCAGGCAGCCATTGACCTCGAAGAGAAATACGGAGCGCATAATTATCACCCGCTACCGGTTGTTTTGCATAAAGGCGAAGGTGTTTTCCTGTGGGACGTGGATGGAAAGCGGTATTACGATTTTTTGTCGGCTTACAGCGCGGTAAACCAGGGACACTGTCATCCGCGAATTATCAATAAGCTGATTGAGCAGGCCAAAGAACTTACCCTTACGTCACGCGCATTTTACAATAATAAGCTTGGCGTAGCTGAAAAATATGTATGTGAGCTGTTCGGTTATCAGAAAGCGCTGTTTATGAACAGCGGTGCAGAGGCAAATGAAACCGCTATCAAGCTTGCCCGCAAATGGGGTTATACCAAAAAGAACATTCCCGATAACGAAGCGGTGATCGTTGTGGCCAGCAAGAACTTTCATGGAAGAACTACTTCCATTATTTCTGCTTCAACCGATCCATCGGCACGTAAGGGTTTTGGGCCGTTCATGCCGGGCTTTGAAATTATTGAATACGATAACGTAACTGCGCTTGAGAAAGCGTTAGCTAACCCTAAAGTTTGCGGATTGCTGCTTGAACCCATTCAGGGCGAAGCCGGAGTTTACGTTCCGAAGGAAAGCTATTTAAAAACTGCAGAGAAATTATGCCGTCAGCACAATGTATTGCTGATGATGGATGAGATCCAAACCGGCATTGCCCGTACGGGAAAAATGCTGGCATCGGATCACGAAGGAGTTCGGGCGGATATTTTGATTTTGGGTAAAGCTTTATCCGGAGGCGTACTGCCGATTTCCTTAGTGCTGGCGGATGATCCCATTATGCTGGTGATTAAACCCGGTGAGCATGGTTCAACCTTTGGCGGAAATCCATTGGCCGCTGCTGT
>CAZIGG010000120.1:2426-8939 GCA_964538575.1 uncultured Roseivirgaceae bacterium
CAGTTGCACGAGTGTTGTGATGTTATCGAAAAATGTGTTTTAAAATTTAATTCGTAGGGACGCAAAATTTTGCGTCCCTACATGAAAATATATCATTCATTCCGTAACGCATCAACCGGGTTGGCGATAGCAGCCTTTGCAACCTGAATCACGGTGATTCGCGAAATGATCTTCACGCAATAGCGGGATTTTAATTTTGCAGTCTCCGAAATATTTTACCGGCTACAATTTCCGGGGTAATCCGGTTCATGCAGGCAAAATCGCCCCGAAGGCAGGTTTCTTTTCCATTCACCGAGCAGGGCCTGCACGGTAATTCTTCCCGGCCGATTTGTAGAATACTCTCTTCAACATTTTTGCCAAAAGGCGCAAACCCAACGTCAGGATGGGTGCCGCCCCAGATGGAAAGAATGCGGGTATTTGATAACGCAGCGAGGTGCATGTTAGATGAATCCATACACACCATCAGGTCAAGGTGATGCATGAGCGTAAGCTCCTGCGGTAACCTTAATCTGCCGGCTACAATTACACACTGCTCCGGAAAAAGCAATTGCAAATCTTCAAAGTATTGAATCTCTTCATCTCCTCCGCCAAACAGAAAAAATTTAGCGGGCATTTGCTTTAAGATAGAGTCGATCAGTTTTGGATAATTCGCTACCGGCCATGTTTTGGATTTATGCTTAGCGAACGGGGCCAAACCAATCCATTTTTCGTTTTTTACCAAACCCTTTTTTACAAACCACGCTGCGATAAGCTTCTTTGATTCTTCTGTGGGCAGTAAATAAGGAGGTTGTAAAAGTTTGAAGTGAAAACCGGCTTTTTCAAATGCCCGATGATAGCGCTCAACGGTATGCGGTAAGGGCCTGGTAATTTTATTCTCTTTTCGGGTGAAGGCCTTCTTCTCCTTGCGTCCTTTATCGAAAACAATTACACGTTTACCAAAAAGCTTGAAGAGGTTTCTCAGGATGACCGTGCGTACATGATCGTGAAGATCGATGACCAGATCAAAATTATTTTTCAGGATTAATGCACGGAAAAGCTGGCGGATACCAAAAAATCCCCTGAACTTATGATCAACGTCTGCATCAAAAACAATTACACGTTCAATGCCCGCAAAAAATGCTGCGAATCCCGGGCGCGTAACGATGGTAACTTCAACATCCTTGTGTTCAGCCACCAATGAGCGGATCACGGGCGCCATCAGCGCCACATCGCCCATCGAGGAAAAACGGAGAACAAGGATTTTTTTCATCTATCTGCTCGTCTTGAAAAGTTTTACAAGTTGATTAATGTTGCGCATGCTTACATTTGAGGGGTAAGTTAAGTATTTTACCTGCATGTCGTCACACCATATTATACGGGAAGACCAGGAGCCGGCTTTGGTGATCGATAATGCCTCAAACGAAAACTTCGAAAGCGTTCAGCAATTGCTGGAATGGAGCCCGACCGTAATGGTAACAGAGCGGGCACTTGAATCAGTTTTATCCTGGGGGATTAAAATTGACATCGTCATCGCGCCTGAGTCGCATGTTGAAGAATTGAAAATTTCCCTCCGGGATCAGTTTCCGTTGAAAATTCTTTCCTGCCATTCAGAGACAGAAGCGCCCGAAACTGCACTTTACTTTTTAACAGCATCAAAACAAAAAGCGGTAACTGTTGTTTCTGATGCTGCGCTTGAAACGTTTGAAAAATTTCCATCGCTCGATGTAGCGGTCATTCAACAAGGCAAGCGCTGGGTATTTATCCGTACCGGTCATTTTGAAAAATGGCTGCCGGCCGGTACGCAACTTTCAATCTATCCGAAAAGCGCTCATCCGGAACCTGTTATAGAAAAGGAAGGCGCTGTAACGGTGCATCGCGACCAGAGTTTCTGGATCAGTGAAAATTAATTTTTAGTGATCAGGTTTTACGGCTACAACAATCCGATCCTTACCCTGAAGGTCTTTCACAATTTCAATCTTTGTAAACCCTTCCATCCTGAAGACATCAGCCGTTTCTTTTCCAAAACGTTCGTTGATTTCTACGACAATTTTTCCTTCCGGCTTTAATGTCAGCATCCCCTTTTTAGCAATAGCCTTATAAAAAATAATCGGATCGTTGTCGGCAACAAACAAGGCCAGGTGCGGTTCATGCTCCAGTACATTACGGTTCATTGTTTCTTTTTCTGAAACAGCAACATAAGGCGGGTTGCTTACCATAAATTCCAGCTCCTGAAAAGGGATTTCATCCTTTAAAATATCAACATGCTGAAAATCCACTTTCGCAGAAAGCTGCTTTGCATTTTCAGTTGCGGTTTGCAGCGCTTCATCGCTTACATCAAAAGCAATAACTGTTTTTTGGGAAAGCTTTTTGGCAAGCGTTATGGCAATGCAGCCGCTGCCTGTTCCGATGTCCAGTATTTTGCCGGGTACATTTGAAGTTCGCTTTAAAACTTCCTCCACCAATAATTCTGTTTCCGGACGGGGAATAAGCACGGATGGGTTTACCTGAAACTCCTGTCCGTAAAAATGTGCTTTACCCAGAATGTATTGAACGGGTTCGTTTTTGTTCACACGATCAATTACCTCATCCAGTTTCGTTTCTTCATCTGACGTTAACGAAACAGCTTTTTGAGCAATAATGTCCGATCGGGTAATGCCCGCAATGCTTTCCAGGATCAGGTACACCATACTGTCGGTTTCGGATGCTTCCTGCGGAAGTGTAATCCGTTTCCGTAAATCCATGAATAAGTCTTTGGAATTCATCATGCCCTGACAATCTTTGCAAGTATAACATTGTTAAACATGAACCCCTCATCCCAGGACGAGCTTTTTATGCAGCGGGCGCTCGATCTCGCGCAGCTCAGCCGGGGATCGGTAAGTCCAAATCCGTTGGTCGGTTGCTTAATTGTTCACAACAATGTAATTATTGGCGAAGGCAGGCATGAAAAATACGGTGAAGCTCATGCCGAGGTGAATGCTGTTGCTTCTGTAAAAGATCAAACGCTTTTAAGTCAAAGCACGGTCTATGTTAACCTGGAGCCGTGCTCGCATTTCGGCAAAACACCGCCTTGTGCGGATATGCTGGTAAAACACCAGGTTAAAAAAGTTGTTATTGCGAACATCGATCCGAATCCGCTGGTAAGCGGAAAAGGGATTCAAAAGCTGAACGATGCGGGCATTGAAGTTATCACGAATGTACTAGAAGCAAAAGGCCGTGCGTTAAACAAGCGCTTCTTTACATTCCTTTCAAAGAAACGACCTTACATTATTCTGAAGTGGGCGGAAACTGCTGACGGGTTTATTGCACGGGAAAATTTTGATTCGAAATGGATCAGCAACGAACATTCTCGGCAGCTCGTTCATAAATGGCGAAGTGAAGAAGATGCAGTGCTGGTAGGTACGGGTACAGCGCTTCATGATAATCCCGCGCTTACGGTTCGGGACTGGTCAGGAAGAAATCCAACACGCATTGTAATTGACCGCTATGGCAGGTTACCGCAAACATTAACCTTGTTTGACGGTCAGCAGCAAACCATCTGTTACACCACAATCAAAAACGAAACGCTAAAAAATCTTGAGTTTTTAAAGCTGGACGAAAGCTCGTTTCAAAAAGACCTGGTGAATGATTTATACAAAAGAAATATTCAATCCGTTATTATTGAAGGCGGGGCAACAACCCTTCAGCAATTTATTAATAGCAGCTTGTGGGATGAGGCCAGGGTTTTTACTTCCGGTCTTGAATTTGGTTCCGGAATTCCTGCGCCCCAGTTCAACGGGAACTTAATTTCCCGTGAATCCGTAGTGAATGATACATTAACTGTTTACATCCGTCAGGAAAATCCAGCTTCTAAAAAACCGTAACGTGGCCGAAGAACTCATTCTCTCAACCTCATCCGATAAGCAGGAACGCTACAACACGTTGCTCCCGCAGCTTGAATCACTCGTAGCCGGTGAACCGGATGTTGTCGCGAATCTTTCAAACATCGCTGCCGCACTTAAACACGCGATGAATTTTTTCTGGGTAGGATTTTACATCGTAAAGAACGATGAACTCGTCCTTGGGCCTTTTCAGGGGCCTATTGCCTGCACACGCATCGGCTTGGGTAAAGGTGTTTGCGGTACTGCGTGGAAAGAAAAGAAAGTCATTCTCGTTCCGGATGTTGAACAATTCCCCGGACATATTGCCTGCAGCTCCGCTTCAAAATCCGAAATCGTGCTGCCGGCTTTTAAAAATGGCGAAGTGGCCCTGGTGCTGGATGTGGACAGCGACAAGCTGAATGATTTTGACGAAACGGACGCAGTTGCCTTGCAAAAGCTGATGCATATCATTGAACTATTTCTCTGATTTTTAAGCCGTAGAAAATTCCTATCTTGGTCAGTGTCAACCCCGCTGCCTATGAAAAAGCTCACCGGAATCCTTGTTGCGCTGATCATCCCCTTTTTTCTGCACGCCCAGATCGGGGCTAAAGTCCAGCAAAATAAAATTCAGGGAACCTGGACTGCCACGGTATCGGATGTAGAAATGACCCTTGTTCTTAACAGTGACGGTACCGGAACGTTTGATGGGGACAAGATCAAATACACAGCCCAGAATGGTAAAATAAACCTTACCATTATCCGGCAATCAACAACGCTCAGCTACAACTACACGCTTAAGGAAAATACATTAACTGTTTCCGGGGGTGACTTAGATTCACCCGTCACCTTTACCCGCAGCGGGGTTTCTTCAGATGAACCTGCCACTGCAAATCCTTCCAGCCCTGTCCCTGCTTCAAACAGCATTGTTGGCATTTGGTCGGGCAACAACGAAACCATTGAGTTTACAAAAGCCGGAAAATGTGTTTACCAGGGCCAGGTGTATTCATACCAGGCTGCCAACGGAAATGTTACACTTCAAACAGCGCAGGGTAACTTGATGATGGGCTATGCGGTAAGCGGTAATCAGCTTTCGCTTATGGCTAACGGAAAAACTTTAAACTACTCGAAGAACGGAGCGCCTGTTACCGGGGTAACGCCTTCCGCAAACACCGCAGCCCCTGCAGGAGGAAAACAGGTTGCGCAGGAGCTTGCAGGCAAATGGTGTTATGTAAATGTAAACAGCACCAATTCAGGCGGAAGCAGCACCGAGCAATGCATTACCCTTAAAGCCGATGGTACGTACGAGTACTACAGTGAGTCTTCGCGCAGTGTTAATACCAATGCCTATTCCGGTGGAACAAATTCTCAAAACAGCGACCGGGGTACGTGGTCGTATGATGGCACCCGTATTTACTATTCTTCGTCCATGGGTGCAGGTTCAGGATCGTACCTGCTCGAAAAAAGAAATCATCCGAAAAACAATGATCCGATGATCGTGCTGGACGGACAAACCTACGTTACCCAATATCAAAAAGCGCCCTGGAGGTAATTCCATGAAAACAACATTATCCCGAAGAAACTGGTTTAAGTCATCATTCGCCTTAGGCACCGGCCTGGCCTTTACACCTGCCCTCCTCGACAGCCTGATGGCTGCCCCGGTAAGCGAAGCAGAACGGCTGCATAACTTTTCCTCTTTCGCGCATGATCAGCTTGTGCGTCTCGGCTCAAACGAAAATCCGTACGGCCCGTCTGCGAAAGCGCGGGAAGCCGTAAAAAATATTTTACGTGAGGGCAACCGGTATACGCATACTTCTGCCGCACAGTTCAAAGAGATACTGGCAAAAAAAGAAGGCGTAAGTCCTGAATACATTCTGATGGGTGCGGGTTCATCCGAATTGCTTTGCCTGGCCGGTATGTCGGTTGGCCTGGAGGGCGGGGCGGTGCTTTCTGCCTTCCCGGTATTCCGGCTGCTGATGGATTATGCAGAGAAGTTCAATGCACGCTGGGATAAAGTTAACCTCGATGAAAACCTTGTTCATGACCTGGAAGGACTTGCTTCGGCCATAAAGTCCGATACAAAAATTCTTTTCCTGATCAATCCCAATAACCCGACCGGAACCGTACTTGACAAAACTGCGTACAAGAGCTTCTGCGAAGAGATGTCGAAGAAAACGGTTGTTTACTCCGATGAAGCCTACCTGGAATTCCTGGAGCCTTCGCAGCAGCAATCGATGAGTGAGCTGGTTAAACAGGGTAATAAAAATGTTATTGCATGCAGAACATTCTCGAAAATTTACGGTCTTGCCGGATTGCGCGTGGGTTATGCTGTTGCACACCCCGACCTGATTAAAAAAATGAGCGCCAAACAAATCTGGGGTTCATACAATCAGGCCGGTATTGCAGCTGCGCAGGCAAGTCTGGGCGATGAGGAATTTATGGCCTATACCCGCAGGAAAAATGCGGAAGCACGGCAGCACCTTTTCAACTATCTCGATTCCAAAAAATGGCAATACGGAAAATCACAGGCTAACGTGGTGTTCTTTCCGGCACCCAAAGACGGCAAAACCATTTTGGATGAAACCAAAGCAAGGGGTTTTGAAATCCGGGTGTGGGATTATCTTGATAAAGAATGGTGCCGGGTAAGCATTGGTACGCTCGATGAAATGAAAGCGTTTAC
>CAZIGG010000121.1:0-8912 GCA_964538575.1 uncultured Roseivirgaceae bacterium
CTTTTAGCTTACTGAAGTACTTTTTCGCCTCAGCCATCACGCGGGGCGCGAGTACAAATGCCGAAAGCATGGTAGGGATTGCCATCAATGCAAAAGCAATGTCAATCAGGTCCAATACAAAGTTCATGGAAGCTAATGCGCCAAGCATAATGGCCGCTAAGTACAGGTAATCATACCACTTACTGCGTTCAACGCCTATTAAAAAGGATAGAGCCTTCCTGCCGTAGTAGCTGTAGGAGAAGAGTGCGCTGACTGCGAAAATCAATGTACACAACAGGAGTATGTAATCCCCACCGAAAGGCATTGCCGATTTATAAGCAAGGGATGTCAGCGTGATTCCGCTTACGCCTTCATTTTTCCAGACGCCCGTTACTAAAATCGCCAGGGCAGTTAGTGAACATGAAATGATGGTATCGATTACCGGGCTGAGCATTGAGATCAGCCCTTCCCGTACAGGCTCGGTACTTTTTGCAGCGCTCATGGCCATGGGAGCCGTTCCAATCCCGGCTTCATTTGAAAATGTCGCTCTGCGAACGCCAAGCATGATTATTCCTCCGGTTATACCGCCCAGGAAGGGGCTTCCCCGAAAATGCTCAGGTGCGAAGGCATCCGTAAAGATTAATTTGAAATAATAAGGAACCTGGTCCGCGTAGGCGATCAGGATAAACATAACCGAGATAAAATGCAGCACGATCATTAAAGGCACTAAGCTTCCTGCCCAGGCCCCAATGCGTTTTATTCCGCCAACGATTACAATGGTGCAAACAATACAGATCACAACACCGATTATAAATTTTGGAACACTGATCGAAAAGCCAAGAATCGGAACAAAAGTTTCTTCAATGCCATTTGATTTTAACCCGATATCAACTAAAGCTTGCGTCAACTGATTGGCCTGAAAGATTGGCAACGCACCCACCATGCAGCAAACACAAAAAAGAACAGCGAGCGGCTGCCAGTTCTTACCTAAGGCTTCACGAATTACGTACATTGGCCCGCCCTGCATTTCGCCCTCTGAATCTTTCCCGCGATACATGCTCGCCAGCGTGCTGGTGAAGAAGTTGGTTGACATTCCAACGAATGACGTCACCCACATCCAGAAGAGCGCTCCAGGGCCGCCTAATGCGATGGCAGCGGCAACTCCTGCCAGGTTTCCCATGCCGACTGTTGATGCTAACGCGGTTGACAGCGCTTTGTAAGAACTGATTTGCCCGGGCGCATCCGGGTCATCGTACTTACCCCGCAATACATTTATTGCATGAAAGAAATACTTGTATTGAATGAAACCTGAATAAAAAAGAAAGAAAACTCCGCCACCGATGATCAGGAATAAAATAGGCCACCACGTATAATCGGCAAGGGCAGCAAAAAGTTTATTGAATGAGTTCACGAATTATTCAGGAGTGTAAGGTAGTTTTTTATTTGACACCGCCATCCAGTTGCAGAGCTGCCACAACATGCGGGCGCCAACATTGGCATCCCAGTCAGTCGTGCCGGGCGCTACTTCACATAAATCAAATCCAATGATTTTTTTATTTGCCTGAACAAGCTTTTTGATGAGATAGACGATTTGCTGAAACTCAAACCCGCCTGGAACAGGTGTTCCGGTGGAAGGCGCAAGCCTGGGGTCAAGGCCGTCAATATCAAAGCTGATGTACACGAGATCGGGGAGGGGTTTGATAAGTTGTTCGCAGATCTCATCCCAGGTATTGCCTTCGTATTGCCACGATTTTATGTCTTCATCGAAGAAGGTCACTACCCGGCCCATAGACCGTTTAATCACATTCATTTCTTCTTCACAAAAATCACGGATACCCACCTGCACTAACCGGTTTACAGCCGGAATCTTTAATGCGTTGTACATAATGGATGCGTGTGAATAGGTAAATCCTTCATACGCTTTACGCAGGTCAGCGTGCGCATCAATCTGTAAAATGCCAAAACGCTCATGGCGCTCGCTCAATGCTCTCAGGAAACCTAACGGAGTACTGTGATCGCCACCCACCAGTCCCACGAGCTTACCTTCTTTCAACAACCGTTGGGTGGTCGATTTCACATAAATATTCAGGTTTTCGGATGATTCATTGATGGTCGCCAGCAAAGGATCAGCTGCATCAATAACTTTTCCCGTCTCAACGGATTTGATGTGCTGCGCGGCAAGCTTGCGGAGCTTATCGTTTTCTTCGAGGATGTTTTCCGGAACGGGTAACATCGTTACGCCAAGCTTCCAGGCATCCGGAACGTCTTTCATGAAAAAATCAACCTGTGACGATGCATCCAGAATAGCCTTCGGGCCGTTTGCCGTACCGGAGTGGTACGACACGGTAACTTCCCACGGCACCGGAACAATAACAATTTCTGAAGTATCAACTGAAAATGGTAATCCGAATAAATTACCGGCAATACCCGGGCCGTTCGGATCAAAGGAATGAATGATTTCTTCTTTACTCAAGGTTTAAACAATTTCAGGTGTGATCAGCTTAACAAACTTTCCGGAGGCTTCACCGATTTTTTGCCAAAGTAGAATTTCAAATTGAATAATTACCAATCCGGCAGGAGGAAGGTCACCGATTTCGGCTTTGGTAAGATATTCGGCCAGGTAGGAAATGGCAGGGTTGTGACCGACACATAAAACATGATTCAGGGTATCCTCCAGTTGGGTGATCTCGTGTAAAAAAGTTCTGACGGATGCATCATAAAGCTCATCGTTCAACTGGATTTTTTCCGGCATCAGCTTGAGGGTGTCCAATAACAGCCCGGAAGTTGCTTTTGCCCGGATCGCGGTGCTGGAGAGGATCAGGTCAGGATTTATTTTTTGCGTGTGTAACCAGCTTCCGATCTTGATGGAATCACGGATGCCCTGTACCGTCAGCTCGCGCTCTTTATCGGACTGACCGGGTTGTTTATCAGCACTTTGAGCGTGCCGCATTAAATAAAGAAAACGCTCCATAAAAATCTGAAAGTGGTTGTGCGTATAACGTCAACAATCACTCAATATTAATGTACTGAATTTGATTTTTTAAAAATTTACAGATATTTGAAACCTTTGATAACGTGTAGACATGGCAAAAAACCTCGTAATTGTTGAATCTCCCGCGAAAGCGAAGACTATAGAAGGCTACCTCGGAAAAGATTTCAAGGTGTCGTCAAGTATGGGTCACATCCGCGATTTGCCCAAAGGCAGTGGCGCGATTGACGTGGAAAATAACTACGAACCCACGTATGAAGTAAGCCCCGATAAGAAGGAAATCATTGCCAAGCTGAGGAAGATGGCTGAAGATTCTGACATGGTGTATCTGGCAAGCGATGAAGACCGTGAGGGAGAAGCGATTTCATGGCACTTAAAAGAAGTTCTTGACTTAAGTGACGCCAAAAGCCGCAGAATAGTTTTTACGGAGATTACAAAAAAAGCAATCCTGAACGCACTCGAAAGTCCGCGCGGAATTGACATTGATTTAGTGAACGCCCAGCAGGCCCGCAGGGTGCTCGACAGGCTCGTGGGCTATGAGCTTTCTCCTATATTATGGAAGAAGATCAAGACCGGGCTTTCAGCCGGCCGGGTACAGTCGGTTGCCGTGCGGTTGATTGTAGACCGGGAGCGGGCCATCAATGAATTCCAGTCAAAATCAGCCTATAAGGTAAAAGCGCTTTTTATCCTGGAGGGTAAGAAGCATCTGATCGCTGAACTTCCCAAGAAGTTTGAATCGGAAGAGGAGGCGATGAAATTCCTCGAAGCTTGTAAAGGCGCTGTTTATACGGTTAAGAACCTGGAGAAGAAACCTTCCAAAAGAAGTCCTTCCGCTCCGTTTACAACATCAACACTTCAGCAGGAAGCCAGTTTAAAGCTTGGTTACTCCGTTATCCGCACGATGACAGTCGCGCAAAAGCTTTATGAAGCCGGTAAGATCTCGTACATGCGTACCGATTCAGTGAACTTATCCGAAGATTCAATCAAAGCCGCTACTGAACAGATCGCGAAGAACTACGGTCAGCAATATGTGAACGAAAGAAGATTTCAAAGTAAATCTGCGGGCGCGCAGGAAGCTCACGAAGCTATTCGTCCTACTGATTTTTCGGTTACAACAGCGGGAGCGGATGAAGGGCAGCAGCGTTTATACGATTTGATCTGGAAACGCGCGATTGCATCGCAGATGGCCAATGCCGAAATCGAAAAAACAGTTGCCACGATTGGTATTTCAACAACACCTGAGACCTTAACGGCATCCGGAGAAGTAATTACGTTTGACGGATTTTTGAAAGTTTACATGGATGCATCCGATGAGGATGACGATGAAGAAGCTAAGAACATGCTCCCGCCCATTACCCTGGGACAAGAACTGAACCTGGGCGACATGCGTGCCCGTCAGGAGTTCTCACGTCCGCAAGCTCGCTATACGGAAGCAAGTCTTGTAAAGAAACTTGAAGAGCTTGGTATTGGCCGTCCGTCTACCTATGCGCCAACGATCACCACAATTCAGAAACGTGAATACGTTGTAAAAGAAGTGCGTGAGGGAAGAGAGCGAAACTACAAAGTGCTTACGCTGAAAGATGATAAGATCACGGAAGAACTGTTAACAGAGATAACAGGCGCAGAGAAGAACAAACTGTTCCCTACCAACACAGCAATGGTAGTAAACGACTTCCTCGTTGAACACTTCCCGGATATTACCGATTTCTCCTTTACCTCCAGCGTTGAACAGGAATTTGATGAGATCGCTGCCGGTAAGCTGGAGTGGAAGAAGATGATCGATAACTTCTACAAACCTTTCCATAAAAAAGTACAGGTAACAGAGCTCGTTGAACGTTCTGCAGCCGGTAAAAACCGCGAAGTCGGTATTGATCCTAAAACCGGTAAGAATGTTTATGTGAAGCTGGGCAAATATGGTGCATACGTTCAGGTAGGGGAGAACCCCGATGACAATGGCGGTGAGAAACCCAAGTTCGCAAGCCTGCGTCCGGGTCAGTTTATTGAAAACATCAGCCTGGAAGATGCGCTTGAGCTGATGAAGCTTCCGCGCCAGATGGGCGACTTCGAAGAGAAGCCAGTTGTGGTTGCGATCGGTCGTTTCGGTCCGTATGTCTCACACGATAAGAAGTTTGTTTCGATTCCAAAAGACCTCGATCCATATACGATAACGTATGATCAATCTGTTGAGCTGATTCAGAACAAGCGGATTGCAGATGCCAACCGGACGATAAAGCTGTTCCCTGAAAATCCTGATATACAGGTTCTTAACGGGCGTTTTGGGCCGTATATAAAAGCCGGAACAAAGAACGTGAAGATACCGAAAGACAAAGAACCAAAAGATCTTACGCTGGAGGAATGTGTAGAGCTTGCGGCAAATGCGCCTGAACGGAAAGGCCGCTTCGGTCGTTTCGGTGCAAAGAAAGCCGCAGCTCCGGCAGCCGATGCTGAAGCAAAAACACCGACTAAGAAGACTGCTGCTAAGAAAACTCCAGCGAAAAAAGTTGCTGCAAAGAAAACACCGGCAAAGAAAACCGCTGCGAAGAAGAAAAAATCAGAGTAATCACTTCATCACAACTGAATGAAGAAAAAATTAGTTGTGCTTACAGGTGCCGGCATCAGTGCCGAAAGCGGATTGGCGACATTTCGTGATTCAGGAGGTTTGTGGGAAGGCCATCGCGTGGAAGATGTTGCTACCCCGGAAGCCTGGAGAAGAGATCCTGCGCAGGTTCTTGAATTTTATAATCAACGCAGAAAGAGAGCGCTGGAAGTAAAGCCTAATCGCGGTCATGAGATATTAAAAGAACTCGAAGCGGAATTTGAGGTAACCATTATCACGCAAAACGTTGACGACCTGCATGAACGTGCGGGATCAGGCAACGTTCTCCACCTGCACGGCAGTTTGTTTGAATCAAGAAGCACGCTGGACGAAAATCTCGTTTATAAAATCAGCGGCTGGGAATTAAAGCCAGGCGATAAATGCGAACGCGGTTCGCAGCTTCGGCCAAATATTGTGTGGTTTGGCGAAATGGTTCCCATGATCGAAGTTGCTTCGCGCATTGCAGCGGATGCTGATATTTTTCTGGTTGTCGGAACATCAATGGTTGTTTATCCTGCCGCAGGATTGATCCATTATGTAAGGCCTGAAGTTCCTAAATTTGTTGTCGATCCTAACCTTCCGGATGTGGGGTCAATTCCGTACACAACGATGATCGGAGAAAAAGCCGGCATCGGGATGGAAATGGTTAAACAAAAGCTGACCGAACTGTTATGATGCTCGCGGTGGATATTGGCAATACAGATATTACGCTCGGCTTATACCGCGAAAGTAAATGGGCGCATATCTGGCGGCTTTCGTCAGCGCTTACTCATCCGGAATTATTTTACGGCATTAAGCTTCGCGAGTTTTTTTTCGAAGCAGGATTACGCACAGCGGATGTTCAGAAAATTGTAATCAGCAGTGTTGTGCCCGATCTTACCGACCGGATCATTAACGTTGTTGAAACCCTGTTTGAAAAGCAGCCGGTTGTACTGGGCCCGGATGTGTACGCAACGCTGCCTATCGAAGTGTTAAATCCGTACGAGATCGGCTCCGACCTTGTATCAAATGCGCTTGCTGCCTATATGCGGTTCAAAGCAAACTGCATCGTTGTGGACTTTGGCACCGCGCTCACGTTTACAACCATCGATGCAAAAGGAAAAATTCTGGGTGTTGCTATTGCACCGGGATTAAAAACTGCTATCCGTTCGCTTTCGCAAAACACGGCCAAGCTTTTTGATGTACCGCTGGAGCTGCCGGGCTCAGCGCTCGGGAAGAATACAGTACACGCAATCCAGGCCGGAATTTTAATCGGGTATGAAGGCCTTGTCAGTTCCATGATCAAACGGATTAAATCCGAGCTTAACGATCCGCAATGCGCCATCATTGCAACAGGAGGATTATCTTCTATTATTACTTCGCTCAAAGACCAGTTCACAGAAGTTGATCCAAACCTCACACTGAACGGCCTGAGGTTGGTTGGTGAATTTTCCCGGTAGAGGATTTGAGTTGCTTTTGGCCTGGTAATTGGATCATTTCAGCGAAAAGCATTTTTTAATTATTTTGCGGGGTCAACCACCTAAGACAATGCCTAAATCGCGATTTACGATCATTTTTCTGTTGTTTTTGATAGCGGCTGTTATTCCAGCAGCAGCGCAAAAAGTGAAGTACAAGGATATTTATCCGCTGCTCAGCACCAAGCAATACGAGCAGGCAGAGCCTTTTCTGAAAACATACCTGAAGGACAATCTTGATAACTCCAATGCATTCCTGTACATGGGTACCATCTACCAGGAGAAGGTTGCAAACGATGATATTCTGACGCAAACAGATAAAGCCATTCAGCACATGGATTCGGCTATCCTGTACTACGATAAAGCCCTTAAGCTGTTAACGGATAAGGAACTGAGGAAGAACAAAGAGTATTACGAAAGTTATAATAAAAGAGATTTAAGTACGGGTGAATTTGGCGTAAAGCTTGACTATGTTCAGTTTGATCTCGAGAAGCGAATTACCGCACTGAAAGAACAGATCGACAAGATTAAGATGGTGAAACATTATTTCACCCAGGCTGAAAGTCTGTATAAAAGATCACAGGATTTGTTTTTCCTGATCCAGGAAAGTTATCCCGGCTATCGCGAATTGTATTTAAGGGCAGATGAATCAATGATTAAAAATCTTTCAGGCCTGTCGCACCGGTTTGATTCCTGTACAAAAGCATTCGAAAACTATAAGATCAGCCTGAGTAACTACGGAAAGACAAAGTACAATCAGAGGTGGAATTTGCGCGACATCAGTGATTTCAAAGCGGATGGCAGGGAAGAGACGGATTTTTACAAAGACGATGTTAACGTCTGGAATTACAAAACGTTTTCCGGTCAGGCATTGGCCATCATTGAGAAAGGCGTAAAACCGGTGCAAGACAACCTGGTGAAGTTTGATATGGAAATCAACAAGCTAAAAACCAAGCTGGAAACAGATTCCGTATCCGTTAAAAATGAACTTGCCAAGCTTCCTTATGGTACGCTGGGTGAGCAACTAAAGAAGTTTGACGCCTCACCGCTTCCGTTAGATATTTTTGCGTTGAAAATCGTTGATTTACAGTATAAATCTGCCTTGATTGAACATAAGAAAGCACATGCATCCGATGATGTTCACGTGCGCCTGGATGCTGTAAAAGAAGAAGTAAAATATCTTGACCGGGCGGACAGCGCATCTAAAAAGCTCTTGGCCCGAAACCTGGACGAGGACATTATTAATTACCAGCAGTTTGTAAACAGTATCTTTACCAGGGGCGACATTCTGAAAAGCTATATACACAGCATGGAAGATCATATCGCCCGTGAGAAAGCGATTAAGGATGCTGAGCTTGCATTCCGCACGGAAGCCATGAACTGGCTTGTTAATGGTGCAGATTCAATACCGCTGTTCACCGAACCGGTTCTCAATAATAAATACTATCCGCTGGTTGTTGCTCAGGATAAGTATACCGCAGGTCTTTTCTTTGCGGATTCAGTTTCAGGAACCGGGTATTTTTATAATATCCCTGCATCGCACAAGCCCGATATCAAGGTTAAGTTCCCGGTAGATAAGCTGAGCCTGCGTGAAAAAAGATTGCCTATAATTCACTCCTATGTTACGGCCGATCCGGCAGGGCAGATTTTCTTCGCGTTGATTTACTCAGAGCGCAAGGATAAAGCCGGGAAATATCCTGCAACGGTAGCCAAGATCTACAAATCAGACGGCTTGTCGTGGAGCAACAACTTTACATTTGATTTCATCCCGGCCGAGATCAACTTCATGACGGATACCGGGGAACTGGTAGTAAAATCAAACGGTGATGCCGCTGTTCACGTGGATAAGAACGGGAAGGTGGTGAAGTGATTCTGTTGCATATAGCCGGACGTT
>CAZIGG010000122.1:0-8620 GCA_964538575.1 uncultured Roseivirgaceae bacterium
TTAGTCAGTATTTTATAACATAAAAATCGAGGTGTAGCGCAGCCCGGTTAGCGCACCACGTTAGGGACGTGGGGGTCGGAAGTTCGAATCTTCTCACCTCGACTTGAACGGCAATCAGGGGAACGATTGCCGTTCTTTATTATGTGTCATTTTGTTTCCATTGATTACGAATGATCATGCAACCTCTCCATTACCGCCTGTTTGTATAGCCGCCCGATAGGAATTTCCTGTCCCATCAACTGAACGGATACACCGTTATAACCTGAAATTTTATCAAATGAAACAATGAATGACCGGTGCACCCGCAGAAACTTACGTTCCGATAAAAGATTTTCCATAGCGCTGATGGATTGCTTTACCAAAAAGTGTTTGCCGTCTTCAAGAAAAATCTTGACATAATCTTTCCAGCTTTCGATGTACTGAATATCATTTACAAAGATCTTTTTCATGTCCCTGTCTACTTTCAGGTAAATAAAAGAGGGAGGTTTGGGTGCATTATCGGTGACCGTGTCAGCTTGCAGTCCCATCACCCTGTTCAGTTTGGTGATGGCCTTAAAAAAACGTTCAAACGAAACAGGTTTCACTAAGTAATCTACCGCATCTAATTCAAACCCATCCACCGCATATTCGCGGTAAGCGGTAACAAAAATTACTTTGGGAGGATGTGAAAGATTCTTCAGAAAATCGGTGCCGATGATGTGGGGCATTTTAATATCCAGGAAAATAACATCCACTGTTTTTTGTTGCAGCACATCCAGCGCCTCTATCGCATTTTTACATTGACCGACAACCTCCAGGCCATTGATGGATTCGATATACCGGGTCAGCACCTTTAAAGCCGGAGGTTCATCATCGATAAGGAGACACCGAAGCTTCATGTCCTGACAGGTTGAATAATCATCGGTGAAAGGGGAGGCGGGGTGTGGACGAAGCCGGTTAACTTAACCAGCAATGAAACGACAAAAAAATTCTGTTCATCATGCATTTCCAGTTTATAGTTATCCGGGTACATAAAGGCCAGGCGTTTCTTTACATTCTCTATACCGATGCCGTTGCCATCCATGCTATACGGCTTACATTCATTTTTGCTGTTGGTAATTTTGCAGCGCAGGATATCGCTCTTTACGGATATGTCCACACTCAGCCAGGGCTTCTCTATTTGTTCCGACATGCCATGCTTAAACGCATTCTCCAAAAACGGAAGCATCAGTAAAGGCGAAATGAATTTATTTTTTATATCCCCTTCCACATTCCATGAGATTTCAATCGTATTGCCATATCGTTCCTTTTCGAGATCAATGTAGTTTTCCATAATCTCTATTTCTTTTTCCAGCCGGACTTCCTCCGCCTTGCAATCATGGAGCATATAGCCAAGCAACGATGATAATTTTAAGACCATGTCAGGCGTTTTGGGTGAGTTTTCCAGTGAAAAAGAGTAGATATTGTTCAGCGTGTTAAACAAAAAATGAGGATGCACCTGCGCTTTCAGCAATTGCAGTTCGGCTGTTATCTTTTCCTGTTGTGCCTGTACCCAGTTTCTTTGCCGGGTGGTCCACAGCTTAAAGAATTTTATGATCATGGGGCTGGCAGCGGAAGTGGTCATGCAAAGATAGCTATGCGGTTGCGGCCCTTTTCGAGGAATAAAATCAAATCCCAGCGCTTCTTGCAGGGGCACGTAAAGATAAGTTCTGAACCCGGAATTAATATACAGCCCCACAACTCCCCAGGCCAGGATGAGAAGGAAAAACTGCACTACTTTTCCATTAAGCAAAAGATGCGGGATAGCCCAATACACAAAGGGATAACTGAATAAAATAAAAACCGGAACCCATAAAAACATATTAAACAGTGTCCGTGCATAAGAGGTATCAACAGGACTCATAATCAGCCAGAATATCGTCCATAAGTTTATATGAATGAACCAATACAATACATGCCTCCACACCCGGTAGCGCGGTGAAAAAATCAAATCATTATACAGGAAAGAATCTATTGCTTTCAGAAAACTCCCTTCTCTCATCAGCTTCGGCCTGGCGGGATGAAAAGGATTTTTTATAAAATCGGTATGGATGATGCTGGACATTTTAATATCCGGAAAAATTCAATTCGGTACTTATTCCATTCATGCGGCTCTTCTTCGTTAAGCGGACAGCGCGGTTTCATATCTTATGGCTTGTGCTTGTACCGGTATTTCTGTATTTACCGGCATGTTGCCAGCCAATCTTACTAATAACGAAGCCACGAAAAAATTACCTTCATCATTAAGCTTCAGTTCATGCCTGTCAGCGTAGATAAACTCCAGCCTTTTCTTCACGTTAGTGATACCCATGCCGTTTTGCAAGTAAGGCACAAATTCATTCTTGCTATTGGCAATCTTGCATCGCAGGGTATCGGCCTTCACCGACAGGTCGATGCTGAGCCAGGGTTTATCGATGTGCTCCGATATGCCGTGCTTAAATACATTTTCCAAGAACGGAAGGATCAGTAAAGGTGAAATAAATTTATCTTTCGTGTTACCCTCCACGCTCCAGGATATTTCAATGGTATTACCATATCGTTCCCTTTCGAGATCAGTATAATTTTTCATGATCTCTATTTCTTTTTCCAGTCGTACCTCCACAGCCTTGCAGTCGTAAAGCATATAACTTAGCAGGGATGATAGTTTTAAGATCAGGCCGGGCGTTTTGGGTGAGCCATTCCTTGAGAAGGAATAGATATTGTTCAGCGTGTTAAACAAAAACTGAGGATGCACCTGCGCTTTCAGCAACTGAAGCTCTGCTGTTATCTTTTCCTGCTGCGCATGCATCCAGTCCCGTTGCTTAATGGTACACAGCTTGAAAAATTTTATGATCATAGGACTGGCAGCGGAAGTGGTCATACACAAGTAACAAGCGGCCAATGGTCCTCGTGGCAGAATGTTATCTAACCCCATAGCCTCCTGCAGCGGAATATAAATATAGGACCTGTACCCGGAATCAATGTACAACCCTATGCCCCCCCAGGCCAGGATGACCAGGAAGAACAATGACACTTTCCCCTTGAGTAACAAATGAGGAATGGCTCCATACACTAATGGATAGCTGAATAAAATAAAAACCGGAACCCATAAAGACTGATTAAACAATTGACGTCCATAAGAGGGAGCACCCATAACGACCCAAAAGGCAGCCCATATCATGATATGAAACGACCAATAGAATACATGTCGCCAGACACGATAGCGTGGCAAGAAAAGAAAATCAGTACAAAGGAAGGTATTCAGCCGATGCATAGTACCAAATGTAGCGAATAGCCAAGAATGATGTTACAATTGGGGAATACAAAAAGGACAAACGACACTGTTTTGCGATAAACAACAACGTTCTGTTCCTGAAAACCATTAGCAGATTCCTATGGTTTTATTTCTGAAAACTCCGGCACTGAGCTACTCGTGATAGATAGCGAAGAAATTCGTAGCTACATTTATTTAACCAACAAATACCAAATGAAAAAAATCATATTGACCACAATGGTTTCGACAATGTGGCTGATGGCTTATCAGGCTGCAGCACAAACGGCAAAATCTGCTGCAGACATGGTAAAAGAAGCCAGGGCTCAGATTGAGAATCTTACACCGGCACAGGTAAAAGATGAAATGGAAAAGGGAAATGTTACCATTATCGACATCAGAGAACCGGATGAAGTAAAACAGCACGGTGTCATCCCCGGATCGGTTAACGCACCAAGAGGTATGCTTGAATTTTATGCTGACGCCTCGCTGCCTTACCACAAACCTGAGTTTAAGAAGGACAGTCGAATCATTTTACAATGCGCTTCCGGTGGGCGGTCTGCGCTGGCTGCGGTAACCCTGAAGCAGATGGGTTACACCAACGTGGCACACCTTGACGGAGGCTTCAAAGCCTGGAAGGAGGCTGGCCTGCCTGTAAGTGAATAAGTATATGATCTGAACAGGATCTCCTCTGGCCGATCCTCTCTTTAGTTAAAGAACGACCTTCACAAAAAATCAAAACAACATGAAAACCAACATTGCAATACTCCTCTTGTTTACATTGATCGCTCCTTCGGCCATTGCACAGATAAAATTGCCCGGGAAGGACAAATTAGACAACGTAAAAAAAACTGCTGAAAGAAAGCCGGAAGTAAAAGCGCCCGAGGTGAACACCAGTGGAAGTAACGCATCATCCGGAAACAATACAGCCGCAAACCCAACACCTGTTATGAAGAACAAAAAAAATCTCACCCCCTTTCAAAACGAAAATGCACAGAGCGGATTTAAGGATGAAAAAGGCGAAGTCGTAATTGCCGCCCAATATGATCGTGTATATCCGTTTAGCGAAGGCCTGGCCCGTGTGCGGAAGGGAGGTTTGTGGGGTTACATCGATGAAGACGGAAAAACCGTGATCGAAATCCAATTTGATGAAGCCAAAGACTTTTCCGATGGGCTGGCACAGGTGCGGCTCAGGGCAAAGGAATACCTCATCAACTATAAGGGCCAGGATTTTATGGAAACCGTACAAACATTTCAGTTTAGCGGGATACAGGGCATCATGGCCATTAAGGTAAACGACAAGTGGGGCCTTATTGAAGAAGCAACGGGCAAACAACTCGCGCCCTGCAAATATGAAAAGATAGCCTACTTCGCTGAGGGAAGAGATTTGTGCTGGGTGGTGCTTAACAACTTAGTGGGATTTGTAGATAAAACCGGGAAAGAAGTGATCGCTCCCAAGTACAATGCAACCAATCATTTTTACGAGGGTATTTGCGCAGTAAACCTGGGTGCCAGGGCCACACTGAACCAATCTCCTGCTGGTGGTAAATGGGGTTATATTGACATGACGGGCAAAGAAATAGTGCCGCCAAAATATGATGAAGTGTCAACCTGGTTCAACCAGGGATTAGCACGGGTGAAGCTCAATGGCAACTGGGGCGCTATTGACAAAACCGGTAAAGTAATAGTGCCCATACAATATGACGAGATGGGCGAATTTCCCTCCAGGGGCGAGGCCATTGCTTCCGTGAAGCTTGATGGCAAATATGGATTCGTTAACGGCAACGGGAAAGAAATTTTTCCCTGCAAATCCGAAAATAAAACGATTTGGAGCGACTACAGGGGATCAGTGGTTGTGAACGGCAGGGCTTATTGGGTTGATGCCAACGGGGATGAAATTAAATAACGACTAATATAAGCAGATGAAAATTAAAGCTGTAAACTTTTCTCTTACTATCCCGGTAATCGCATCGATGTTAATGACAGGCTGCCTGTTTTCACCAAAGCAAAACTCAGATAATGCTGAATCAATAACTGCAACTAAAAGCGAAACAAACAAATTTGTACCTACGCAGGAGCAGGATGACAGTCTTTATAAAAAACTGATGATAAGCGATGCCCATGCATTCAATGCGCAATGCCCCATAAGGATAGACAAGGAAACAACGTTGGACAATATTCTGGCCATGCCCGACCAGAATATTTTGCGCTATAATTACACATTGATTGAAAGGGAAAAGAATAATTTTAAGGATGCACAACAATTGAAAGAACGGATGGAATCCAGCCTTATCAATGTGGTGAAAACCAACCCCGATATGGAAATATACCGTCAGCACAAAACCACCCTGGAGTATTATTATAAAGACAAAAACGGGCAATTCCTGTTTAGTATATCCGTAACACCAGAGCTATACGAATAAAAACTCGTAAAACGATTACTAAAATTGAAAATCCTCATAAGGAGTTGGACAATGCCGCAAAAAAAGGAAGGTCAATGGGCATCTGCTCTAAACTTACAGACAAGGAAATCGATAAATTTAAAAACACATATAACATGAAAAAAGCAACCTCAATCATCGTAGTCATTGCTGTAGTCATGATTACAGCCTGCAACGGCAAATCTTCCGATCCCCAAAGCAGCCCTCGTGCTGTAGCCGAAGCCATTTTTGACGCAGCCAAAACCGGAAATTATCAGGGCCTTGCCGCATTGATCGATACCGATGCCGACAATGACAGCAGGAGGATTGCTCAGGCGGCAACAGACGAAGCGACACAAGAGGAATTCAAAAAATATTTTGCCAAAGGAAAAGTGAATGGAGAACCGGTTGTCAATGACGACAAAGCCTCGGTAAACATCCTCTTTGGGCTAGACGGCACGAATGAAGAAACATTTGAAATGGTGAAGAAAGACGGCAAATGGTACCTGCAATCGTTCTGACCTGATGGAAACACATAGCATCATCGCTAAAGTGATGATACCCTGCCATGCGGTGCCGGAAGGAGGAAAAAGATGAAAAACGGGAAGGTATGAAAGAGCTTTTTTTTTCAGCGGTTCACCTTATTGTCATCCATTTCATTATGTTGTTGATACCGGCAATAGTAGACCTTGTGTTTCTCGGCTTCATGGCATTCACTGTTGTATGTTTTGCCGTAGCCGGGGTTTTTTCTTCCCTGTTTTGCTATGGCGCATTACCGGAAAAGATGGCATCAGACAAAAAGGAAAAAGCAGCGCTATATTTAATATTGGCTGTACTGGCAGTATGTGCGTTATTGTTTTTTCTGGTAGCCCCGTTAAGTGGCAGGGAATACAGCCTGCCTGTAAAATCATTTGCCGTTACGGAAGCGCTCGCAACGGTTTTCTTTTGGAAAAACAAATTTCATAACGAGGATAAAAAACTGCCATAGGTTTCTTTCCTTTGGTGAGGGAAGGGTAGGCTGCAATGATAACGCTAAACCATTTGTTATGAAAAAAATTTCGATACTGATTTTATTTTCGATAATAGCCATCAACGTTAATGCACAAGATATTGCAGGTAAATGGTATGGGATTGAGAAGGATGGTAGATTTGTAGAGATTATGATTTCTGGTGACTCCCTTAAAATGCGGGCCGTTGATTTCGACTTTAAACCAATGGGTTTTGAAGTGCTAAATGGAACTCATGTCGGATTGTATCAAATTAAGGACAAAGTATTAATTATTCTTTTCAATAAAGAAAAATTGAAATACAGTGCGATAACAATATTTAATGTAAAAGAAAAAGAATCCCTCGAAATAGCTTTTGATGGCATCAATAAAGTTGCGGATACAAAAGAGGAGTTGATTGAACTGAGCAAAAACGACACAACAAATCTAAAAGCTGAGATGTTGCTTTTTAACGAACATTATGTTCCTTTTTTGAAAACCATGAAGAATGTGGACCTGATGAGTGTTCAGGAATTTAAGACACTGCTTCGGACTTTCATTTCAAGGAAAGCGCAATTTGAGAATGACCAGGGCTTCGTCAACAGTGTCATGATGTTTCGTGGTATCAGCCGTATTCTTGCAGAGATGGGTTATAGCCCGTTAATTGATATTGACAAATTGAATGAACTTTTTCAGAAATTTTCAAATGACGATGAAGTAAAGGATTTAGGAAAACAGTTAAAATAAATCCGGGCAGGCAGCCTTCCAAAAGGTCGGTCCTGCCTGGATAGGCATAATTTATATAGTTTCTGTACGGCTGCTTGTGCTGCAAAAAATTCAATAGCTTGAGATATTATAGATTCATTATTCTCGTAATAGCAGTCGCGGTCTTCCTCGGCATTCGCAAATGGGTTGACCGCAAAAGAGAAAAATTGCAGGATATAGAGATCATTCGAGAGGACATGGATGAAGGGGATGCGCACCTGGGTCGTTGGGCGCAAAAAAATAAGGATACACTGATCCAGTTTCGGTTCAAACGGGATGGACGTTTCACGTACGAGGTTGTCGGGTATCCGAAGAAGGATACCTTGAGATATGCCGGGTCTCATCAAATCATACCTGTTATTGGTTACTCTGGAGAACAGTATCCACGGTTAGTGGCCGTGAGCGACAACGGAGATACGATTATCAATCACTGCGTGTATCTTACACGAGCCACAAAAAGAAACGTGGACATATTGGGGTTAAAAAAAGACAACCAGATCGATACCCCGGCCATCCTCCTTTACCGGATTAAGGATTAAATTTTATGATAGTGTATCGTTTACTTCAATCCTTGTATCTTATCGCCTTACTGGGAATGGTATCGTGCAGCAACCCAACGGACAAACGAGCTGTAACCCTTGATGAACTGGAAGCCATACAGGCAGAAGATGAAAGGGAATGGGAAAAATATACACCGAAAAGAGATATACTTACCGCGCTGGAATTAATTGACCTGGCGGATTGCAGCGATTTATCCTGCGTACAATTGTTTATGAAAGACCTTTCGCCTGATTTTTTTCAAGGGAAAGCGGGTGAGTTTTATGCCGGGAACCGTTCGGTCGTCATGGATACCGCGGGCCGTGAGCTCACCCTGGCGCCCTCCACGTTTTTTGTAGCCGTGGAACCGCAGGCAAGTTGGCGGGCGGCACACACTGTTCACACACGAGCGCTGGGCGATTCACTTTACAATGAATTTATGCGGTTGGGTTTTAAATTCATCGATGAGGGTTATTACCTCGGTATAAAAGGCAAACAGCAGCGCTTTGTTTCTGAACACTACCCAGGCAAAAGCCTGTATGTGACCGCTACCTACAACCCCTGGGGATTTAAAGGCTTGTATCAAAACAACGTTACATGGGTTTGTTATGTATTTGAAATATATAAGGATGAATAGTTTTTAG
>CAZIGG010000123.1:0-8539 GCA_964538575.1 uncultured Roseivirgaceae bacterium
TTTGTTATCTTCACACCTTGAGATTTTAACCAAGTGTGATGGCAAACTTTCCCTGGATCAAGAACTACCCTGAAGGCATTCCTGCCGAGATCAAGCTTTACGACTATGAATCGCTGGTTGATTTGTTTGAAAAGAGCTGCGCGAAGTTCAAAGACCGGGTGGCATTTGAGAACATGGGTGTTGAAATGACCTATGGAGAAGCGGATAAGCTTTCAAAAGATTTTGCGGCATACGTACAAAGCATCGGGTTACAAAAGGGTGACCGGATTGCGATTCAGATGCCAAACCTGTTACAATTTCCAGTAGCATTTTTTGGTGCATTACGTGCAGGGCTAACGGTAGTCAATACAAACCCATTATACACTCCGCGCGAGATGGAGCACCAGTTTAAGGATAGCGGTGCGAAAGCGATAGTAATTGTTGAGAACTTCGCGAGCAATCTGGAGAAGATTATTAAGAATACGGAGATTAAGCATATCATCATTACAAAAATTGGGGATATGGTTCCCGGCCTGAAGGGATTGATTACAAACTTTGTAGTAAAAAACATTAAAAAGATGGTGCCTGCGTATCATCTCCCGAAGACAACATCGTTTAAGGATGCGATGAAAAAAGGCGCAGCATCAACCTTTACAAAAGTTGTAATTGACTTAACGGACAATGCTGTACTGCAATATACAGGCGGAACCACGGGCGTTGCCAAAGGCGCACAGCTATCGCACGCAAACATTGTTGCACACAACTCCATGATCACCGAATGGTTTAAGCCATACCTGAAACAGAAAGTTGATGAGGAAATCATTATCACGGCTATACCGATGTATCACATCTTTGCATTGACGGTGAATGGTGTGTTAATGTTCAGTGTAGGTGCGAAAAGTGTTTTAATCACGAATCCGAGAGACATACCGGGGTTCTGTAAAGAACTGAAGAAGCATAAGTTTACCATCATTACGGGTGTCAATACGTTGTTTAACGGATTGATGAATAATGCGGACTTTGCTGGACTTGACTTTTCAAATTTGAAAGGTGCAGTTGGTGGCGGCATGGCCGTTCAGGATGTTGTCGCTAAAAAATGGGAACAGGTTACAGGCAAGCCGCTTGTTGAAGGGTATGGATTAAGTGAAACCTCACCGGTTCTTTGCTGTAATCCGCTTGACGGAACACATCGTTTGGGAACCATTGGCCTACCAGTTCCCAGCACAGAAGTTGCCATCTTTGATGATGCCGGCAATCAATTACCGCAGGGTGAGCGGGGAGAGATCTGCGCGCGTGGTCCGCAGGTAATGAAGGGCTATTGGGAAAAAGACAATGCCGGTGTGTTCTTTGAAGGCAGTTGGTTTAAGACGGGCGACATAGGCTTAATGGACACCGATGGATTTTTTAAGATCGTGGATCGCAAGAAGGACATGATTAAAGTTTCAGGTTTTAATGTGTTTCCGAATGAGATTGAAAACGTTGTGGCCGCGCATCCAAAAGTGCTGGAAGTAGCTGCGATCGGTGTGCCCGATGAAAAATCCGGGGAGGCAATAAAATTGTTCATTGTGAAGCGCGATCAGTCGCTTACGGAGGAAGAATTGAAAAAATACCTCCATGAGAATCTCACCAACTACAAAGTACCTAAATACGTAGTCTTCAGAGCCGACTTACCCAAAACAAATGTGGGAAAAATCCTGAGGCGGGCTTTGAAAGAAGAAGAGGCCAAGTAATCTTTGCGCATTATTTCAAACTGATAAAATAATGCGCTCATTTTGTGTTGTTGTCCTGATCATTCTTGGTCAATCGTTTGCCTTCGCGCAGATGAAATCCGGTGCCGATTCATTGCTTTATGTGAATGAAACACACCTTAAAAATATAAAGCAGCTAACGTTTGGCGGTGATAATGCGGAAGCTTACTGGAGCTTCAACAGCAGGATGTTGTCGTTTCAATCGAACAATAAAGCCTGGGGCGTAAACTGCGACCAGATCTTCTATTTAGATGTTAAGAAATCTGATTTAAAGAAGCGGCCGAAACGCATCAGCACAGGCGATGGAAGAACAACGTGTGCGTTCTTTATGCCGGGCGACAAAACAATTTTATATGCGTCAACACATTTAGGAGGCAAGGATTGTCCGAAAGATCCTGAACGTGTGCCCGGTGGAAAATACCTCTGGCCGATCTATGATACCTATGATATTTTTATTGCTGACCTGAAAGGCAATATCAAAAAGCAATTGACCCATACTCCGGGTTACGATGCGGAGGCAACAGTTTCTCCGGCAGGCGATAAGATTGTGTTTACATCTACCCGCAATGGTGACCTTGACCTGTATGTAATGGATATTGACGGATCAAACGTAAAGCAGATCACGAATGAGATTGGCTACGATGGCGGGGCATTCTTCTCACCCGATGGAAAGAAAATTGTTTTCCGGGCATCGCGTTTTACAACGGAAGAGGAAAAGCAGGAATACCTGGATTACCTGAAGCAAGGGTTGGTTGCGCCAACAAAAATGGAAATCTTCACGTGCAACGTTGATGGATCGGAGTTAAAACAAATCACAAACCTGGGTAAGGCAAACTGGGCCCCGTTTTATACACCCGATGGCAAGAAAATTGTATTCTCTTCTAATCATCATGCCGCACGCGGCTTTCAGTTCAACCTGTTTATGGTGAATGCAGAAGATGGTTCAGCGTTGGAGCAGCTCACCTACGATGGCGTGTTTGATTCCTTCCCGATGTTTTCACCCGATGGAAAAAAGCTGGTGTTTTCATCAAACCGTAACAACAA
This sequence comes from uncultured Roseivirgaceae bacterium, assembly GCA_964538575.1. Lineage (GTDB taxonomy): Bacteria > Bacteroidota > Bacteroidia > Cytophagales > Cyclobacteriaceae > UBA2336. The sequence continues at coordinate 2,772 of CAZIGG010000123.1, forward strand.
CGGCACTCACGATACAAACTTGTTTGTAGCGGATTGGGTTGATTAATTCACTCCCAAAAAAAATATTAAAAGCCCTGACCTCAATCAGGGCTTTTTTAGTTGCTTCCGGTGGTTGTGATTATATTTGTATACACTTTTTAATTCAAATCATGAGCCCCAAAAACCTTTTTCGTTTGCTGATACCCGGGATTGCTGTCTTTATACTGGCATGTTCAGGCAGTCCTGAGAAAAAAGCCCTTTCGGCAGAACAAAAGATCGACTCATTAATCAGCCTCATGACACTGGAGGAAAAGGTTACCATGATTCACGCAAGTTCTTCTTTTACGTCAGGCGGTGTGCCGCGACTTGGCATTCCCGAATGGACCATGTCGGACGGACCTCACGGTGTGCGCAAAGAGCATGGCCGCGGCTGGGTGGGCAGCGAAAGCCCGGAATACTTTGCAACATACCTGCCTGTTGGCGTTTCGCTGGCATCAACCTGGAATCCTGAGCTTGGGTATGCATTCGGGAAAGTGCTTGGGGAAGAGGCGAAATATCGTGGCAAGAATGTTATTCTTGGCCCGGGTATAAACATTTTAAGAACTCCGCTCAACGGCCGCAATTTCGAATACCTGAGTGAAGATCCGCACCTCGTTTCCAAAATGGTGGTAGGGTATATTAAAGGTGTGCAGGATCAGCATGTAGCAGCATGCGTTAAACACTACTTAGCCAACAACCAGGAAATCGACCGCAACACGGTTAGTGTTGAAATGAGTGAACGGGCCTTACGCGAAATTTATCTGCCTGGCTTTGCAGCAGCGGTAAAAGAAGGCGGAGTGTATACGCTCATGGGCGGTTACAATAAGTTTCGCGGCCAGTACTGCACCCATCATGAATACCTGATCAATAAAGTTTTGAAGGAAGAACTTGGATTTGATGGCGCTGTTATCAGCGACTGGGGAGCAGTTCACAATACCATGGAAGCCTTAACATTCGGAACAGATGTTGAAATGGGAACTGATCTTTCGCAACCCGATCCTAAAGATTATGGTAAGTTTTTCATGGGCGACACAGTTATCAGTCTTGTTAAATCCGGTCAGGTTGAAGAATCGCTGATCAATGAAAAAGTGAGACGCATTTTACGCATCATGTACCGGACTAAAGTTATTGGCGGAGGAGATCGTGGTAGCGGATCTTTTAATACGCCCGAGCACCAGCAGACTGCATTGAAAATTGCAGAAGAAGCAATTGTATTGTTAAAGAACGATGGCAACCTGCTTCCACTGAATAAAACAAACATGAAGAACGTAGCCATTATCGGGGCGAGCGCAACCCTTAAGAACGGTGGCGCGGGCGGAAGCTCACAGGTAAACGCGAAGTACGAGATAACACCAATGCAGGGTATCGAAAAGATTCTGTTTGAAAACGTAACCGTAACGTATGCCGAAGGGTACGAAGTAGTGAAAGACGGAAAAGCAAACGCAACTAGAATAAAGGAAGCGGTGGAGGCAGCTAAAAAAGCGGATGCATCCGTTTTAGTATGCGGATGGATTCATGGCTATACCGATTTATGGGACGACAATGCGTACGATGCAGAAAGTGTTGATAAACCGGACATGTTTTTACCGTTCGGACAAGATGAATTGATTGCAGCAGTATTAAAAGCAAATCCCAATACGGTTATCGTAATTATGGGCGGAGGGCCGGTTGATATGTCGAAGTGGGATAGTATGGCAAAAGCAATTCTGTTTGCAGGCTATCCGGGAATGGAAGGCGGTAATGCTATCGGTAAGATCATCTTCGGGGATGTTAATCCTTCCGGGAAGCTAACAATGACGTTTCCCAAAAAGCTTGAAGACAGTCCTGCCCATGCTATCGGTGAGTATCCGGGGAAAGACAATGTTGTTCATTACAACGAAGGTATAATGGTCGGGTACCGGTACTTTGATACGAAGAAGGTTGAACCTCAATTTCCTTTTGGTCATGGGCTTTCGTACACCACATTTTTGTACGAGAACCTTCAGCTAACGAAAGGCGATAACCAGTCCGTAACGGCAACCGTAACGGTACGCAATACCGGCAGCAGACCGGGAGCGGAGGTGATGCAGCTTTATGTAAAAGATGTTGAATGTTCGGTTGAACGTCCCGATAAAGAGCTTAAAGGATTTCAGAAAGTAATGCTGCAGCCGGGAGAAAGTAAGGATATAATTATAACACTTCCCGTAGATGCGTTTCGTTTCTTTGACGAGAAAAAGATGGAGTGGGTGTTGGAGCCCGGTAAGTTTCAGGTTATGGCCGGAAGTTCTTCGAGGGATATCCGGTTGACGAAGGAGATTGATCTTTGATTATTTTAGATTTACGATTTTAGAACGGGCCTGCATCTAAAATCTTCAATCTAAAATTTTTTAATGGACGCTCCGTTCAATCAAATGATTCCGGTACTTGTTAAAGATTACCGATTTTGAAATAAATCCTGTATAAACTCCTTTCGAAACAACCGGCAGATTCCAGGCATGGGTTTCATCAAACTTTTGCATTATACTTTCCATGGATTCATCCAGCGAGATAATCGCCACAGGTTTTTGCATTAACTCCCTGATCAGTACTTTGTCGTAGAGTTCCTGGTGGAACATGATATCGCGAATAGAATCCAACTGAATAATTCCGGCAAGCTTATTGTCTTCCGTAAGCACAGGATAAACATTGCGATGTGATTTTTCGATAATAGTGATCAGTTCACGCAGCTTTGCTTTTTCATAAACCGGTTGAAAATCTTTCTCCAGAATATCTTTTAATGTAATGTAGGAAAGGATTTTTTTATCCCGGTCATGCGTGATTAATTCGCCTTTCCGGGTGAGCTTTTTCGTGTCAATTGAATCAGGCTCGAAAATCTTCACAACAACGTACGCCACAGATGAAACGATCATCAGCGGGATCATCAATCCGTAACCCCCGGTTATTTCGGCAATCAGAAATATAGCAGTTAGCGGTGCATGCATTACACCGGTCATAACCCCGGCCATGGCGACAAGCGTAAAGTTGCTTTCCGGTAATTTGGTGAAGCCGGTAAGGTTTACAAACCGGGCAAACACGAATCCTGAAAAGGCTCCTACCATCAGTGACGGAGCGAAGTTTCCGCCATTACCGCCACCGCTTAAGGTAGCAGCGGTTGCAAATACTTTCATGAACACGATCACACCAAGGAACAGCAAAATAAGCCATTCGTTATTCAGGTACTCGCGAAATGCGCTGTTTGCTAACAAGCTTTGCGTATTGGATTGCGACAATGAGATAATGTCGGTGTACCCTTCGCCAAAGAGTGGCGGAAACAGGAAAATCAGAACCATGAGTATCAATCCGCCTATGACGGCTTTCGCGTACGGCTGCTTAACCTTATCAAACAGGCTGTCGATTTTTACAAACACCCTGGAGTGATAAATTGAAATGAATCCGGCAAACAATCCCAGCAGCAGATAGTACGGAGTATTTCCAAAATCGAATGCCTGTTGCGTGGTGAACGACATCAGGATTCCCTGCTTCAATACAACCTTCGAGCAAAGTGTTCCGACAGCAGCCGCAATAATCAAGGGAATAAAAGCGGTTGCACTGATGTCGATTAATAAAACTTCGATTGCAAAAAGTACCCCGGCAATGGGTGCATTAAAGGCTGCTGCAATTCCTGCTGCAGCGCCACACGACAACAACAGTGTCCTGTTTTTATAATTGAGATGGTATGTTCTGGCGAAGTTAGATCCGATTGCCGAACCGGTAACGGCAATGGGCGCCTCCAGTCCGGATGATCCTCCAAATCCAATGGTAATCCCGCTGGTAATCACATGAGCGGCCATGTGCAATGGAGCAAGCAGGCTTGACTTCCGGGAGATCGAGTAAAGTACAAATGAAGTTCCCTTCTCAAGCGATCCGCGGTGAAACCGCTTTACATATGTGACAACCAGCAGTAACCCAATGAGGGGGAAGAACGGATAGAGGTAATATTGCGAGATGAACGTGGTGTTATCCGTCAGTGCATCGTGGATGTAATGCACAAAGGTTTTCAGAATTACCGCTGCCAGCCCTGCCGTGAACCCGATCATCGCGCTGGAGAGGATCAGGAACTGACGCTCATTCAGTCGCTTTTGTGTCCAGTCAAGAAAGAAAGTATGCCATCGTACCCACACGTTCATGGCAACAAATTAGAACGATAAACCTTAATTGTCAAAAATTGGTTATAGGTGTGGTTACAATTCACGACCTTGTATGATTATACCGGTAAGGTTTTGACATGACCCTTAAATTCAATTATTTAGCCTCATGAAGTATTTGGAGAAAGACGAATTCCGGAAACTCACTACCCAGGAGAAGGCGCTTCGGATTAATCTTCGGGCAGACATTTACGGTTCGTTCGCGGAAATCGGTGCCGGTCAGGAGGTTGCTGCCAATTTTTTTAAAGCAGGAGGCGCCTCAGGCACGATTGCCAAAACAATTTCGGCTTACGATATGAAGTTCAGCGATGCCATTTACGGCTATTGCGAACGGTACGTATGTGAGCCTCGCCTCGAAAAGATGCTCGATCATGAGTATGGACTGATGGCCGAACGGTTACCGCACAGAATTGACAATACACGTTTCTTTGCTTTTGCAGATACAGTTGAGATCCTGAACTTCGACCGCTCCAACCAGGCACACGGCTGGATAGGCTTACGTTTCCAGTTGAACCCGCATTCAGAACCAAATGATTGCGTCATCCATGTTAAGATGCACGACAACGATCCGCTGCAGCAGCAGCTTGCCTTAGGGGTGGTTGGCGTGAACATAATCTATGCCTGTTCATTCCTGTCGGATCCGGAAGAAATTCTGATGTCAATGGTTGATGGCTTAACAGGTAAACGCATTGAGATTGATATGTTCAGGCTAACAGGCCCTGACTTTAAACGTGTCGATAACCGGCTGATGGCGTTAAAGCTCGTAAAGAACGGGTTAACAAAAGCTGCTATGTTCGGTCCGGATGGCCAGGTAATGCTGCCTTCGGACGAATTGTATAAGAAGAATGTACTCGTTTTGCGCGGACGTTTCCGCCCGGTGACCCATGTGAACGTGGATATGCTGCTGGCCTCGCGCAGGCACTTCAGACGAGAACCCGATGTTGACCGTTCGAACATTGTTGTGTTAACCGAGCTTACGCTGAACGATTTAAGTCCGGATGGCGATATTGATGAGAAAGATTTCTTGCATCGGGCGGATATCATTTGCTCGCTTGGACAAACCGTAATGATCTCCAACTATTTTGAGTACTACAAATTGGTAGATTACCTATCCAAAATTACGAAAGGAAAGAAGATAGGAATCATCATGGGTATTTTTGCATTGCAGAAAGTATTTGAAGAAAGTACATATTCTAAGCTCCGGGGCGGTATTCTGGAATGTTTTGCTTCATTGTTTGGGTCAAACGTTAAGCTTTACATTTATCCCGCGAGCCGCAATAATCCGCCTGAGCTTTTCCGGCTCAAAGATTTTGAAGCCGACCTTCCCGATAATTTAAAAAGCCTGTTCCGCTACCTGATGGAGAATAATAAGCTGGAAGATATTAACGATGCCAATGTGCGGAACCTCCATATTATTTCCGATAATGTTCTGGCAATGATCAAAAAAGGAGAAGCAGGCTGGGAAAAATTCGTTCCGCATAAAGTTGAGGATGCCATTAAAGAACAGGGGCTGTTTGACTATCCGATTAACGATGAGCGTAAAGAACTCAATGAGGCAACTGAATCTACAGCAGTTGAAAAATAATG
>CAZIGG010000124.1:0-8527 GCA_964538575.1 uncultured Roseivirgaceae bacterium
CGGCAATGGCATTAATACTTTGCGAAGTCAGTACAGGTGTGCGGTGAACGTAAGGTTTAATCCGTTCGTGGGCTTGTTCGATGTCGTGTTTGGTGATCATTTATCAAAAGTGGTTTTTGACCAACCTCATTTACCTTCCATCCGATCAACCAGGTTCTTGAACGTTTCATAAGGCCCTTGCGTGCTGAACATGTTCACCACCCAAGCCGGGATCTGGCCACCGGGGTCTACGCGCACATCGCAGCGTATTTTTAGTTTAGCTTCACCTGTGGGTGTTAGTGTCAGCGTAGAGAACGAACTGGGAACCCGCACGATATCCTCTACGGGCGGCAGGTAGTCCGGCATGCTGTTGATCGTTACGGTCAGTATTTTTGTTACGGAATCCCGGCTGAGCTTTACGTGCAGAATCAAATCGCGGTCGCGGAGCGGAAACGGGGCGCTGACCTGCGCATAATAAATCAGTTCGGTGTCGCTTATTGTTTCCAGCACTTTGTGATTAGACTCCCGGTAGCGCCATTCACCGTAACGGGTTACATCCAGCACAATGGGAATGTATTTATCGATAGTAGAATTCACCTCGCACTCTACGCGTATATCACTGAGGTCGGATCCTTCTACCGGACAGCCATAAATTTTGATATTGTCATTTTCTTTTTTGAGTTCACAGTTGGTTTGCGCCAGCGCAGCGGCCGGCAAAAGAAAAAACAAGCACAAGGCATACGTTGTATATCTCATATTCGTATCGGTTTAATCTCTGGTCAAATGCTATCCGGTCTACTCCTGATCCAGACTGCTTAATGCGCCTCCAGCCAGTTCTCCCCCACGCCCACTTCAACTTCCATCGGCACATCCAGCAGCACGGCATGTTCCATCAGCTTGCGTACGTTGTCCTTTACTTTATCAACCTCATCTTTGTGCACATCAAACACCAGCTCATCGTGCACCTGCATGATCATCTTTGTTTTCAGGTTCTCTTTGCTGAGCCAGCGCTGGATGTTGATCATCGCGATCTTAATAATATCGGCTGCGCTTCCCTGGATGGGGGCGTTTATCGCGTTGCGTTCGGCAAAGCCGCGGGTGGTTACGTTGCGCGAATTGATGTCGCGCAGGTAACGCCTTCTTCCCAGAATCGTTTCCACAAATTCCGTATCCCGCGCCTGGATGATGGAGTTATCCATGTAGCGTTTGATGGCATGAAATTCCCGGAAGTAGGAATTGATGATCTCGGTGGCTTCGCTTCGGGAGATGCCTAAGTTCTGCGACAGGCCAAAGGCTGTGCTGCCGTACAAAATTCCAAAGTTCACTTCTTTGGCTTTTCGTCTCATGTCGGGCGTAACCTGGCCGATCTCAACCTTAAAAACTTTGGCAGCGGTTGTGGTGTGAATGTCGCGCTTGTTTTTAAACGCATCGATCATGATCTCATCTTTCGCGAACGAAGCCGCAATGCGCAACTCGATTTGCGAGTAATCGGCCGACATGAATAAGTAATCTTTATCACGCGCTACAAAGGCTTTTCTTATTTGCCTGCCTTTCTCCGTACGGATAGGAATGTTTTGAAGGTTCGGGTTATTAGAACTTAATCTTCCGGTGGCGGCAACGGCCTGCCGGTAATCGGTGTGAACTCTTCCGTCACGTTTACTGATCAGTCGCGGCAGCGCATCTACGTAGGTTGATCGAAGCTTTTCGTATTCACGATAGTCCAGAATTTTTTTAGCAATCGGATGATCGGCAGCAAGCTTGAGCAACACTTCTTCACCGGTTGCGTACTGACCGGTTTTGGTTTTCTTGGTTTTGCCGGCCTGGCCTGTTGGTGAATCCGCCAGCTTAAGCTTGTCAAACAAAATTTCGCCTAATTGTTTCGGTGAACCGATGTTAAATTCCGCTCCTGCTATTTTATAAATCTCCTTCTGAACTCTTTCGCTTTCCTTCTTCAAGTCCTGCGACATAACAGCAAGCGCTTTTTCATCGATGCGAACGCCTTCGTATTCCATCGTGGCCAGCACTTTCATCAACGGCATTTCCACATCGTGCATCAGTTTTACGTGGCGTCTTTTTTCCAATTCTTTCGAAAGCTTGGGCTTGAGCTGCAGCGCCAGGTCGGCACGCTCGCAGGCAGCCTGAAGCTGACTTTGCTGATTCTCTTCTAATATCTGATACCCCAGATACAGCAGACAAAGTGTTTTCAAATCGTGCGAGGCTTCCGGCTCAATTAAATAGTGTGCAACGGTTGTATCGAAAAGATTTCCGCCCAGGTCAATCGAAAATTCTTTCAACGCAAGCATCACGCCTTTCAGGTTGTGGCCAACCTTGTTGATCTTCTCATCGGACAATATTCCTGCAAACTCCGCGAGGATCATCTGAACATTGTCCTTATCGAAAGAAACCAATGCCGCTTCTGTGGGAGCCCAGGCAAAAGCAAATCCTATCAACACTGAATTATGATGGATTGCTTCAACCGAAAATTCTTTCTGGGTTTTCAGTTTTTCAACAAGCGCTTTGCGCAAGGCTGAAGTATCAGCCAGTTTATAATTAACCTGTTCAGCCGAAAATGTTCTGGCATCCGCTGAAAGCGTTTCGGTTTCAACCGGTTCAGGATTGCTTCCAAACATGGAAAGCTGCGAGGCTTTGGGTGATACAATTGCCGCGGCCGCCTGCTGCGCGGCTGTGCCTCCGCCAAAAATACGGGGCATCATGGTTTTAAATTCCAGCTCTTCAATGATGGGCTTCAGCTTTACTTCATCCGGTCCTTTATATATGAGTGCTTCTTCATCGAAATGAACCGGAACATCTAATGAAATTGTAGCCAGTTGCTTGGAAAGAAGCGCCTGTTCTCCAAATTCTTCAACCCGTTCCTTTTGCTTTCCTTTTAATTCGTGCGAATGTTTGATGATGTTTTCAACGGAGCCATATTTTTTAATCAGCTCGGCTGCAGTCTTCGGCCCAAAGCCGGGAATTCCCGGAATGTTATCCGAAGAATCTCCCTGCAAGCCAAGAATGTCAATCACCTGTGACACATTTTCAATATCCCACTTCAGGCAAACCTCCTTCGGCCCCATGATGTCAACCGCGTTGCCCATGTAAGCGGGCTTATATAAATGAATGTGTTCGGTAACAAGCTGCCCGAAATCTTTATCGGGCGTCATCATAAAAACTTCAAAGCCGAGCTTCTCCGCTTCTTTTGCCAGCGTTCCGATTATATCGTCCGCTTCATAGCCGTCCAGCTCCAGCACGGGGATGTTAAACCCGCGGATAATCTCCTTTACTTTAGGAACTCCGTAACGAATGTCTTCCGGGGTTTCCTGGCGATTGGCTTTGTACTCTTTAAATATCTCATCCCGGAAAGTTTTTGCAGATGTATCGAATGCCACGCCAATGTGCGTGGGTTTTTGCTTGGTGAGTACTTCCAGCAACGTATTGGTAAAGCCGAAGGGGACAGACGTATTGATTCCTTTTGAGTTAATGCGGGGTGTTTTGGTAAAGGCAAAGTGCGCACGGTAAACAAGCGCGTACGCATCGAGAAGAAAAAGTTTTTTTGTTTCGGCCATGGGGCTAAGGTAGAAAAGAAGACCTTTTGTTTTCACTCTTTTCTGAGTAAATCGTAATACCTAAACACAACCGTATGCCTTCGAGCCCGTTAGCGCAGTTTTTAAAATGGGAGAAAGAAATTCCCGAAAATATATTCCTCCGTCAGCCTATTTCGGGCGAATGGAAGACCTGGACATACCGGCAGGCAGGCGATGAAATCCGGAGAATTGCTGCCGGCATTAAGGCGACAGGTATTCCCGGAAAAAGCAACATTGCCATACTTTCAAAAAATTGCGCGCATTGGGTAATGGCCGATCTTGCTATTATGATGTGCGGTCATGTTTCCGTTCCGCTTTACGCAACACTATCGGCATCGGCCATCCGGCAGATTTTGGAACACAGCGAAAGTAAATTGGTTGTTGTCGGGAAGCTTGACAACTATGACGAACAAAAAAGCGGCATTCCTGACAGCATTATAAAGCTTGGCATTTCGCAATACGATATTAAGGAAAACAATACGTGGGAAGACTGGGTAAAAAAATACGAACCGGTTCAACAAACCTTCTCATGGAAGTCTGATGATCTCATGACGATCATCTACACCTCCGGCACAACGGGCAAGCCGAAAGGCGTGATGCACACTGTTGAAGCCTTTGATGCAACCGTTACGCAGGTAACGACAGAATTGAAGCTGCAAAAGCATCCAAATATGTTTTCGTATTTACCGATGTCGCACATTGCCGAACGCATGGGCATTGAGATGATTGCCATTTACGATGGCGGAAGGTTATCGTTTGCAGAATCGCTTGAGCTGTTCCCGAAAAACCTGGCCGATACGCAGCCCACAACATTCTTTGCCGTACCGCGCATCTGGGGAAAATTCAAAGAGAAGATTCTCGAAAAGCTTCCGCAGAAAAAGCTTGACAGGTTACTGTCCATTCCGATCATCAGCTCGATTGTTAAAAAGAGTATTAAAAAGAAGCTGGGTGTTGCCAAAGCCGAATACATCGTTAGCGGGGCGGCACCGCTTTCTCCTGATCTGATCACATGGTTTGAGAAGCTCGGTATAAATATCCTTCAGGCCTATGGCATGACGGAAGATTGTGTTTACGCACACTTCAACCGTCCCGATGATAAAAAGCTTGGAACCGTTGGCAAGCCGTTGCAGGGGTTGAAGGTTAAAATTGCCCCGGACGGTGAAATTCGTTTGAAGAGTAAAGGAAATACGATCGGATATTATAAAGAGCCTGAGCTCAGTAAAGAACTTTTCGATGAAGAAGGATTTTTACGCACCGGTGACCAGGGTGAAGTTTCAAGTGATGGGTTTTTAACCATTACGGGGCGGACAAAAGATCAGTTTAAAACGGATAAGGGAAAATACATCGCGCCCGCGCCCATTGAAATGAAATTACTGCTCAACACCGATATCGAACAGGTTTGTGTTGTGGGCATGGGCGTTCCGCAGCCGATGGCGCTTGTTGTGCTGTCTGCATTAGGCAAAAGCAAGACAAAAGAAGAACTCAGCGAAAGCATAAGTAAGTCCATCGCAGAGCTTAATCCTTCACTGGAATCATTCGAAGCAATCGAAAAAGCAGTTGTTATGAAATCCGACTGGACAATTGAAAACGGGTTGATGACGCCTTCGATGAAGATCAAGCGTAACGAAGTTGAAAAGATTCATCTCCCTAAATATCCTGCCTGGTTTGGATTGGAGGGAAAAGTTGTATGGGAGGAGTAATGACGAATAAAGAGTGCAGAGTGACGAATATTCGTAACTCGTTATTCTGCATTCGTCACTATTTTCAATCTTTCCACTGCCCGGTAATCACCCGGTCGTAGGTGATAAAATCGGTATTGATCGGTTCAAATCCTTTTTGTCGCATCAGCATAGCTACCTGTGCGCGATGGTATGATGAATGATTCACCAGATGGATCATAATGTTTTCAACATTATTGGTGTACGGATCGTTGGTATAATTTCTGTACGTAAGCTCGCGGTCAAAATTGTCCGTGCTATCCACAAACTCAAGCCATTGTTTGCCGACATCTTCTGCCATTTCCAACAGGCGTTCCAATGAATACTCACCCCAAAGTTTAACATCGGGAGTTGGCAATCCTTTAATCCGGTGAAGCCATAAATACTGTGCAGCCAGCACGTGGCCCATCAGTTGCAGAATTTTTGCATCGGTTACGTTTTGCTTTTGAATCGCCCCCAGCACGCGCCTGTTCGACCAGTAATTGTAGTTGTAGAGCTTTAGAAAATATTTCTTCACCGGGTTTGCTTAAATGTGTTTCAAATCTACCAATTGATCGAGTATCCAGCCGGTGATGCTTAATCGTTCGCGCGTGGCCGGCAATACTTCGTGTTCAATTTCATCGCTGCGGAAAATTACTAATCTTCCGGCCACCGGTAAAAAATCTTTCGTACGGCCGGGCAAATACATGCGTAGCTGGCCGCCCTGTTCTTCTTTCCAATCATTATTCAAATAAAGAATAACCGAAAGCTTGCGGTGATCGTCTTTTTTAAACTGGTCGAGGTGACGTTTGTAAAACGATCCTTCCGGGTAAACGGTCATGTGTACTTCAAAATCTTTCAGGCTCAGGAACAACGCCTGGTTGAGATACTGAACAAGCTCGTGCAGCCTGTTTAAATAGACGTTGACTGCCCCGGGTGAATCCGTTTTATCAAGCCATTTAATATAATCTCCGCGAATGCTTTCCTGGATTTGCAACGCCTGCCTATTGCCAATGCCTGCTTTTTTAAAATCGGATGAAGCATGAAACCCTCCGGCCTTCAGAATTTCATCAATCTCGGATTGGCTCAAAAATTGATCTTCCACGGCAAATCCGTGTTCGGCCAATCCGTCCGCAAGTGCATCAAATACCGGGTTCATGTAACAAATTTAAGCGGTAATGCCGAATGTTTATATTGCAAACCTGATATACGAAATGAAAAGAATTAACCTGATAATCCTGACGTCCCTGACGGGTTTATTGTTGCTGGCAAGCTGCGGACCAAGAGAAGATATCAAATTCAAATACGTTAAAGACGTTATTGTTGATGCGAATACAGAACCGCTGCTCAAGGGCACTGCTGTGTTATACAATCCCAACAAGCAGCGGATGAAACTGCGCAAGATCAATGTAGATGTTTATGTAAATGGTAAAAAAGCCGCACGCATTGATCAGGAGCCTTCGTTAGTGATTCCTTCGGAAGCGGAATTTTCCGTGCCGCTGGAAGTGAAACTGAACATGAAAGAGCTTGGCTTTATGGATACACTTTTCGGTGTACTGGGGGGCAAAAAGATGAAGGTGCGATATAAAGGAACAATCAGTGTAACTTATAAAGGCGTTCCTGTCCGGGTTCCGGTAGATTATGAAAGCACCGTTAATTTCAGATTTTAAACTAATTTATCGCTGAATAGCCTGCATGAGCGATACACCGCACACATCCTCAGATATTGATTCTTTGATCCGGCAGATCGAAGCGCTGACGCTTGAAAAGCAACAGCTCATCAGCCTCGTGTCGCATGATCTTCGTTCTCCGCTGAACCGCGCCTTTGCCCTGTCTGAGTTGCTGCTGATGGATCAGAAAGGTCTGACAGAATATCAAAAAGATTATCTCGAAAAAATGCGGCTGGTGATTGCCGATGGGCTGGCCATGATGCGGAATCTTGTTGATTACCGGAACCTTGAATTCAGAAACGTTGACATCAGGCCGGAAAAAATTAATGTGCGGGAGTTCTTGGATAAGCTGATCCGCGAGTTTCAATCCATTGCCGATAAAAAAGAAGTGACCATTCAAACAACCCATGCGGATCAGGATCTGTTCATCATTTCCGATAAACAATGTCTTGATCGCGTGCTGAATAACTTGCTCTCCAATGCGCTTAAGTTTTCAAAACCCGGTAAAAAAGTTTTGATCAGAACTGCGAAGAAATCCGATCAAACCGTACAAATAGAACTGGAAGATGAGATTGGCGGATTTTCAGCAGAAGAGGAAAAAACGCTTTTCAGTAAATTCAAAAAATATAAAGCCCAGCCAACGGGCAACGAAAGTTCTACAGGGCTGGGATTATTTGTCGCTCACGCAATGGCGGAACGGATTGGCGGAACGATTGCCTGCCAGACAATCGAAACTATGGGCAGCACGTTTATTGTAACGTTGCCTGTGAAAATGGATTAATCGAACAGGTAGTATTCGTCTTCCTTGCCTTCGAGGATGGCCGTAAGGGAATCAATAATGGTGTTGTCTTTAATCACGTAATCACGCACACCGCGTTTGATGAAGCTGAGTACCATGTTGCCGTCATCAATAGCGCTCATCATAATCAGCTTGTTGTTTTCCTTCAGCTTGTTCTTGATTGCTTCGTAAAATTCGATCCCTGATTTGCCGGGAAGATGGTAATCAACAATATACGCATCGGCAACCGCCTGTCCGTTGGCCAGGCATTCTTCGGCTGACTTAAAAGTCTTAACCTTATATTTTGGGTTCTTGCTCAGGGAACGCAAAATAAACTCGGCATAAATTTCATCGTCCTCGATGAGGTAAACGTTCATAACAGCACAATTATCCGGTACGCAATATAAAAATATTAGCCCGAAACGGGCGTTTTGCGCAAAGTTTTTGCCAATAACCGTGTAAAAATAGCATTACAAGCGCATGCCGAAGGCGCTTGTGGTGAGGATCACAAGAACCGCAACTAATATGCCGATTACCAGAAAAAATGTCCTGCGAAGATTGATTGTTCTCATATATGCTGTCCCTCCTTAGACTACAAACCTGCCTTAAAGGTTGTATGCGAACAAAAGAATTGTTGTTAAAACGGGGTGTTGAGCTGTTGATTTTTGCTGATAGAGCAAAAGAAAGTGGATGTATTGTAGTTTTTGTTGGGGGTAGTTGGCATGTCCTGTGTTATTTTATTGTCTCGATCTTTGGTTGTATATAAAATAGTCCGACTGGAAAAAATAAGAGGGATAAAATTACTCCCGGTTTTAGTTT
>CAZIGG010000125.1:0-3187 GCA_964538575.1 uncultured Roseivirgaceae bacterium
AGTTCCAGGAACTCGCTTCCGCCTTTTGCTCCTTTGCGGGCATTGTACGTGTAAACCTGCTTGATCTGGTACGGATTGAATTTTGTGTAGCGTTCATCCGCATTTTTGATTTCGTCCAGCGTTTCAAATGAAGCTACGCCAATCCAGAGATCAGCGGCATGTGCTTTTTCAAAAACCGATTCAAAGCTGAGCTGAAGAAAACCTTTTGTTGAATCCGAACTCCATAAATAAGTAGCGCCCGCATCATTGATCAGTTTGGCGGCATAGTTTTGGCCCCCCGGCATGAACCAGGCATCACCATAAATTACTCCGCTCAGTACGGTTGGCTTTTTCTCCGTTTTATCGGCAAGCTGCTTCGTTTCCAGGTAGTTCTTTTCGATCATGCTGAACACGGCATCTGCTTCTTTTTCTTTTTCAAAGAACAGCGCCATGAATTTGATCCACTCGGCTCTGCCCAGCGGATGTTCCTCCAGGTACTCCGCGTTTAAAATAACCGGAATGCCCAGCTCCTGTACTTTTTTTAACTGACCGAGATCGGCTGTCATCGTATAGCTCATGACCGCCTCGGGTTTTAACACCGCCAGCTTTTCGATGTTCATGCCTTTCTCTGCACCTAATTCTTCTACCTTACCTGCGTCCACGAGCTTTCTTGTTTTTTCAGAGCTTATGTAATCGGTGGTTGGGAAGCCGACAAGCTTTTCGCTGATGTTCAGGTAATCCAGTAGCGGAATGTGTGTAGTGGAGGTGCAAACGATGCGTTCAATGGGTGTAAAAATCACCTTTACATCCGCTTCGTGTTTGGGCGGTGTCGTTCCTTTTTTAACTAAGAGGTATTTATAACCGGATGTTGCTCCCTTATAAGGATAGGTTATTTCAACAAGCTTAGAAGATCCGGCTTTTGAAGTTTTAAAGCCTTTTGCATACCGGATGGTTTGTGATTGCGCAGTTGTAATGCTTAAAACAACAGCAATGAGCATGAATAACCGTTTCATGCTGCAATGATACCTGATTCTGTTTAATCTTTTTCATTATGTTTGCAACAGATTTATGGTTCCCGCACGGTTTAAAGCCTTGCGGGATTAAAAGGGAATCCCGTGAAAAACGGAAGCTGTCCCCGCAACTGTAATCCTTACGTGTCTTATATGATGCGTCTGCTGACAATCACAAAGCCACTGACTGCTTAAAACAATCGGGAAGGCGTTAGCAAAAAAGGAAAGCCAGGAGACCTGCCATGCATCTGCAAAAATCAGAGCTTTCGGGTGAAAGGCAATGCGTAAGCAGAGAACGTGTCTGTTTATTTTTCATTTCTCCAAGGCTCATAGTGTTTAACCAAAACAAACAATGCTATGAGAAAAATTGTACAAACACTCTTGTTGAGTATCGTCCTGACAAACGTTATCTATGCTCAGGACACATTAAAAACACAAACACTTCAGGAAACGGTTGTGCTTGGCACGCGCTTCGATGTTCCGGCCGAACGATCCGGTAAGGTAATTTTTAAGATTAATTCAGATCAGCTTCAGGCTCAGGTTAATGTTGCAGATGCGCTGAACCAGGTTCCCGGAATTCAAATGGACGGGAATTTCGGTACGCCCGGCACAAACATCAGTTACTTCGTGCGGGGCGGACGCAGCAGGCAAACATTAATTATGCTGGATGGCATTCCCATGAATGATCCCTCCGGCATTGATCCGTTTTATGATTTGCGGTTTGTTTCAACCAGCCAGCTTGATCATGTGGAAATTCTGCAAGGCGGATTAAGCACCTTGTACGGATCAGGAGCTTCAGCTTCTGTAATTAATCTTCAAACAAAAAATGCTGCCCGGGATGGAATTCACGGAGCGGTTGGAATGCAGGCTGGAAGCTGGAACACACTCGGACAAAATATCAACCTGAACGGTCGGAAAGATAAATTTTCGTTTCAATTGCTTGGAAGCAATTTAACTTCAGATGGTTTTTCGGCAGCCCAGGAGCCAGCGGGGGCAACAGGTTATGATGATGACGGCTTTAAAAGGCGAAACGGATTTTTAAAGTCAGGCTATCAAATCACCCCGACATTAAAAGCAGAGATTTTTGGCGGGATTGACTGGTTTGATGCTGACTATGATGTGGGCGCTTTCATAGACGGTGATGATTCACAACAACAGAAGCAAAACCGGATCGGGGGAAAAATAACCAAGGGTTATTCAAAGGGTTCAATAACGCTAACCGCGCAGCACACGGCTTTGGAACGAAAGATTACCGGCTCGTTTCCAACCGAGTATAACGGAAGCAATTGGTTTTCTGAGCTGGTCAACAGGCATGAAATCAATTCCAGGGTAACAATTCTGAGCGGAGTGAGTTTTCAAAATCTTTCGTATGATGAGAAAGAGACTGTTTCGAAGGATACCACTTCTTTTACAATTATTGATCCGTATACTTCCATACTGTTAACCCTGCCTTCCGGGTTTAGTCTGCATGCCGGTGTACGATTAAATACCCATAGCGATTATGGCTCAAAGGTATTGTATAATATAAATCCGGCCTGGCTGATCAATGTTACGGATGCGGTTACTGTTAAGCCTTTTGCGTCCGCATCGACTTCTTACATCACACCCACGCTGTTTCAGCTTCATACTCCCTGGGGCGGAAATAAAAATTTAAAACCTGAAGAGTCTTTTAATTATGAGTATGGACTTTCTGTTTATCTCACGAATAAAGTATCGTTCTCGGCAGTTAACTTTTTCAGGGAAGAGCGTGATGTAATCGGGTACACGATGCAGTATGAGAATATCTCGGAGAAACGCAGGGTGAAAGGAGTCACTGTTGATCTTAAGTATAAACCCGTTGACATGCTTACCATTTCCGGTGATTTCACCTGGGTTACTTCCGATGATCAATCCAGCTTTTACCGTATCCCGGCCAGGAAAGCGGGCGGAGGCATACAGTTAAACCCGTTGAAATCAACTTTTATAAACGTCCGGTATCAATACACAAGTGCGCGTACGGATTTGTACTATGATGAGTTTTTTAATCCTAACGATATTGAGCTTTCTTCCTACAGCCTGGTTGACCTGACCGTATCGCAAAAACTGTTTAAGGAACACCTGGCGTTTTATGCAGGCGTTTATAACTTGCTGGATGAATCCTTTACAGGCGTGTATGGATATACTACCCGTGGCCGAAACTTTTCAATTGGATTAACTTA
>CAZIGG010000125.1:3287-8397 GCA_964538575.1 uncultured Roseivirgaceae bacterium
AACCGGCTTAAATCATTTTTGAGCAACTGATCAAACGATTCACGAAAGGCAGTAACACGTTGCTCTTTGCGTTGCAGATCAAAGTATCCGGAATGTACAGCATGATCTTTAAAGCTCAGGATTGCGGCCCAGATTTCTTTAATGCCTTTGTTCTCAAGCGCTGAGCTGGTAAGAACTTTTGGCTTCCAGCCGGAAGCGTTATCCGTAAACAAATTTAACGCATGCTGGTAATCGGCCTGGGCTTCTTTTGCACGCCTGACGTTATCGCCATCGGCTTTAGTGATCACGATCGCATCGGCCATTTCCATGATACCTTTTTTAATTCCCTGCAATTCATCACCGGCACCGGCCAGCATCAGCAACAGGAAAAAGTCAACCAGATTTCTCACACTGGTTTCTGATTGTCCAACGCCAACCGTCTCAACAATGATCACTTCATATCCCGCGGCTTCGCAGAGTAAAATACATTCCCGCGTTCTGCCGGTTGTTCCTCCGAGCGTATTCCCGGAAGCGCTTGGGCGGATAAACGCGAGCGGATTTTTGGAAAGCTCTTCCATCCGCGTTTTATCGCCCAGGATACTTCCCTTCGTAAGCTGGCTGCTTGGGTCAATGGTAAGAACCGCAATTTTTTTATTCAATGAAGTAATGTGTTTACCGAAGGCTTCAATAAACGTGCTCTTTCCGACACCCGGCACACCGGTTATTCCAATGCGGATTGCAGTATTTTTGTGATTGAGTATAGCGAGCAATTCAGCAGCCTGTTGCTGATCTTCCGGAAGGCTGCTTTCCGCCAGGCTGATGGCTTTGGCAAGGATTACCCGGTCTCCCGCAGAAATCCCGCGTGCATATTCTTCGGTGGAAAGGCGTTGCTTCACGTGTTGGAATTTACTTCGAATTACAGCCTAAATTTCTAAATTTAGGTAAACAAATCTCCCCATGAAGAAAAGTTTTTGGCTGGATGTGGTGGTCGCGACAACCTTCACCTTTTTATTAATGTGGGGGATTTTTCAATTAACTCAACTTAAGGTACTAAATGCATTTGATTCCATTGGAAATGCATTGGGAGATGTTGAACTGACCGATTACGTTTTCAACAACATGAGGGATGATCCGGAACTGGATACCAATATTGTAGTCATCAACATCGGCCGGCTCAGCAGACGACAAATTGCGCAACAAATAGAGATCATTAGCCAGTATCAGCCAAAGGTTATTGGAATAGATGCTTTTTTCCATTGCAATGGTCTTCCTTATGACACATTTTATTGTCCTCCCCTGCGCGACCCTGTTGGTAACGCCATGTTAGGCCAGGCAATTAAGAAGGCAGGCAATGTAGTAATGGTTTCAAAACTTCTTCAGTCAAGCAGCTTAGCCGCGAGTGATATTGAAGATGTTTATGATTCATTACAGGTTTCTGATCCAATTTACAGAGACTCGGCATTTGCAGAAGGCTTTGCAAGCCTCGAAACGGATGCTGAGGTTCAGGAAGATGTAAAAACATGCCGTACGTTCAACCCCAGTATGATGGTGAACGGAAAAAGAGAGCTGGCCTTTTCGGTTCAAATGGCTATGTTGTATGATTCGGTGAAGACCAAGGAGTTCCTGGCGCGGGATAATTTTTCGGAGATCATAAATTATCGCGGTAACATGGCCGATTTCCATAATCAGTCAAATTTTAAGCTCGCTTTTTATGCGATTGATGTTGAGCAGGTTTTTGAGGGAGGATTTCTTCCCGGGATGATTAAAGACAAGATCGTGATTTTTGGTTTTCTAGGCCAACAATTTGGTGATCCATCGTGGGAAGACAAATTTTATACACCTCTTAATTTGACTATGGCCGGAAAGGCCAACCCGGATATGTTCGGCCCCATTATTCACGCCAATATTATTTCCATGATTTTGCACAAAGACTATATCAACCGGATGGCTGAGTGGCAGGAAATAGCTATGGCCATCGTGCTCTGTCTGCTGAACGTGGCATTATTTTCGCTGATCCACATCAAATTGCCGGATTGGTATGACGGTATTACAAAGCTTATCCAGTTAATTGAAATCCTGTTATTCGTATTAATTATGGTTACGGTTTTTAGTTATTATGATTTTAAACTGGAGATCACACTTAGTCTGGCGGCCATTGCATTGGCGGGAGATTCGTATGAAATTTATGTAGGCGTTGTCAAAAACCTTGTAAATCGTATCAAAAACGGGGGTTTAAAGCGTTTGTTTACCAAGCGGAAGAAGAACGTATTAACTCCCTGAAATCGCATATTTTTAATTAAATTTAACAGTGAAATCATCTTTTAAACCCATGAAAACCAGAACATTGAGTCTTGTTGTAGCTTTTGTTTTCGTTAGCGCTTTTGCCTTTGGTCAGGATTACGCTTTCAAGGTATTGGCCAGCAAAGGGGCAAATGAAATAAAGTCAGGCGACACATGGCAGCCCCTTAAAACAGGGGCAAGCCTCAAGGCGACCGATGAATTGAAAATAGGTGAGAACGCTTACCTCGGATTGATCAGTGCAGAAGGCACTCCGGTTGAGCTTCGCAAGGCCGAGATTAGAAAAGTGGCGGATATTGAAGTGAAGAAAGGCGGAAGCGCCTTGAATAAATACACGGATTTTATCCTAAGCTCAAACGCAGAAACAAAGAAGAATAAACTGGGCGCAACGGGAGCGGTGGTTCGTGATGTTAAAGAAAGCAAAGCGATTGCCATTATGCTGCCCGAGAAGGATTTTCCGTATGTGTATAACAAGTCAGTCGTTATAAACTGGGACGGAGAAAAGGTTCAGGGCCCGTATGTAGTTACTGTTAAGGATATGTTTGAAGAACCGATCTCGAAGTTTGATACACCCGAAATTTCTTTTACACTTGATTTGAGCGATCCGAAGTTTGTTTCTCAAAACGCAATTTTTGTTGAAGTAAGCTCAAAAGCCGACCCGAAACTTAGCTCTTCCCGTTATTACATTAAACAAATGCCTTCAACCGAGCGTGAAAAGGTGAAAAAACAATTGGATGAGATTCTCGGAGACGTTTCTGATGAAACGGCACTTAACAAGATTTACCTGGCTCGTTTTTTCGAAGAAAATAACCTGTTAATTGACGCCATCGGTGAATATGAAAAGGCTGTTAAGCTCGCACCGGATGTGCCTGCGTTCAAAGAATATTATGACGATTTCCTGTATCGCAGAGGAATGAAAAAATAAGTTGATTCAAACGAATTTAAAAGAACTGCTTTACACGAGCAGTTCTTTGCTTTATAAGTAAAAAATAACCAATCCCACATGAAAAAGTACGCGGCATTTTTTGTTTTGACTATAATCTTTGTTGTTCATAATGTTCAGGCGCAAACGTATGCCTTCAAGGTTCTGGTGAGTAAAGGGAAATCTGAAATAAAAACAGCAACAGACTGGGAGCCGCTAAAGACAGGCGCCTCGCTCCAACCTTCCGATGAAATCCGGGTGGGGCAAAATGCATACCTCGGCCTGATGCCGTCTGACGGGCAGCCTGTCGAAGTGAGAGAAGCCAGGGTTTATAAGGTTTCTGACCTTGTTAAGAAAGTTCAGCGGGGTGGTACAGCGCTTAACAAATACACCGACTTTATTTTGAGCAAAGAGGAAGAAAAGAGAGGAAAGTTAGGCGCCACCGGAGCAGTTACCCGCGGCCTCAAAGGCCTTATTATGCTGTACCTTCCGGAGCAGGATCAGGCTAAGCTGTATGGTGATCATGTAGTGATACAGTGGTTTTCAGAAGATGTTAAGCCCCCATACGAAGTAATTTTTACCAGCATGATGGGTGAAGAACTCGGCCGGTATACAACGGATCAGACCTGGATCTCTGTACCTGTCAATGAAGGTAAGTTCAAAGATGAAAGCAATCTGATGGTTAAGGTAATTTCGAAAGATAAGCCTGGCCAGGGATCAAAGGATTACTTCATTAAAAAACTGAAAGGAAAAGACCGGCAAGCCATTGATGAGAAATTTAAGGATGAAAAAGCCGGTGCGTCTGCACTGGACCGGTATGTAATGGCCGGTGCTTACGAAGAGAACCTTCTGTTGATTGACGCGCTGAATGCTTACCATGAGGCAGCAACGCTTGCTCCTGATGTGGAACTTTACAAAACTGCATACGAAGAATTTGTCAAGCGCTTGGAATCCATCCTGGTCAAGGAATAGAATTTGGAGTGAATTAGTAAAGGCCTGATTTACAATTTGTAAATCAGGCTTTTCTGTTTAAAAACCGGTTTGGCTGAACCGTTTTATATCCTATTTTTGTAGGGTTCTAAAAACGTTCCCCATGAGTGTATTAGTCAATAAAAATTCGCGCGTAATTGTTCAGGGTTTTACCGGATCGGAAGGTTCTTTCCATGCCGGCCAAATGATTGAATACGGAACCAATGTAGTGGGCGGGGTTACACCCGGCAAGGGCGGAACAGAACACCTTGGGCGGCCTGTATTCAACACGGTAAAAGAAGCCGTTGAAAAAACCGGTGCGGATGTTACGATCATTTTTGTTCCTCCGGCTTTTGCAGCAGATGCCATCATGGAGGCGACCGATGCAGGAATTAAAGTAGTCATCACCATCACGGAAGGAATTCCGGTTAAGGACATGATGATTGCCAAGAAATACTTAAAGAGTAAAAAAGATGTTGTGCTGATCGGGCCGAACTGTCCGGGAGTAATCACACCGGGCGAAGCCAAAGTCGGTATCATGCCGGGTTTCGTATTTAAGAAGGGGAGAATTGGTGTTGTGTCAAAATCAGGAACGCTTACCTATGAAGCGGCTGACCAGATCGTGAAAGCAGGCCTTGGTGTTTCCACTGCTATTGGTATTGGCGGTGACCCGGTTATCGGAACGCCTACAAAAGATGCAGTTGAATTATTAATGAACGATCCGGAAACCGATGCGATCGTAATGATCGGTGAGATTGGCGGTAACTACGAACCGACCGCTGCACGCTGGATTAAAGAAACCGGAAATAAAAAACCTGTTGTCGGATTTATTGCCGGCCAGACCGCGCCTCCGGGAAGAAGAATGGGTCATGCCGGTGCGATCATTGGCGGAGCAGAAGATACGGCAGCCGCAAAAATGAAGATCATGCGCGAGTGCGGAAT
>CAZIGG010000126.1:0-4940 GCA_964538575.1 uncultured Roseivirgaceae bacterium
TCCGTCTTCAGCTTTGTTGACTCATCCAGGATATCAAAGGAGCTGTTTTTAAAAGCATCGAAATCGGAAACATCAATATTCTCCGGACGCTTAGGGGTTTTGTCGTCCTGTGCCTGAGTGAATTGCGGAGCTGCAACTACAGCCAGAACAAAAAGAAAATAGATGAATTTTTTCATATCAGATTGGTTTAATTTGCGCATCTAAAGTATGGCAATTACGGCTTTAAGTCAACGAAGTCAGGATTAATAACAGAAAATTAAAACCTTGTTTTTAAGCGCGTTACCGTGAAATTATTAGTTAAGCTCTATACGCTCTGGGTACTGATTGTCTTCACCGTTTTTATGCTGGCGCTCCTGCCGGGCATTCTGATCCCCTTTTTGCTGGGCAGAAAATTCTCCTGGATCGGGTACTCTTTTTTATGGATCTGGTCATGGATTTTCAGCATGCTTACGTTTATCCGGTATGACTTACGGGGACGTGAAAATATTCAAAAGGAAACGTCTTACATCTATGTAAGCAATCACACTTCATTCCTGGATATTCCCGGAGTTCGTTTGTTAATACCGGGTGAGTTCAGGCCGATTGCCAAAAAAGAGCTTTTAAAGATTCCGGTGTTTGGATTTATCGTCAGGGCAGCTACCGTAGTGGTTGACAGGTCCAGCGCGCAAAGCCGTAAGCAAAGCATGGAAAAGCTTCGTGAAATCCTGAAAGGCGGTATTTCAATTCTTGTTTTTGCCGAAGGAACCCAAAACCGCACCAAAGAAATCCTTCAGCCCTTTAAAGATGGCGCATTCAGAATTGCCATCGATTCGCAACTGCCGATTGTTCCGCTTGTAGTAGTTGGCGCAGGGCCGCTGCTGCCTCCGGGAACGTTAACGATTAAGCCCGGAAAAATAAAAGTGATTGCCGGTGAGCCGATTCCGGTTGAAGGGCTTACCACCGATGACACGCAGGCTTTGAAACAGAAAACGTTTGACCGGATGCTGGAGATTTATAAATCGAATTCGTAAGGAAGAAAATTATTTATGCGCGTAGGGATATTTCAATAAAATTTACAACGGCACGTAAACGACCTTTTTGGTCTCGAAAAATTCTTCCTCGAAATAATCGGAAAGATTATACAGGCTGTGCATCCTTTTCAATTCAGCAAGTTCTTCATCCAGGTCACCGCCTTTCAAATACAAGATCCCGTTATCCAGGTCGTGGATTGATTTCTCTTTTACTTTCTGATTCACCCAGCCGTAAAATTCTTTAATGCGTGTAACGGCCCGGCTTACAATAAAATCATACTTGCCCTTAATTTGCTCAGCCCGAACCCATTCGCCTCTCACATTTTTTATTCCTGCACCTTTCACGACTTCGTTAACTACCGTAATTTTCTTGCCTATGGAATCCACCAAATGAAAATTAGTTTCCGGGAAAAGGATGGCTAACGGAATTCCCGGAAAGCCTCCACCCGTGCCAACATCCAGCACGGAAGCTCCCGGCTTGAACGGCATCACTTTCGCAATGCCGAGTGAATGTAAAATATGGTTGGTGTACAGGTTATCAATGTCCTTGCGGGAGATCACATTGATCTTATCGTTCCATTCTTTATACAAATCATACAGCGCATCAAATTGACGCTGCTGTTCTTTTGTAAGATCAGGGAAATACTTCAGGATAAGCTCGGTGCGCACGGTACAGATTAAATGTGGTCGCGCTTGTTCTTCACCATTTCAAACATGAGCTCGCGCGCGCGGTGAAGCTGAGCCTTTACCGTTCCAAGCGGTGCCTCAAGCTCAACGGCAATCTCTTCGTACGACAGTTCCTGGAAATAGCGAAGCCTTACAAGCTTTTGATATTTAGGCGGAAGCTTATCCACAAACACCTGGATTAATTCAGCTTTCTGCTCTTTAATAGTTTCTTCCTGCGGGTTCAGGTTTTCGTCCTCCACTTCAATGGAAATGCCGTCACCATTGTCATCGGTAAACCGGTTATCAATGCTAAGGGTGTTCAGTTTCTTTTTCCGGATATGATCAATCGTATTATTGGTAGCGATCCGGAAAAGCCAGGTACTAAACGTGAAATCCTTCTTGAAACGGTGCAGGCTGCGAAAAGCTTTTGCAAAGGATTCAATCGTCAGGTCTTCCGCATCATCAACATTCCGAACCATTTTCAGGATCATGTGGTACACCGGGCGCTTGTAGCGCTGCATAAGTTTGGCAAAAGCCTTCTCATCGTTCTTCTGAACGGCATCGTCAATCAGCCCGAAATCCTCGAGCGCCTTATCCGAAAACTGCCGGTTCAGCTCTTCCATCGTATCTTTTTAGTTAAAAACGCCACAGGGGCAGTTGAAAGATAATAAATCACGAAAAGAAAATCTAAAAGCAGAACCGCACCCCATTCAAATTTCTGTCCGAAGCGCTCAGCAGCCTGATGAACGGTTATGCTGAACAGTAATGTCCTGAAAACCAGCGCAGAAGCTACCCAAACTATTCCGGTAGACAGGATCAGTAACGGGATTCCCGCAAACCAGGTGATCAGGTGAGTGATAAAAAACAGGGCCAGCAAAAATTGGTGCTTAAAGCGATACTTTTTCCCTACGGAAAGATGCCGGACTTTCTGGCGGTAAAATTCTTTCAATGTTGTTTTCGGGAATGAATTTACAAGCGCATCACCCCCCAAAACAACCGCTGTATTTTTTGCCTTGGCATATTGATTCACAAACAGATCGTCATCGCCACCGGTAATGCTTAGAAAATTATTAAAGCCTTTGTTCTCCAGAAAAACCGATTTACGATACGCCAGGTTCCGGCCCACACCCATATATGGATTCCCCGCCAGCGCATACCCGATATACTGAATTGCCGTAAGCAGTGTTTCAAAGCGAATAAACAAATTCAAAAAGCCCGGTCTTTTTTCATACGCTGAATAGCCGAGTACAAAATTCTTATCCTCGCTGCAGCGTTCGCTTACAGACCTGATCCATTGTTCGTTGTTCGGACGGCAATCGGCATCGGTTAACAAAATCCAATCATGCTTTGCCGCCTTGATGCCTAATGTAATCGCAAATTTCTTTCCATTGACGTGCGCAGGCGTGCTGTCAATGTTGACCATTTTTAATTTCGGTTCTTTTTTGGTTTCCTCCAGCAGCCAGTCGAACGTACCATCGTTGGAGCGGTCGTTGACGATGATCACTTCAAACTCCGGATGCTGCTGGTTTAGCAATGCCGGAACCAGCTCACGCAAGTTCTGTTCCTCATCGTGCGCACAAACAATAACGGATATAGGTTTCAACGTTACGGTTTGATCAAACCGTTTTCCGGAAATCGAAATCATCAAAACGATAAAATAAATGACCTGGATTGCCGCGGCAGAAAGGAAGATGATGAAAAGCGTTTGCAAGATTAAAAATTAGCGGTCACAAATATACGCGGGCAGCACAATCTAAAAAGGTATTTCTGACAAACAGACTTCATGTTATTTCATTTCTTTTGCCAGCTTGCCTAACGTCTTAATCCCCTCCTCAATCCGGGTACTCCAGGGCTCGCCATAGCTTAACCGCATACAGTTTTCAAATCTCGCCTGGGAAGAAAATATCTGGCCGGGTGCAATCCCGATATTCTGTTTAAGCGCGCGCTTGTGCAGCTTATAGGTATTGATCTTTTTATTGAGTTCAATCCACAAAGCAAAGCCGCCTTGGGGGCGGGTCATTTTGGTGTCGTCCGGGAAATATTCCGAGATCGCCTGGATATACCGTAACGATTGCGTGTGAAGCGCCTTGCGCAAATGACGAAGGTGCAATTCATACCTGCCGTTGCTTAAGAAATGTGCAATCGCAGCTTGTGAAAGTGTATTGGTAGCTACCGTGTGCATCCGCTTTAAGCGGATAACCTGTTCCTTAAATCTTCCCGGGATAACCCAGCCAATGCGATAACCCGGAGCCAATGATTTTGAAAATGATGAGCAATGAAGCACCAATCCTTTTTTATCGTACGTTTTACATGTTTTCGGGCGGTTTCTGCCGAAATACATTTCACCGTAAATGTCATCTTCAATAAGCGGAATTTCTTTTTTGGCGAGCATGTCCACCAGCAGTTTTTTATTTTCATCGGGCATGCAACTGCCCAACGGATTATTGAAGTTGTTTACAAACAAACATGCTTTTATATCAAACCTGGGGATCGCCTGCTCAAGGTACCTGAGATCAATTCCGGTAACCGGATCAGTCGGGATCTCCACAACTTTTAATCCATGACTTTCCATCACCTGGAAGATCGCGAAGTACGTTGGACTTTCAATCGCCACGGCATCGCCCGGTTTTGTGGTTGCTTTTATGCAAAGTGATAAAGCTTCGACACAACCTGCCGTAACAATAATATCTTCTTCATGCGGTGTGCCGCCCCAGTTAAAAGCCTGCCGGGCGATCTGCCTGCGCAGTGCAACATTTCCCTGGATGTGTTCATACTGCATGCAGCTCGTTTTCGATTCACGGATAGCCTGCATAACGGATTTTGTGAGCTTGGCGGCAGGAAGTAAGTCAATGGAAGGAACGCCCAGCGAAAAATGGATCAGTTTTTCCGAATTCAGGTCGTGGTAAACGCTGTTGATCATTTCGTCAACGCTCACGGGCACGGCATCCTCGGGCGGTTCGCTGGCTTTTGGAAGATCAAGAATATGCTCGCGGCTGAATTTTACATAATACCCGGATTGCGGCCGCGCCTCAATCAAGCCTTTGCTTTCCAGATGGTAGTACGATTGAAAGGCCGTACTCAGGCTTATCCCCTGCTCTTTGCTTAACGCCCGCACGGAAAGCAGCTTATCGCCAACCTTTAAAACTCCGTTGTCGATCAGCTTTTCGATGCGATCGGAAACATCAATATACTTATGCTCCTGTCGGATGAGTGTTTTCATAGATTGAACTGATCTCATCAAAAATACGAAAATTGGAACTGTTT
>CAZIGG010000126.1:5040-8321 GCA_964538575.1 uncultured Roseivirgaceae bacterium
GTTCATGGTCAAATTTTACACGCTGCTGTTATTTCTTGGATGTTCTATTAGCCTGTTCGGTCAATCGAAAAGTACCATCAACGGCTACCTCAAAGATTCTTCGGGTGGCGAAAAGCTTATTGGCGCTACAGTTTATGTAGTTGAGGCCAAAACAGGAGCAACCACAAATGCATACGGGTTTTATTCCATTACGCTGCCTTCGGGAAATTACACGCTGGAATTCAGCTACATCGGCTTTCAGAAAAAAGTGCAGCAGGTTTCATTAACGCAAAATGTGCAGTTGGATGTTGAGCTAAGCTCCGAAGCAAAAGAACTCCAGGAGGTGACCATTACTTCAGAAGGTGAAAACGCGCGTTCGCAAAACCTGGAAATGAGTGTTGCCAAGCTTGACATTTCAACCATTCAAAAGATGCCGGCCTTCCTGGGAGAAGTTGATATCATTAAAAGCCTGCAAAGCTTGCCAGGGGTAAGCACAGTAGGCGAAGGCGCAAGCGGTTTTAATGTCCGGGGCGGAAGCGTTGGCCAGAATCTTATTTTACAGGACGAAGCTCCCGTTTATAATTCATCGCACATGCTTGGGTTTTTCTCAACGTTTAACCCGGATGCGGTAAAAGACACCAAGCTTTACAAAGGCGCTATCCCGGCAAAGTATGGCGGAAGGCTTGCTTCCATTCTGGATGTTCGCATGAAGGATGGCAACAATAAAAAATTTGAGACTACCGGAGGAATTGGAACAATCTTCAGCAGACTTTCTTTTGAAGGGCCGATTGTAAAAGAAAAAGGTTCGTTTATTGTTTCAGGGAGACGTTCCTACATCGACATTCTCGCGCGGCCGTTTGTTGAAATATTACAGGACGGTGGCGCATTAAATTTTTACGATCTCACCACAAAAGCGAATTATAAGCTCAACGACCGGAATCATCTTTATCTCTCCGGCTATTTCGGGCGCGACAATTTTTTCTTTGATAAGCAACAGGGTTTTAGCTGGGGAAACTCAACCGCTACACTCCGCTGGAACCATTTATTCAGCGATAAGCTGTTCGCCAACATTTCAGGCGTATTCAGCAATTATAACTATCGCTTGCAGTTTGGTGAAGATGACCTGGATAAATTCCGCTGGACATCTTCCATTTCAAATTACATGCTCAAGCCGGAGTTCAGCTTTTTTATCAACAGCAACAACGAGCTGAATTTTGGAGCAGAAGTAACCTATTACACGTTTAAACCCGCTGATGCGCTCGGAGTCTCCAATGGCGATGCCAGGCGCGTTGTGCTGGATGAAAAATATAATCTTGAAACAGCTTTATACATCAACAACAGCATCCGGTTTAATGACATCTGGTCAATTGAATACGGCCTCCGGTATTCTGATTTCCGGTACTTTGGACCGGGGACCGAATATGTTTATGGAGATACTACAGCGGGTATAAGAAAACCTGTTAAAGGCGAGATTCAGCATACGAACGGAGAATTGATTGCTCATTATAACAATCTCGAACCCCGGTTTTCAACCAAAGTATCTTTATCCGGGCGAAGCTCAATCAAGGCAAGCTACAACCGCATGGTTCAATACCTGCACCTGATCTCGAATACAACCGCCTCAAATCCATTAGATGTCTGGACGCCAACTTCCAACAACATTAAACCGGAAATCGGTGACCAGGTTACGGTAGGATATTTTCATACAATCAATAAAATGTGGGAGTTCTCAGTTGAATCCTATTCTAGATTAACACAAAACCAGGTTGATTATATTGACGGAGCCGATCTGTTAATCAATGAATTTATTGAAGGCGACCTGCTAAGCGGAAAAGGCCGGGCTTATGGAATAGAACTGTACCTGCACAAAAAAACAGGCAAGTTTAACGGCTGGATCAGTTACACACTTGGCCGGACTGAATTAAAAGTTAACGGCATCAACAACGGTGCGTGGTACGCGGCCCGGTACGATCAGACGCACAATTTAAAGATCACCGGTTTTTATGATCTGTCAAAACGGTGGTCAGTGTCCGGGAATTTTGCGCTGATGTCAGGGACACCCACTACGTTTCCGACTTCTGTAATTGTAGTTCAGGGAATTCCAATTCCCTACAATGCTGACGGTTCGCGCAATAATGTTCGCTTGCCGATGTATCACCGATTGGATCTTTCTGCCCGGTTTGAAGGAAAGGAGTTCAAACGCGATGGCAGGAAGAGAAAGAATACCGATTACTGGGTATTCTCCATCTATAATGTTTACGCGAGAAAAAATCCGTTCTCCATCTATTTCTCACAAGCCGATGAACGCTATGTTCCCGGGCAAAAAATAAATACCAAAGCAACCCAGCTTTCCATTATCGGCAGTCTGGTTCCTTCGGTTTCTTACAATTTTAAATTCTGATCATGATGAAGTCTTATCTAAAAACAATTTTCGGAATGATGGCAGCCGGGTTACTGCTTGCTTCCTGCGAAGAGGTTATTCATCCTGACCTCCGGGATGCCGATCCTGTTTTAGTGGTCGATGCGTGGATCAATAACAAGGCAGAAGACCAGGTGATCCGGTTGACGTTATCCCTGCCCTACTTAAGTGACGAAGTTCCTCCCGGGGTGAGCGGGGCCGCGGTAACCGTAAGCTACGATGGCGGAACGCTTGATTTTATCGAAGATGGTGATGATCCGGGCGTGTATCGCTGGACAACCGATGAAGCCACAAGCGAAGATGTTTTCGGAGAAACAGGACGCGCATACACCTTAACGGTAGTTGTTAACGGCCAGACGTTTGAAGCTGTTTCTAAAATCAACCGCACGGTAGCCATCGACAGTATTACGTTTGAAGAATATATCAGTCCCTTCTACCCTGAAAATTCATACATCGCGCAATTCTGGGCAACCGAACCGTTAGGCACGGGCGATACATACTGGATTCGTTCCTATAAAAACGGAACATTCCTCAATAAGCCCAGCGAAATCAACATTGCGTACGATGCCGGGTTCTCAGCCGGTGGAAGCTTTGACGGGATAACCTTCATCCCTCCTATCCGGGAAGTTAATCCCAACGATGTGGACGAAGACGATATGCCGTTATCGCCCTATGTGGCTGGCGATTCGCTGTACGTTGAAATACATTCCATCACGTACGAATCCTTTACGTTCCTCAGCCAGGTTATTGTACAGACCGACAGGCCCGGAGGGTTTGGTGAATTGTTTTCAACACCGTTAGCGAACGTGTCGTCAAATATTATTAGTGTTTCTCCCGGCTCAATTAAGGCTGTTGGGTTTTTTAATGTTGCTGCGGTGAAAGG
>CAZIGG010000127.1:0-8304 GCA_964538575.1 uncultured Roseivirgaceae bacterium
CTTCTTATTTACTTACATATCGTCATTCGATTGTGGGACTTCGATGCAGGTTAAGTGCTCTATCCAGGGATGCTTAGCTAACGGCTCAGCATGACGGGTCCTTATTAGTTTAGTGTCTACTTAATAAATCGTTCGTTCAAATTCATACGAATGAAAGCGTTCAAAGGCTGCGCGTTCCAATGCCTCGCGGTGGCTGGGATGTGCTATCTCGATCAGGGCTTTCGCCCGCTGTTTCATGTTCTTTCCGTACAGGTAGGCGATGCCGTACTCGGTTACAATATAGTGAGCGTGTGCGCGGGTTGTTACCACACCGGCACCGGGTTTCAGCAACGATGCAATCCTGGAAACATTCTTGGCTGTTGCTGAAGGCAGCGCGATGATCGGCTTGCCGCCTTCGGATAATGATGCGCCCCGTACAAAATCCATCTGGCCGCCTACGCCTGAGAAGTGATATGTGCCAATGGAATCGGAGCATACCTGGCCGGTGATGTCCACTTCAATCGCGCTGTTGATCGCGGTTACTTTCGGGTTCTGCCGGATCACGGCTGTATCGTTCGTATAATCAATGCCGAGCATGGCAATCGAAGGGTTGTCGTCCACGAAGTCATACAGCTTGCGGCTGCCGAGCATAAAGGACGACACAATCTTGCCGCGGTGCTTGCGCTTGAATTTGTTGTTGATTACACCGCGCTCCACCAACGGAATGATGCCATCGGAAAACATTTCGGTGTGCATGCCCAGATCTTTATGATTGCCTAAGCTTGCAAGCACTGCATCCGGGATAGAGCCGATGCCGGTCTGGATCGTTGCGCCATCTTCCACCAGCGAAGCGCAAAATTCTCCGATGCGCTGGGAGATTTCAGAGATGCCTTCATTGGATACAACTTCCGGTAATTCCTGCTCGAAGTATACCGCTGCATGAAATGCGCTCATGTGAACCATGCTGTCGCCATGCGTGCGCGGCATGCGGGGATTGACCTGCGCGATAACGTGTTTGGCGCATTTCACGGCTGTTGAAACCACATCCACCGAAACCCCGAGTGAACAGTAACCGTGCTTGTCGGGCGGGGAGACCTGGATCAGGGCAACATCGAGGGGTAAAATATTTCTGCGGAATAAATTCGGGATCTCGCTCAGGAACACCGGGATATAATCACCCCGGCCATCGTTCACCATATCGCGCACGTTTGCCGATACAAACAATGAGTTCAGCCGGAAACTGCTTTTATATTTCGGATCATTAAAGATCGCTTCACCCTGCTGGCTGATGCTTGTAATTTCAACATCGTACAACTCCCCGGCACGCTCCACCATTTTTCGTAACAGGTGATGCGGGGTTGCGGCTCCACCGTGTACGAATACGCGGTCGCGCGACTGAATATGTTTTACGGCTTGCTCCGCGGTGATATATTTCGTGAGGTTCATAAAGTTTATTTATACGTCTTTAAATTTCCGGGTTGCCGCAAGTTTTACAGCAAGCGTTGAAAAGGTTACCACGCTGATGCTGCTGATTGGCATCAGGATGGCCGCAGTGAGCGGGGTCAGGTGACCGCTTACGGCAAAGCTCAGGGCAATGGTGTTATAAAAAAATGAAATTCCAAAAGCTGTTTTTAAAATCGTTGAAGATGCTTTGGCCAACGACAGCATTTTGTCAAGCTTCGTTACGCTGCTTCCATGAAGGATACCGTCACAGGCGGGGGTGAAGATTCCGGTGTCATCGGTTACGGCAATGCCTACATCGGCCTGCTTCAGGGCGCCCGCATCGTTCAGCCCGTCACCCAGCATCATTACTTTTGCTCCGCTGAATTGTAAATCGCGGATGTACGCAAGCTTATCGTGCGGACTTTGATTGAACAGCAGGGTAGTGGTGTGGCCGAAAATGTGCGTCATCGAGTTTTTTTCGGTTGTATGATCTCCTGAAAGCAGGGCTTTGCAGCGTGTGCCTAAGCGTTTGATCATTTCACCGATATTTTTGCGAACGAGCGTCCGGATCATAAAGTAGCCTTTCACCTCATTGTCAATCGAAACAAAAACATACGAAGCGGATTGATCCAGCTTTTCATGGAAGCCTGTAAAAACCGCGGAACCGATCCTGAATTTTTGTCCCTGTACAATTGCTTCCATGCCTTTTCCCGGAAACTCTTTGAAATCTTCTATGGGGCCTTTAGCCGATTTGCGGATATAGCCGGTAACGAACTTGCTTAACGGATGGGTTGAAAAGCTTGTGATCAATTTAACCTTGCCCAGTTGGATTTCATCCAGCTCACCTGCAAATTCAATTTCGGGACTATGTCCGTGGGTCACGGTTCCGGTTTTATCAAACACCACCGCATCGATCGTACCCATGCGCTCAACCACATCGGCATTCTTTAAATAGAGCTGGCGTTTTCCAAGCTCGCGCATTACGCTGCCCAGGGTAAACGGTGCGGCTAATGCCAGCGCACACGGACAGGCAACCATCAGCACCGAAGTGATCACGAGCCACATGGAAGCCGGTGCCGCGATGTACCAGTAAATGCCGGTACCCAGCGCGATGACCAGCACAATCCAGGTGAACGCGCGTGCAGCGCGGTCAATAATTTTCTGATACTTGTTTTCTTCAACCTTCCGGAATGCATCGTTATTCCACAAGCTGGTCAGGTGACTTTGGGACGTACCTTTTTCAACAGCAAGTGTTACCGGGGCACCGATTAACCGTCCGCCCGCAAATACCTTATCGCCCGATTGTGCTTTAACCGGTTTGGCTTCGCCTGTAACAAAACTGTAATCGATGTAGGCGTGGTCATTCAGCAGGAAGCTATCGGCCGGGATCAGCTCCATGTTATGTATCCTGATAACATCATCCTTGCGGAGATGATAGATGACCACGGGTTTCCATTCTTTATTTTCAAGCCGGCTTACCGCCAGCGGAAAGTATGCGGTAAAATCACGGTCGAACGCCAGGTTTTCATACGTTTTGCTTTGAAACCAGCGGCCGATCAGTAAAAAGAATACCAGCCCGGTAAAGGAATCGAAATAACCCGGCCCGGTAGCGGTGATGATGTCATAGCTGCTGCGGAAGAAAAGCGCGAGCAGCCCGATTGCAATCGGAACATCGATGTTAATCTGCTTCTGCGCAAAACTGTTGAAGGCTGCTTTAAGATAGCCGCTGCCGCTGTACAGCAATACAGGCACCGACAATACAAGGTTCAGCCACGAAAAAGTCCGCATCAGTGAATGATCGGCCTGGTCGATTCCCAGGTATTCGGGGAAGCTGAACAGCATTACGTTACCAAACGCAAAACCGGCAATGGCCAGCTTGAGCAGGAGGGACCTGTCTTTCTTTGGAGCTACCGCCTTGTCATGTTCCAGGGTAATCCGCGGAGCATATCCTACCGATGCAAGAACACTTGCCACGGAGCCGAGGCTTACCGTCTTCGGGTTAAAATCAATACTAACCGTTTTCTTTGAAAAGTTGACCGCAGAATGAATGATGCCAGAATTCAGCTTCGTTAAGTTTTCCAGCAGCCAGATACACGATACACAGTGAATGGCCGGAACAGAAAAGGTTACACTATTATAGGAATCCGACCCGAAGCTTAATAATCTGTTGCGGATGTCGGGTTCATCTAAGTAGGCATACGTATTAACCACGCTGGCAGGATCGGTTTTGATTCCCGCCTTTTGATTCAATGTATAGTACTCGCACAGGTTGTTGCTGTCTAAGATTTCATACACCGTTTCGCACCCCTTGCAGCAAAACGGCTTATCATCGTGCCAGTGAATTTCCTCACACAGCTCTCCGCAATGAAAACAAGCAATATCTGCAACAACGTCTGTACGAGTCATTTTCTAT
Organism: uncultured Roseivirgaceae bacterium; assembly: GCA_964538575.1. Classification (GTDB taxonomy): domain Bacteria; phylum Bacteroidota; class Bacteroidia; order Cytophagales; family Cyclobacteriaceae; genus UBA2336. The sequence goes on from CAZIGG010000127.1 coordinate 3,836, forward strand.
TTTTCTGCTTTATCAGGTTCCGGTTTCATAACGTACGACCACACCAGCTTATCGGTATGATTAACCAGCGACTCGGTAAGGCTGCCGTAGATCATGTGTGCAAAGCCTGTCCGGCCGTGCGTTCCCATGGCAATCAGGCCCGCATTGATCGAATTACTGAATTCAATAATGCCGTCTTCCGGATTCAAATGGTTAAAAATGTTAACCGAATAATCGCGAAACTGGAAACGCTTTACAAATTTTTCGAGACGTTTCCGGGTTTCCGTATCGGTGGTAAAGTTAACAGGTGTATTGATCCAGACAATGTGCAGGTGAGCCTTGAAGAAATGCTGCAAAGCCTTAACCTTTTGCACCAGGTCTTCCTGGTGTTCGGTTTCCAGCGTGTTGGGAAATACGATGTTTTTGATCGGGCCTTTGTAGAAATCCTTGAGTACAAGCACCGGCACATCGGCATGGCGGACAATTTTTTCAGCATTAGAGCCAATGAAAAATTCGCGTGCGCCCGTAGCGCCATGCGAACCCATAATGATGGTGTCAATCTCGTGTTCTTTTGAATAGTTCCGGATTATGTCGCTGATTTTGCCGAATCGTACTTCGGTTTCAACTTTAACGGAATTAGTATTGTACTTCTTCCTGATTACCGCGAACTCTTTTTCAGCTTTTCCTTTAAGTTCCTGTAGCAGGTCTTCCTCAAAGGAAAGCACGGGCATTAAAACCGAATCGTGTAAAACCGGCAGTTCCACAACGTGCAATGCGTACACAGTACCGTTGGCCTGGGCGGCTGCATCCAGCGCAAATTGAAATGCATGCAGGGAGGGGGTCGAAAAATCGCAGGGGACAAGTAGCTTTTTCATATCGGTGTGTTTTAGTAGTCAAATGTAATAAGCGCTATTCCGGGAAGCCTTTGACGGGGGTCAGCAAGGGAGGTGATTTTTATCAGGGTTCGATGTCAACTTAACATAATACGCTTATGTCCTGGGTCATGAATATTTCTAAGTACTTCACCGAAAAAAGCTCGATTTGATTTAAGTTCTCAGGAAAATATACTAAAAAATCAGGAATCAATTAAAGTACAACCGGCTGTTTTACAGGGAATTGACTTTGCTGTTACTGCTGATAACCGGAACGCAATAAATGCAGTCTAACACGTGCACTATCGGACTGAAAACTTAAATATGGTATGTGAGCTATACACTTCTTCCGGACTCAGTTCAACAGAGGGAAAAGATGACTGGTTGGGCGAGTCAGGGTAGTGTTGTGTTTCGAGACACAGGCCACTGCGATGGGTATATACGCGCTTGTTTTTACCAATGAGTGAACCATCTAAAAAGTTTCCGGAATAAAACTGGATACCTGGCTCGTTTGTGAATACTTCCAGTTGCCGGCCACTAACAGCATCGTACAGCGTTGCGGCTTTGCGTAAGGTATCCTGTTCATCATTAAGTACCCAACAATGGTCGTATCCCAATCCAAATTTCAGTTGCTCATGCGTGTTGTCAATGCGACTTCCAATAAGGGTTGCTTCCTTAAAATCGAATGGAGTTCCTGAAACGCTCGTTAGCGTTCCGATAGGGATCAGGGTTTTATCTACGGGCAAAAATTGGTCGGCATTGAGCGTTAAGGAATGATCGAGGATGTCTCCTTTTGTATTACCAGAGAGATTAAAATAGCTATGCTGGGTAAGATTGATTACGGTTTTTTTATCGGTCGTTGCCCTATAATCGACTTTGAGCTCGTCAGCATCCGTTAGCGTATAAATCACCTCTACATGCAGGTTTCCGGGATAACCTTCTTCCATATCTTTACTGAGGTAGGTGAGTTTTAATGCCTTTCCTTCGGGCGAAGGATATTCATCAATTGCCCAGATAACTTTGTCAAATCCTTTTTCGCCACCATGCAGGTGATTCTCACCATCATTTTTAGCCAGCGTATAGGGTTTTCCATCCAACGTAAACTGTCCCTTCGCAATCCGGTTTCCGAACCGTCCGATCAGCGCACCAAAAAACGGATTTTTCTTTTCATAATCCGAAAGCGAATCAAAACCCAGCACAATGTCTTCCAACACTGAATTTTTATCAGGCGTCAATAAAGACGTAATAATCCCTCCATAATTAATAACGGCTACTTCTATTCCGTTTTTGTTGCGCAGTGTATAGCGATCGATGGCAATGCCCGACTTCGTTTTGCCAAATGAAGTCTTTTCTACAGATGAACCCGATTGAGCGGGTACAGCAGCGCTTGTTTTTTTATCGGTTTTGGCGCCACATGAGGCAAGGGATAATCCAGTTGCCAGTAGAGAAAATAGCAGGAGTTTATACATAGGAGTCTTAAAAGTGTATCAGCATTAAATAAACTTAAAACAGTTATTAAAAATAACTGTTAAATATACACTTAAGATTAATAATTCCCCTATAATTGTATCTACAAACGATTGAAATTGCAAATAATGGCAGCAGATAAATTTGTAATTGGGGTTGATTACGGCACGGATTCGGTACGCTCCGTATTAATAAATAGCAAAACGGGCGCGGAACTGTCATCAGCAGTTTATTATTACCCGCGCTGGCGTGATGGATTGTTTTGCAATCCTGCTGAGAGCCAGTTCCGTCAGCATCCGCAGGATTATATCGATGGACTGGAGATCACAATAAAAGAATGTCTGAAAAAATCAGGCGCGCATGCAAATGTCAAAGCTATATCGGTAGATACCACAGGCTCGACACCTATCGCGGTAGATAAAACCGGTACGCCATTAGCGTTTATACCCGGGTTTGAAAATAATCCCAACGCGATGTTCGTGCTGTGGAAAGATCACACCGCAATTAAAGAAGCTGCCGAGATCAACCGGCACGCTGAAAGATTCGATACGAACTATTTGAAGTTTGTTGGCGGCATCTATTCCTCCGAATGGTTTTGGGCAAAATTGCTTCACATTCTCCGCGAAGATGATGCGGTGCGCCAGGCGTGTTATTCGTGGGTCGAGCATTGTGACTGGATACCGTTTTTACTGACCGGTGGAACGGATGTTCATGCCATGAAACGCGGTGTTTGTTCTGCCGGGCATAAAGCGTTGTGGGCTGCTGAGTTTGGCGGACTTCCTCCGGACAGCTTCTTTTCTTCGCTCGATCCATTGCTGAAAGGATTTACAAAAAGATTATTTACAGAAACATATACGGCCGATCAGCCTGCCGGAACGATCAGTCAAGAATGGGCAACGCGGCTCGGAGTTTCGACCGATGTGGTAATTGGCGTTGGCGCGTTCGATTGTCACATGGGTGCTGTGGGCGGTCAGATTGAGCCGTACCATTTAAGTAAAGTGATGGGCACTTCAACCTGCGATATGCTGGTGGCGCCTGAAAATGATATTAAGGAAAACCTGGTGCGCGGTATTTGCGGACAGGTAGACGGTTCCATTATTCCCGGAATGATTGGCCTGGAAGCAGGGCAATCGGCTTTTGGGGATACCTACGCCTGGTTTAAGAACCTGTTAGCGTGGCCGCTGAATAATTTGTTACACACTTCATCGGTGCTTGATGCTGCCGGAGGCGAAAAACTAAAAGCTGAATTGTCGGATAAAATCATTGCAGAATTATCCAGACAGGCAGCTGCAGTACCCGTTACGGAGCACAGTGAATTGGCCATCGACTGGCTAAATGGCCGCAGAACTCCGGATGCAAATCAGGAATTGAAAGCGGCTATTGCGGGGTTAAATTTGGCCAGTGATGCGCCCAGAATATTCAGATCGTTAGTAGAGGCCACATGTTTCGGAGCAAAAGCGATTGCCAACAGGTTTGTCAGCGAAGGTGTTCCGGTAAAGGGATTGATCGGACTGGGCGGTGTTGCACGTAAGTCGCCTTACATTATGCAAGTGATGGCCGATGTAATGAATATGCCTATCCGCATTCACAAATCTGAACAAACCTGTGCAGCGGGCGCTGCGATGTTTGCCGCTACAGCCGCGGGTCTGTATCCTAAGGTTGAAGATGCAATGCATGCCATGGGGCAGGGATTTGATTTCGAATATAAGCCCAACCCTGAAACTACAAGCATGTATGCGGCACGCTATCGTAAGTACGAAACCTTGTGCAAGCAGCAGACTGAATCACAGGTAAGTCAGGAAGCGCACCATCACACCGTACTTGTAAGTAATTAAGTAAAGAAATCAAGAATCATGTCGGCATACAGTGAGTTAAAACAATTGGCGTTCGAAACTAACATGCAACTGCCCAGGCTGGGCCTGGTAATTTTTACATTCGGAAATGTAAGCGCGGTTGACCGAAAAGCGGGTGTGTTCGCCATCAAACCCAGTGGGGTTCCGTACGAAGAGCTTTCGGCTGATAAAATGGTGATTGTTGATTTTGACGGCAAAACAGTTGAAGGAAAACTAAGGCCATCATCCGATACAAAAACACATGCGGTATTGTATAAGCAATGGGAAACCATTGGAGGGATTGTTCACACCCATTCAA
>CAZIGG010000128.1:0-1349 GCA_964538575.1 uncultured Roseivirgaceae bacterium
AGAGTAAAGCCTTTTGCATACAATTTTATTTGCGGCAAAGGTCGTATGTCAATATTACCCCATCGGGTGCGGTATATTACCAAATTGTTAAAGGCTGAAAAATGGCCACCCGTGTTCCAAATGCGCTTTTGGGGCAGGTTCGGTTTGCGTTTGATTATCAGCGTTTTCCGAACGGAATTTGGTTATTGAATTGTTACGTGCTTTAAAATTCTCTTACCGAATTGTTACGCACTTCATTAAGATTCCGCCCACGTTAGCGTACAGAATTTTATTTGCTGATCGGCACTTTCACCAAAAGCGTCTTGATAATATCGGAGGTTTTCACATTATCGGCTTCGGCTTCGTAGTTCAGGATGATGCGGTGGTTCATCACATCCAGCGCTACTTCCTTGATGTCTTCGGGCAGCACATAATCGCGGCCTTCAAAATATGCCGCGGCTTTGGCGGCCAGGTTCAGGTTGATACTGGCCCGCGGGGACGCCCCGAACTGAATGTATTGTGCCTGCTCGTTGAGCTTATACTCCAGCGGCCTGCGGGTAGCAAACACAAGCTCTATGATATAGCGTTCGAGCGATTCGGAAATCTTTACTTTGTTGATCTGGTCGCGGATATCGAAAATGTCTTCTTTGGTTATAAGCGCATTCACTTTGAAATCAAACTTCATGTTTGATATCCTGCGCATCACTTCAAGCTCCTGATCTTTGGATGGATAATCCACCGAAACCTTCATCATAAAGCGGTCGATCTGCGCTTCCGGCAATGAGTAGGTTCCTTCCTGGTCAACCGGGTTTTGGGTCGCGAGTACCAGGAAAGGCCGGTCAAGCTGAAAAGTTGTTTCACCAATGGTCACCTGCTTTTCCTGCATGGCCTCGAGCAGGGCGGACTGAACTTTAGCGGGAGAGCGGTTAATTTCATCCGCCAGGATAATGTTAGCGAAGATCGGACCCTTCTTTACTTCAAACTTTCCGTCCTTCTGGTTATAGATCATGGTACCGATCAAATCGGCCGGCAATAAATCGGGGGTGAACTGGATGCGCTGAAAATCCAGGTGAAGAACCTGCGCCAGCGTGCTTACGGTTAATGTTTTTGCAAGACCCGGAACGCCTTCCAGCAACATGTGACCGTTGGTAAACAATCCGATCATTAACCGGTTTACCATATACTCCTGCCCTACAACGACTTTACCAACTTCGGCAAATACGCTCTTGATTTTCTCCCGGTGCGCCTGATGCTTTTCGGCTGAAACTGCTTCCATACGTGTTAATCAAATCTTGAATTTTCTATTTTTACGACAGACAAGCGCTAAAAGTAGGTCAATTTTAAAGATTTTGCAGGAAAAATTTGATGAG